>NZ_ANAX01000424.1 GCF_000341065.1 Nocardiopsis halotolerans DSM 44410 | reverse complement strand
CTGCCGCTCCCACTCCCGATTCTTCTGGGGGTTTCGCCTGTACCTGGTCACCACGGCCGAGGGCATGCCCATCACCTGGTGCCTGGCCCACCCCAAGATCGGCGAACGCGAGGTCATGGCCGCCCTGCTGGAGCGCGACCACGACCTCATCCGGGCCGGGCAGGTGATCTTGGCTGACAAGGGTTTCGCCGGGAAGGACTTCGAGTCCTTCGTCAACGAGCGACTGGGCTGCCACCTGGTGCGCCCTGACCGCAAAGACGAAAAGCCCCGTCATGGCCGCCTGGTCCGCTGCCGCCAGTGGATCGAGGCGATCATCGACACCCTCAAAGGCCAACTCGGCCTCGAACAGCATGGCGGCCGCACACCGGCGGGGGTGTTCGCCCGCACGGCTCAGCGCCTGCTCGCCATGGCAGCGGCGATCTGGCACAACTGGGAGACCGACGCGCCGGTCAAGCGCTCCCTGATCGCCTACGACCACTGAAGACATCGGACTCACTCATCTAG
>NZ_ANAX01000423.1 GCF_000341065.1 Nocardiopsis halotolerans DSM 44410 | reverse complement strand
TCGGTGAGTTGTTTGCTGAACAGGGCGTCGAGTCCGGCGGAGAAGACGGCGGACAGGGCGCCTTCGATGGTGGCGCCGGTGTGGGCGCTTTTGGTGAGGTCGGTGTCTTTGTGGTGGCGGGTGCCCCGTCCGATCTGGATGCGTTGGATGATGCTGTCCATGCTGGCGAAGATCTGGCTGATGATCTGGTGGCTGGGCACGGTGATGAGGAGCCAGGTCAGGATGCGGCGCATGGCCAGGCTGCGGATGGCCTTGAAGATGGGGATGTACTTCAGGGTGGCGCCGAAGGTGAACTTGGCGGTGGCGACGGCCCAGGCGATCTCGGCCAGGAGTTGGACGAACTGGCCGATGACCATCATGTGCATGTACTCGACGTTGGCCCGTGCCTTGAACAGTTCGGTGGACATGGTGTGGGCGTTGTCGCGGGCGGAGCCGAGGTAGTTGTGGTCTCCGGTGGTGAACTGGTCCAGGGAGTGTGCGTAGCGGGTGGCGGTGTGGCCGTCGAAGTGGCGTCGGGCGTGGGCGCGGCTGAGGTCGAGGAGGTCCTCGAGTGCGTTGACGCGTTGGGCGAGGGCGGTGTAGATCTCGGAGGCTTGGCCCAGGGCGGCGGGGTTGGCGCGGGGGATCTCGATACCGGTGAGGGCCTTGATCGCGTCGCGTGTGGACTCGGGCATGGTGTGGTC
>NZ_ANAX01000422.1 GCF_000341065.1 Nocardiopsis halotolerans DSM 44410 | reverse complement strand
CGTGCGTTTGGACGGCAACAACGCCGAGCTGGGCCGGGAGATCCTCACCAAGCGCGCCCACCCGGCCGTGCGACAGGTCGACACGATGGACGGCGCCGCCGCTCAGGCCGCCGAACTCGCGGCGAAGTAGGGGACGGAACACATCATGGCTATCTTCCTCAACAAGGACAGCAAGGTCCTCGTCCAGGGCATGACGGGCTCGGAGGGCACCAAGCACACCCGGCGCATGCTCGCCTCGGGCACCACGATCGTGGGCGGGGTCAACCCGCGCAAGGCCGGGCAGAGCGTGGACTTCGACGGCACCGAGGTGCCGGTGTTCGGCAGCGTGGCCGAGGGCATGGCCGCCACGGGCGCGGACGTCACCGTGATCTTCGTTCCGCCGAGGTTCTCCAAGGCCGCGGTGTTCGAGGCCATCGACGCCGGGATCGGTCTGGCGGTGGTGATCACCGAGGGCATCCCGGTGCACGACACCGCGGCGTTCTGGGCGCACGCCCAGGCCAAGGGGAACAAGACGCGCATCATCGGTCCCAACTGTCCCGGGCTCATCACGCCGGGCCAGTCCAACGCGGGCATCATCCCGGCCGACATCACCAAGCCGGGCCGGATCGGGTTGGTGTCCAAGTCGGGGACGTTGACCTACCAGATGATGTACGAGTTGCGTGACATCGGGTTCTCCTCGGCGGTGGGTATTGGTGGGGA
>NZ_ANAX01000421.1 GCF_000341065.1 Nocardiopsis halotolerans DSM 44410 | reverse complement strand
CCTCGTGGCGGCCCGCCAGAGCGGCCCCCAGGTGCAGCGGGCGTTCCACCGTGTACTTGGCGGACTTGTAGCGCATCACACGCAGCGCGGCCTCGCGGGTGGAGGTGCCCCGCACCTGCTCCAGGGTGTCCAGGTACTGCCCGGCCATCACCTCGGTGCGCATCGCGTCGAACGGGCGCCGCCCCTCCCGCAGCACCTCCGTGGGAAAGCCGCTGGCCTGGTACATCTCGTCCGACCAGGCCAGGCACAGGTCACCGACGAGGATCGCCGCGCCCCGGCCGAAGCCCTCGCTGTCTCCGCTCCACCCGTGGTCGGCGTGCAGCTTGGCCAGACGCTTGTGGGTGGCGGGCAGCCCGCGCCGGGTGTCGCTGTTGTCGATCACGTCGTCGTGGACGAGCGCGCACGCCTGGAGGAACTCCAGGGAGGCCGCCGCCCGGATCACCCGTGCGTCGTCGGCCGCGCCTCCCGCGCCCCGCCATCCCCAGTAGCAGAAGGTCGGACGCAGACGCTTGCCGCCGGAGAGCATCGCCTCCAGCGCGTCCATCGCCGGTACCAGTTCCTCACCGATCTCCAGGAGCTGGGCGCGGTGGGCGGCGTTGAACTCGGTCAGCTCGCGGTCCACACCGGAGCGGATCCCTGAGACGGGTGAGACGGGCGAGGAAGAGGAAGGCACCATGGTCCGCACATTATCGGCTGTTCGACACGGGCTGGTCCCCCTCC
>NZ_ANAX01000420.1 GCF_000341065.1 Nocardiopsis halotolerans DSM 44410 | reverse complement strand
AGAGCTCATCTCATTTGGGTTCTCGGTAGCCTGCTCCTGTGTCGATGGTGGAACGGCTGGTGCCGGACGAGCTGTGGGAACTGTTCCAGCGGGTGGTGCCCGAGGCGCCCACCCGCCCACAAGGCGGCGGGCGACGCAGACACGGCGATCGCCAAGTGCTGGCCGCGATCATCTTCGTGGCCACGTCCGGCTGCACCTGGGCCCAACTCCCACCGACGTTCGGCCCCTCCGGTGCCACCGCGCACCGGCGCTTCACCGAGTGGACCAGGGCCCGGGTCTGGGCCAAGCTCCACCGGCTCGTGTTGGACGAACTCGGTGCCCGCGGCGAGCTGGACTGGTCGCGGTGCGCGATTGACTCGGTGAACATGCGCGCCCTCAAAGGGGGGACCTGACGGGTCCGAATCCTGTCGATCGGGGAAAGAAAGGGTCGAAGATCCACTTGATCACTGATCGGGCGGGTCTGCCCCTGTCCGTGGCGATCTCGGGTGCCAACACCCACGACAGCCAGGCCCTGCAGCCCTTGGTGCAAGGGATTCCCCCGGTCCGGTCTCGTCGTGGACCACGGCGACGTCGTCCGGCCAAGCTGCACGGCGACAAGGGCTACGACTACGTTCACCTGCGCCGCTGGCTGCGCCAGCGGGGGATCGTTCACCGTTTGTCCCGCAAGGGTGTGGAGTCCTCGCAGCGACTGGGCAGGCACCGGTGGCAGGTCGAGCGCACGATGGCGTGGCTGGCTGGATGTCGCCGCCTGCACCGCCGCTACGAGCGCAAGGCCGACC
>NZ_ANAX01000419.1 GCF_000341065.1 Nocardiopsis halotolerans DSM 44410 | reverse complement strand
TCTGGTTCATCCGGCGCAGCGCGTCACGGCCCTGCCCCGGTTCGAACCCGTACCGCATCATGGTGTTGAGGATCAGCGCGGTGTCGTCGTAGCGCTTCTGGGTGCTGCCGGTGAACTCGTTGGTCCTGCCGAGCAGCTCACCGATGCTGGGCACGGCGTAGGTGCGGTACAGGGCGATGCCCAGCGCCCGGCCCATGTCCCAGGGGAACTCCTGGGAGTTGAGGATCTGCATGATCCGGACGCAGTCGGCCTCGGGATCCAGGTGATGGATCTCGTCTCGGAGGTCGAAACGTTTCATTCGGGGTTCCTTCGGGAGAGGGGGCGGCGGGGTGCGCGGGGGATGGGCGACACGCGGGGGACGGCGGGGGTCGCGGGGGCGTGGAGAACGCGCGGGGGAACGCGGGACGTCAACTTCCGGTGTCCTCGGAGGCGTGCGGTGCGCTCGCCTGCCCCGGCGCGGGCACGCGGGCGCCCGTGGCGGTGACCTCACGGGTCGCCAGATCGTGCGGGACCGGGCACCCCTTCGGGAAGGTGCCGATCCGGGACGGGTCGTAGCCGTCGGGGTAACTGCGGATGTTGGGGCTCTGCCGGGCCCAGCGCGGCTCCCTGCGCGGAGGCATCAGACGCACCACCCTGGCGCGCAGGCGCAGCGCGGTACCGCTCAGCCACCGCCAGACCGCGGAGGGCTCCGGGTAGCCGAAGGCCCGGATGAGCCGGTCGTCGAGCAGCGCCTTGGTGAAGGGGCGCACCAGCGGACGCTGCCAGGCCGGGTAGAAGTCCACCATCAACCCGAGGGTGGCGTCGGAGACCGCGCGTCCGCC
>NZ_ANAX01000418.1 GCF_000341065.1 Nocardiopsis halotolerans DSM 44410 | reverse complement strand
CCTGGCCCCCCCGCCACGGCTACCGTTCCTGCGCTGGAACACCGGTGACCCCGTGGTCATCGACACCGACAACGACGTTTCCGACGCCCACCGCTCCACCCCGCGGGTGCTGGAGGAGTGGGGCGCACGGCCGCGGGAGCTGCGCCGGGCGTGCGCCGACCGCCTGGGCACCGACGCCGGGCCGCTGTTCGCGTTGTGGACCACGGCCGTGGCCTGCGGCGCGGTCCAGGAGCGGCACTGGCCTGGCAGCGTGGCCGGACTGCGCGCCCGCCTGGACGACCCCCTGGTCGAACGCGCGCTGGCCACCCTCGCGCCGGGGGCCCTGCGCGTCGTCCTGTCCCCGGAACGGCTGGCCGAACGCTCAGACCAGCTGGTACCGGCGGTGCTCGACGCCATGGAGTACGGGGCACGGCTCACCGACGCCGCGCAGCACGCCTGAGCACGGGTCGTTCCCCGCCGTCCGTGGAGCGCTCCACGGACGGCGGGGAACGACCCGTGCTCAGGCGTGCTGCGCGGCGTCGGTGAGCCGTGCCCCGTACTCCATGGCGTCGAGCACCGCCGGTACCAGCTGGTCTGAGCGTTCGGCCAGCCGTTCCGGGGACAGGACGACGCGCAGGGCCCCCGGCGCGAGGGTGGCCAGCGCGCGTTCGACCAGGGGGTCGTCCAGGCGGGCGCGCAGTCCGGCCACGCTGCCAGGCCAGTGCCGCTCCTGGACCGCGCCGCAGGCCACGGCCGTGGTCCACAACGCGAACAGCGGCCCGGCGTCGGTGCCCAGGCGGTCGGCGCACGCCCGGCGCAGCTCCCGCGGCCGTGCGCCCCACTCCTCCAGCACCCGCGGGGTGGAGCGGTGGGCGTCGGAAACGTCGTTGTCGGTGTCGATGACCACGGGGTCACCGGTGTTCCAGCGCAGGAACGGTAGCCGTGGCGGGGGGGCCAGG
>NZ_ANAX01000417.1 GCF_000341065.1 Nocardiopsis halotolerans DSM 44410 | reverse complement strand
CGGCGTCGAGCCAGGTGCTCTCGGCGTCCAGGTCCAGGACGCCGACGCGGCCCCGCTCGTCCACGCCGCGCAGGAAGCCCCCCTCACCGTCGCCGGAGGGGACGACGAACAGGTCGGCGAGCAGGTCGCGCCAGGCGGAGTCGGCCCAGACCCGGGTGATCATGGGGGTCGGGACGGGCAGGGAGCCCAGCAGCCAGGACTCGACCCGTTCGGCGCACTCGCGCTCGTGGCGTGCGAGCCAGACCAGGACGCTGGACAGGTGCCGCCCCTCGGCGGACTCGCGCACCTTCTTGGGCACCGCCTTGAGCCTGCGGCCCCCGGCGTTGCGGCACACCAGGGCGCCGTCCTCGATGGCCAGGCCGTAGCCGTCCGGGCCCTCGGTCCAGACCGGGCCCGCGGGGGGTGGGGAAGTCGTTGGCATGGTTGAGGTTATAGCGGTGGCCTGTGACACGGACGTGCCGGGCCCGCGGCCCCGACACCCCGCCCCGCCGCCGCGACCCCAACACCGGGGCGGCGCCCCCGGTGTTCCGGAGGCGCCGCCGCGGACGTGTCGGGGGTGGCTCAGCCCAGGAGGTTCGCGATCAGGGGATCGACGGTGACCGCCACGAACAGCAGCGCCAGGTAGGCGTTGGACAGGTGGAAGAAACCCATCGTCTTGAGCTGGGCACCGGTCACACCGGCACGGGAGCGGTTGAGCAGGCGGTGGGCCTGGACGATCAGCAGCACGCCCAGGGCGACGGCGACCGCGCCGTAGAACCAGGTGGTGCCCGCCACCGGCCAGAACAGGACCGACACGGCCGCGGTGGCCCAGCTGTAGAGCACGCACTCCAGCAGCACGCGGCGGTCGGTGGCGACCACGGGCAGCATCGGCACCTTGGCCTGCGCGTAGTCCTCCTTGTAGCGCATGGCCAGCGTCCAGGTGTGCGGCGGCGTCCAGAAGAACACGACCAGGAACAGCACGAACGGGGCCCAGTCCAGGCTGTTGGTCACGGCGGCCCAGCCGATGAGTACCGGC
>NZ_ANAX01000416.1 GCF_000341065.1 Nocardiopsis halotolerans DSM 44410 | reverse complement strand
ACGATGGTGGGGTTGACGTTGTCGATCACGGTCTCCCGACTGATGATCACCTGCCCCACGTCCTCACGCGAGGGCACCTCATACATCACCGACAACAACACCTCCTCGATGATCGCCCGCAGACCACGCGCACCCGTACCCCGAATAATCCCCTGCTCAGCGATCGCGTCCAAAGCATCCGGCGTGAACTCCAACTCCACACCATCCAACTCGAACAACCGCTGATACTGCTTCACCAACGCGTTCCGCGGCTCCGTCAGAATCCGAATCAACGCCGCACGATCCAGATCATGCACACTCGTGATCACCGGCAACCGACCCACGAACTCCGGAATCAACCCGAACTTCAACAGGTCCTCCGGCATCACCTCACCGAACAACGCCGTCCCAGCAGACTCCGACGGCGAACGCAACACCGCGTTGAACCCCATCCCCTGCTGACCCGTCCGCGACTCGATCAACTTCTCCAACCCCGCGAACGCACCACCACAGATGAACAACACATTCGTCGTGTCGATCTGGATGAACTCCTGATGCGGATGCTTCCGACCACCCTGCGGAGGCACACTCGCCGTCGTCCCCTCCAGGATCTTCAACAACGCCTGCTGCACCCCCTCCCCCGACACATCACGCGTAATGGAAGGGTTCTCACTCTTACGAGCGACCTTGTCCACCTCGTCGATGTAGATGATCCCCGTCTCGGCCTTCTTCACGTCGTAGTCAGCCGCCTGGATCAACTTCAACAGGATGTTCTCCACATCCTCACCGACATACCCCGCCTCCGTCAGAGCCGTGGCATCGGCGATCGCGAACGGTACGTTCAGGATCCGCGCCAACGTCTGCGCCAACAACGTCTTGCCCGACCCCGTCGGCCCCAACAACAGAATGTTGGACTTGGCGATCTCGACGTCCTCGTCCCCCGGACGATCGCCCTCCGAACGCACCCGCTTGTAGTGGTTGTACACCGCCACCGACAGCGCCTTCTTGGCCTGCTCCTGCCCGATGACGTACGAATCCAGGAACTCGTAGATCTCCCGCGGCTTGGGCA
>NZ_ANAX01000415.1 GCF_000341065.1 Nocardiopsis halotolerans DSM 44410 | reverse complement strand
GCTGCCACGACATCACCGTGTACGCCGAGCGCGACGTCGCCGCGGGCGCCTGCATGGGCGACGGAGTCCTGATGGACATCTCCGACCCGGCCGCCCCGGTCGTCACCGAGCGGGTCCAGGACGACAACTTCGCGTTCTGGCACTCGGCGACCTTCACCAACAACGGCAGGACGGTGCTGTTCACCGACGAGCTCGGCGGTGGCGGTGCCCCCACCTGCAACGAGGAGATCGGCTCCGAGCGCGGTGCCAACGCCCTCTACGCGATCGGCGGGAGGGAGGACTCCCCCGAGCTGGAGTTCGAGGGTTACTACAAGCTGCCCCGCCACCAGGCCGACACCGAGAACTGTGTCGCGCACAACGGTTCGCTGATCCCGGTTCCGGGCCGTGACTACTTCGTGCAGTCCTGGTACCAGGGCGGCGTCTCGGTGATCGACTTCAACGACCCGAGCGCGCCCGAGGAGATCGGCCACTTCGACCGCGGCCCGATCGACGAGAACGCCCTCGTCCTGGGTGGCTCCTGGTCGGCGTACTACTACAACGGCTACGTCTACTCCTCCGACATCAGCCGCGGTCTCGACGTCCTCAGGCTGGAGGACCCCCGGTTCCGGGTGGCCGAGCAGGTGCGGATGGAGGAGTTCAACCCGCAGTCCCAGCCCGAGTACAAGCCCGGTCGCGGCAACGGCCGCTGACCGTGTGAGCGCCCCGGGTCCCCGTGACGTGACCGGGGCGCTTCACCCGCGCCCGACCCCCGTGGTCGGGTGACGGCGAAGGAACGGGGCCGTGGCCGTGTACGTCACGGCCCCGACGCGTCCACCTCCGTGTCCCCCACTCCCCCGATCCCCTAGTGCACACAGGAGAACCCATGCCCGCACCTCCCACAGCACCACGGGCCAGGAAGGGTCTGCGGCGCACCGCGACCCTCGCGGCCACCGCCGCGGCCTTCCTGTTGACCGGACTCCTCAGCCCGGTCGGCGCCCACGCGGACGAGGCTCCCGCCGACAGCGTCCACAGCGCGAACATCACCCACGTCGCCCACATGCCCAAGCCCTCGGCCGTGAACAGCGTCAACTCGGATCTGGCGTTCACCGGTGACTA
>NZ_ANAX01000414.1 GCF_000341065.1 Nocardiopsis halotolerans DSM 44410 | reverse complement strand
CCTCACACTCACCCGAGGGCGGATCCGTCGGCTCCTCGGTGGGCGGGTCCGTGGGCTCCTCGGTGGGCGGGTCGGTCGGTCCGCCGCCGTAGATCGGCGCCTCCTCGGCGGTCTCGGCGATGCCGTTGGGGCCGTTGAAGATGCGCTCGCCCCAGGGGGTCAGGCGGTTGACGTCGAAGTCCTCGACCATGTCCAGGTACTCCACGGGGCTGCCGTTGCCGCTCCAGGACCAGCCGACGTATCCGAGGCCGAGGCGCTCGGCGTGGTGCATGATGGCGTCCTCGTCGGGGTTGCCGTCGGAGTGGTCGTGGCCGAACTCCCCGATGATGAGGGGCAGGCCCGCGTCGACGAAGTCCTCCAGGTAGGAGACGATGGTCGACTCCTGCTCGTAGACGCCGTACATGTGCACGGAGAAGACCGTGTTGGCGTGCGGGTCGGAGTCGAACACCGACTGGGCGTTGTCACGCATGGTGCCCTGCCAGTCCTGACCCCAGTTGGGCGCGTCCACGACCAGGGTGTGGTCGAAGCCCGCGTCGCGCAGGCGGTTGATGGCGGCGCTGGTGTCACTGGCCCAGTTCTGGTTGGTCGCGGAGTCGTTGCCGTAGGGCTCGTTGCCGATGTTGACGAGGATGTGGTCCTCCTCGCCCTCGACGGCCTCCTGGATGCGAAGCCAGTAGTCCACGGCCTGGTCGAGTGTGGCGGCGCCGGCCTGTTCTCCGTAACCGGTGGTGTCGTGCACCTCCAGGACGCAGATCAGCTGGTTGGCCTTGCATTCGGCGACGACGTTGGCCACGTCGTCGACGCCGTTCTCCGTCCAGCGGTCGCCGCTGCTGAGGACGACGCGGACGGCGTTGGCGCCCAGCGACTTGATGTCGGCGAACGACTGGGTCTCCTGGGCGAACCAGGTGTGGGCGTGGCTGACCCCGCGGATGACGAAGTCGTTCCCGGCGGCGTCGACGAGACGGCCGTCGCGAACCTGGAAGCCGGTGTCGGCGTGCGCGGGTAGCGAGTGCGCGAACAGGGCCGCCACCAGGGTGATGACCGACCCCAGGGCGATCAACAGGCGTTTGACCATGGGAGGCTACTCCAGACGAGAGTACGGACAACGTTGTCGTGTTGTGGGGACCACCGCCCGTGGGGGCGGGGCCGAAGGGGCGCCGGAGGAGGCGGCAACGATCCCCCGGCGCCCGGTCCTGACGCAGGCGTGGCCTGTTCCGGGGCGAACACGTCGGCGTCGCGGACGTCGTTCCTTCCGCTGCTGGGGTCAGCCGTGGGTCAGGAGGCGCTGCACGTCAGCTCGGGGACGGAGACACTCCCGGTGGAGGTGCCC
>NZ_ANAX01000413.1 GCF_000341065.1 Nocardiopsis halotolerans DSM 44410 | reverse complement strand
GACAGAGGTCGTGCGTGAGGCGTCGCGTCGGCGGACGTTCGCGGTCATCTCCCACCCCGACGCCGGTAAGTCCACGCTGACCGAGGCGCTGGCGCTGCACGCGGCCGCGATCTCCTCGGCCGGGGCGGTGCACGGCAAGGGCGACCGCCGGGGGGTGACCTCGGACTGGATGGAGATGGAGCAGGACCGCGGGATCTCGATCACCTCGGCCGCGCTGCGCATCGACTACGCCGGTCGGGTGCTGAACCTGGTCGACACCCCCGGCCACGCCGACTTCTCCGAGGACACCTACCGGGTGCTCTCGGCGGTGGACTGCGCGATCATGCTGTTGGACTCGGCCAAGGGGTTGGAGCCCCAGACGCTGAAGCTGTTCGACGTGTGCCGGGCGCGCCGGATGCCGGTGATCACCTTCGTCAACAAGTGGGACCGGCCCGGCCGTGAACCCCTGGAGCTGTTGGACGAGATCGAGCAGCGCATCGGGTTGCGCCCGACCCCGTTGAACTGGCCGGTGGGCATCGCGGGGGACTTTCGCGGTCTCATCGACCGCTCCAGTGGCGCCTACACCAAGATGACGCGGACCCCCGGCGGGGCCAGCAAGGCCATCGAGGAGGTGCTCTCCGCCCAGGAGGCCGCCCGGGTGGAGGGGGCGGAGTGGGTCCAGGCCAGCGAGGAGATCGAGCTGCTCCAGGCGTTGGGGGCCGACTTCGACGAGGACTCCTTCCTGGCCGGGGAGTCCTCCCCGGTGCTGTTCGGTGCGGCGCTGCCCAACTTCGGGGTGGGGCAGCTGTTGGAGGCGGTGGTGGGTCTGGCCCCGGCTCCGGCGGCCAAGCCGGACGCGCAGGGGGCGCCGCGTGCGGTGGCCGAGCCCTTCGCCGGTCAGGTGTTCAAGATGCAGGCCAACATGGACCGTAACCACCGGGACCGGATGGCGTTCGTGCGTGTCTCCTCGGGGCGGTTCGACCGGGGGATGGTGCTCACCCACGCCGAGACGGGGCGTCCGTTCGCGACCAAGTACACCCAGGCGGTGTTCGGTTCGGATCGGTCCACGATCGAGACCGCCTATCCGGGGGACGTGATCGCGTTGGTCAACGCGCAGGCGTTGTCGGTGGGCGACACCCTCTACGACGGTCCCCGGGTGCTCTTCCCGCCGATTCCGAGTTTCGCGCCGGAGCATTTCGTGGTGGCGCGGGCCAGGGACGCGGGCCGTTACAAGCAGTTCCAGCGGGGGATCGCGCAGATGGACGCCGAGGGTGTGGTGCAGGTGCTGACCTCGGAGGTGCGGGGGGAGCAGGCGCCGGTGTTGGCGGCGGTGGGGCCGTTGCAGTTCGACGTGGTGCGTCATCGGATGGAGCACGAGTTCCGGTCGCCGATCGAGACCTCGCCGTTGGAGTACTCGGTGGCTCGGCGTACGGACGCGGAGTCGGCTCCGGCGTTGCACGCGTTGTCGGGGGCCGAGGTGCTGCGGCGGCGGGGTGATGGTGAGTTGTTGGTGTTGGTGCACAACAAGTGGCGTCTGCGGGTGATCGAGCGTGATCACGCGGGGTTGTTCATGGAGCCCCTGCTCGCCGGAGGCGTCGA
>NZ_ANAX01000412.1 GCF_000341065.1 Nocardiopsis halotolerans DSM 44410 | reverse complement strand
CATCCGCATCCACACCGGCGGCGACCGGGCCTCCGCCGAGCCCACGGCGAGTCCGGGGCCGAGGCGGCCTGGAAGGAAGAACACCATGCCTCCCACCGGCGCGCCCGCGTAGAGCACGCGTCCGCACGGATGAAAACCTGGAAGGTCCTGTGCGACTGCCGCTTGCGCGGCGATGGCGTCGCCGCTGGGATGCTCGGCATCGCCCGTCTCCCCAACCTCGCCCGCATCGCCCGAACCGCAATCCCACACGCCGAAGACCCTCGCGCCCGGCCGCCCCGGCATCGCGCCGGATTCACTCGCTGGTCACGGCCCCCACCCAGCCGCGACCACCCGCCCGAACAGGGTCCGCCTCCCGCCCCGGTCCTGACACACCCCTGAGCCAGGACCGCCCCGACCAGCACCTGGGCCGGGTCTCAGGCCCGGCCGCCCGGCAGGGTGAGGTGGGTCATCAGGGCGCGGTGCGGGGTGCCCGGCACGTCCAGGAACTCCAGTTCCACCACGCCGACCCGCTCGTCCACCAGCACGTGATCGATGGCGACCTTGGGCAGTGGGTCACCCACCGGCCAGGTGCCGGTCAGGCCCTGACCCAGGTGGGCGGCTGCGTCGATGTAACCGCTCTCCAGGACGTCGCGCATCTCGGCGTGGTCCAGGGTGGTGTTGAAGTCCCCGGCGAGGATGTGGACGGTGTCGTCGGTGGCCTCGGGTAGACCGCGCAGCCCGTCCCGCCAGGCGGCCATCGTGGAGGGGCGGCGCGGGGGCATCGGGTGGACGGACACCACCTCCACCGGTCCGGCGGCGTCCGGGACCGTCAGTCCGACACGTGGCATGGCCAGTGAGCCGATGTCGTGCCCCACGTCACCGAGGTCGTCGAGCGGGTACACCGAGTGCACCAAGCCTCCGGCCGCCGCCGGGGCGGAGTGGTCCACCGCGTACGGGAGCAGCTCGTCCAGTCCGGCCTCGCCCAGCCCCGTGACCATTTCGGGGGTGACCTCCTGGAGGGCGAGCAGTTCCACCTCGTGTTCACGGACCAGGTCCACGACGATGTCCGGGTCCACGTGCCCGAAGTGCACGTTGAGGGTGAACAGCCGCAGGGGTGGCCCCTCCGGGGTCACGGGTCCGCTCTCGAAGGCGCGCGGCAGGATTGCGGTCGCCAGCAGGACCCCGGCCAGGGCGATGGCCGCGGCCGACCACCAGCGCCGGAGCAGGGCGGCGCCCAGCAGCGCCACCGGTGCCGCGAACAGCACGAGCGGGGCGTAGGCGAGCAGGGGGACGAGCGGAAATCCGCGCTCCAGTCCCAGAGTTCGCACCAGTGCGTACAGTACGAATCCGGCGGAGGTCAACGCGACCAGCACGGTCACCACCCGGTGACGCCCCTGGCGAGGCGTGTTCGCTGTCACTCGGCACTCAGCTCCTCGGTTCGGGTCTCGGTACGAGAATGTGACGGTCCGCGGCCCGCAATCGTTCGGAGATGTCCGTCTTTTCGACGCCCTTCCTTCCGCCGCCCCTCCGGCCCGGTTCTCCCGAACACCCGACAACAGGACAGGTAACCCGTGAGTAACCTGTCTGGGGTTCACGGCGGGTGCCGTACTTCCGTAAATCAACGTTCCCGGAAGCAGACTGCGGAGGCGACTTCTGGAAACACGCGGACTGACCGGCCGCGCCGAACCGTGGCGCTGCCCGGGGACCTGGATTCCGTGTGCGCGGCCTGGCCACGCGCGCGGGGGAGATCA
>NZ_ANAX01000411.1 GCF_000341065.1 Nocardiopsis halotolerans DSM 44410 | reverse complement strand
CCGGCCCCAAGGTGCTGGACTTCGGCATCGCGCGGGCGGTGGACGGAACCGCGCTCACCCGCACCGGCGGCCTCGTCGGAACCCCGGGATGGATCGCGCCCGAGCAGTACGCGGGTCAGGAGGCCACGGGCCGGTCGGACGTGTTCGCCTGGGGGGTGATGACCGCCTTCGCGGCGAACGGGCGCAACCCCTTCGGCTCGGGCGGACCCGACGTGATGGCCTCGCGCATCCTGTCCGAACCACCGGAGTTGGACGGGCTCCCCGAGGGCCTGCTGGGGCTGGTGGGGCGTGCCCTGGACAAGGATCCCGCGCGGAGGCCGGACGCGGCCACGGCGCTGCGGGAGACGACCGCGTTGCTCGGCGCCGCCTCGGGCGGTACCCCGGACACGGAGGCCACCCGGATCATGATCGGGGCCTCCGGTCTCGCGGCACGGGGAGAGGACCAGATCGAGCGGTGGCGGTACCACGCGCCGCCACGACGTTCCTGGGCACGGCGCCACGGCCGGGGCCTGGCGGTCGGCGCGGCCGGTCTCGCCCTCGCCGTGCTGGCGGGGACGGGGATCGCCGCGTTCGGTGGCGGGGAAGGAGGCCCCGGAACCCGGGCCGAGAGCGGTGCCACGGCCGGTGCCGCCCCCGGAGCCACGAACGGGGGCACGGGCGACGCGGAGGAGCGGAGCAGCGGACAGGAGAACGCGGAGCTGGCGGACGTCCCTGCCGAGTACCGCGACCTGTACGCCACCGGAACCGTGACCGTGGAGCCGGTTCCCGGGGACGGCGCACGCCTCCTCCGCACGCTCGCACCGGCCGAGGGCGGCGGTGACGCGCTGGACCAGCTGCGGCTGACCTTCACCAGCGCGGAGCAGCAGACGAGCTCGGTCTCCGTCACGGTCACCGTCGAGTACCTGCCCGACTTCGGGCGGGCGACCCTGCACAGCGACGACTTCGCCTGGGTGAGCCAGATCAACCCCTCTCAGGAGTCCCTGGACTATTCCCGATCCAGTACCCGAGGAGTGCTCGCCGAACTCGGCCCGCAGGAGCCCGAGGCCGAGTTCACCCTGATGTTCGTCACCGGCTCCACCACCGGAGCCGTCTACTACCTGCCCTCGGAGGTCCTGGACGAGCAGCAGCGCATCGGCTTCGGTTACCCCGGAGGGTTCTGCTACGCGTCGGAGGACCAGAGCACCTGGTTTGCCGACTCCCCGGGGCTCGGACCTCACGACACCACCCTGACCGACGGTATGCCGCGCGACAGCTGCGTCTACGAGGACGGCCCCGATCGGTTCTTCTGACCTCCACCACCCTGAACACCCAGAAGGAACGCATCCTTGACCTCCCCGGCTTCCGCCCCCTTCGACGACAGCCGCCTTCCCCCCGGCGTGGAACCGCCCACAGGCGCCGACCCCGAGCACATCGGCCACTACCGCGTGGTGGGCCGGATCGGAGCGGGCGGTATGGGCGCCGTCTACGCGGGCCTGGCCCCCGACAACGGCTGCGCGGCGGTCAAGGTCGTCCACGCCCACTTCGCCGACAACCCCGACTTCCGGGCCCGGTTCGCCCGTGAGGTGGCGATGGTCGCGCGGGTGCGCGCCGCCTGCGCGCCCGCGTTCCTGGGCGCGGACACCCGGGCGGACACACCCTGGTTGGCCACCGAGTACGTGCCCGGCCTGACCCTGCGCCAGCACGTACGGCGGCACGGGCCGCTGACCGGGGGCGTGCTGCTGGCCCTGGCGGTCGGCCTGGCCGAGGCCCTGGCCGCGATCCACGGGGCGGGTGTGGTGCACCGTG
>NZ_ANAX01000410.1 GCF_000341065.1 Nocardiopsis halotolerans DSM 44410 | reverse complement strand
GCGGAACACCTGATAAAGTAAAGACACAACAAAGCGGAAACGCAGCAACGCCTTCCACGGAAGAGCACACCGGGGCCGGGAACGGTCGGGTGGGTTTGTACGGGAGGAGCGGTTGTTTCTTGAGAACTCAACAGCGCGTGTTTGATTTTCTTTAAGCCATAGTTTGTTTTGGCCCCGTCACAGCAGCCCCTTCGGGGTTGGTGTGCAGGGTTCCTTTGATTGGCCGGGGAGACCCGGTTGGTCAGGATTGCTTCTAGGTTTACCCGCCCAGGACGGTCTCCGGATCGCCGGGTTGGGTTGAGTGACCTTTATGGAGAGTTTGATCCTGGCTCAGGACGAACGCTGGCGGCGTGCTTAACACATGCAAGTCGAGCGGTAAGGCCCTTCGGGGTACACGAGCGGCGAACGGGTGAGTAACACGTGAGCAACCTGCCCCTGACTCCGGGATAAGCGGTGGAAACGCCGTCTAATACCGGATACGACCCTTGGCCTCCTGGCCGGGGGTGGAAAGTTTTTCGGTTGGGGATGGGCTCGCGGCCTATCAGCTTGTTGGTGGGGTAACGGCCTACCAAGGCGATTACGGGTAGCCGGCCTGAGAGGGCGACCGGCCACACTGGGACTGAGACACGGCCCAGACTCCTGCGGGAGGCAGCAGTGGGGAATATTGCGCAATGGGCGAAAGCCTGACGCAGCGACGCCGCGTGGGGGATGACGGCCTTCGGGTTGTAAACCTCTTTTACCACCAACGCAGGCTCGGAGTTTTCTTCGGGTTGACGGTAGGTGGGGAATAAGGACCGGCTAACTACGTGCCAGCAGCCGCGGTAATACGTAGGGTCCGAGCGTTGTCCGGAATTATTGGGCGTAAAGAGCTCGTAGGCGGCGTGTCGCGTCTGCTGTGAAAGACCGGGGCTTAACTCCGGTTTGGCAGTGGATACGGGCATGCTAGAGGTAGGTAGGGGAGACTGGAATTCCTGGTGTAGCGGTGAAATGCGCAGATATCAGGAGGAACACCGGTGGCGAAGGCGGGTCTCTGGGCCTTACCTGACGCTGAGGAGCGAAAGCATGGGGAGCGAACAGGATTAGATACCCTGGTAGTCCATGCCGTAAACGTTGGGCGCTAGGTGTGGGGACTTTCCACGGTTTCCGCGCCGTAGCTAACGCATTAAGCGCCCCGCCTGGGGAGTACGGCCGCAAGGCTAAAACTCAAAGGAATTGACGGGGGCCCGCACAAGCGGCGGAGCATGTTGCTTAATTCGACGCAACGCGAAGAACCTTACCAAGGTTTGACATCACCCGTGGACTCGCAGAGATGTGAGGTCATTTGGTTGGCGGGTGACAGGTGGTGCATGGCTGTCGTCAGCTCGTGTCGTGAGATGTTGGGTTAAGTCCCGCAACGAGCGCAACCCTTGTTCCATGTTGCCAGCACGTAGTGGTGGGGACTCATGGGAGACTGCCGGGGTCAACTCGGAGGAAGGTGGGGATGACGTCAAGTCATCATGCCCCTTATGTCTTGGGCTGCAAACATGCTACAATGGCCGGTACAATGGGCGTGCGATGCCGTAAGGTGGAGCGAATCCCTAAAAGCCGGTCTCAGTTCGGATTGGGGTCTGCAACTCGACCCCATGAAGGTGGAGTCGCTAGTAATCGCGGATCAGCAACGCCGCGGTGAATACGTTCCCGGGCCTTGTACACACCGCCCGTCACGTCATGAAAGTCGGCAACACCCGAAACTTGCGGCCTAACCCCTTGTGGGAGGGAGTGAGTGAAGGTGGGGCTGGCGATTGGGACGAAGTCGTAACAAGGTAGCCGTACCGGAAGGTGCGGCTGGATCACCTCCTTTCTAAGGAGTCTTT
>NZ_ANAX01000409.1 GCF_000341065.1 Nocardiopsis halotolerans DSM 44410 | reverse complement strand
CCACGAGGCGGACGCCGACGCGGACACGGTGACCTCGCTGTCCTCGGCGGTGATCAGCGTCTGGGTCGGCTGGGACTCCTCCTCGCTCTTGAAGAGGCGGCCGGACTGCACGGTGGCCGTGGTCTCCAGGGAGAAGGAGGCGGTTCCGTCCCCGGCGTCCTCCGGGACCGCGAACCCCACGACGTCGCCGTTGTTGACCGTGGTGACGGGCTCGCCGCTCTCGATGTCGACCAGCTCGACCCCGACGCTCTCGGTCGCCTCGACGGTGACCTCGATACCGTCCTCGTCACTGGTCTCGACGAGGAACTCACCGATGGTCTCGCCCGCCTGGCCGGAGGCCTCGTGCGGCGTGATGCTGAGCGTGGGCTCCGGCTCCTGGGGCAGGTCCACGGCTTCGCCGACCAGGTGGTCGTAGACCGTCTTGACGGCGTCCGCATCCCGCGCGGTCAGCTCCGCGCCGTTGCTGAAGTGCCAGATGGCGGCCTGGGTGGCGGCGATCGCCTGCTCTTCTCCGAAGCGGAGGCTGTCCCGCGGCTCCAGGCCCGCGTTCTCGGCCAGCTCGGCGGCGCTGATCGTCGGGTAGCTGTTCTGGAGGATCCAGTGCACCTTGCCCGGCGCGGCGAAGTCACCCCTGCCCGGGTAGTCGGCCCAGTCGTCCTCCAGGTACCAGGCGTCGTCCCTGATCCGGGTCTCGAGGTCGATGCAGTAGGCGGTGAGGGTGCTGCCGTCCTCCAGCCGGAGGTCGAAGAGGTTCGTGCTCTCCGTCTCACCGTTCATCCGGACGTTCGCGCCGGTCGCGGCGGTGGCGGGGTACTGGGCGCGGACGGAGCCCTCGTAGGTCTCCACGGTGTCGTCGGCGGCCGCGGGGGCGGCGAGTCCGAAGGCCAGGAGTGCGGCGGCGGAGGCGGCGAGAGTCGCGCGCCCGACGGAATGGGGGAGGGACACGTGCGTCACGTCTTTTCCTGTGGGTGGTCTCAGGGGGAGCCAGCCGGGTCCCGCGTCGGTCCGGATGTCGGACGGCGGGACGGTTGGTTCTGAGGGAGTTCACAGAGAAGACGTCGAGCCCGTGTCCCGGGTTGTCCGCTCCTTCCGCGGACAACATGAACTCCCGGGGAACGAGTGGGTTCCGCCCCGGGCCCCACCGGACTCCTGGCCACGGAACACGGGCCGTGCCCCGGGCCAGCCGGGTCCGCTACGACGCGGCGGCCTGGGCGATGGACTGGGCCCGCCCCCGGAGGTTCTGCCAGGCGATCCACCGGACCACGCGGTTGGCGATGCGCCGGTGCTTCAGGCCGTTGCGCCAGGACCAGCGCAGGCGCAGTCTGGAGCGGTCCCCCAGCGGTTCGATGAGGATCCGCAACGCGCGATCGCCGTCCTCCTGCGTCCAGGTGACCTCGCGGCCGGGGACGCTGTGCGTGATCGACTCCCTGACCGTCTTCTCCGTGTGCCTGTTGGTCAGCTCCACGACACCGTCGCCGAGCCGCCGCGAAGAACCGGAGGCCGGGTCCCACTCGCCCCGGCGCTCCGGATCGCTGACCAGCTCCCAGATCCGTTCGTGCGGCACGGGCACCTCGAGGTCGTAGGTCGTGTACTCCCACCCCTCGGGCGGCTGTTCGGAGGTGTCCGCGCCGTCCGCCGGGGGCGGCTCCGGGGACTGCGGGTCCTCCGCCAGCTCGCCGAGGTCGCGGCGGATCCGGTCGGTGTCCGCGCCCAGCCGGTCCAGCACCCGTCGCACCCGGCCGCCCTCGTCGTCGATCAGCGCCGCGAGCAGGGCCGCGTCGCCCCCGGCCAACGGGATGCCGTACTCAAGCTCCTCCAGGCGGGGGGTGAACCGGAGCCATTCCTTCGGATCATCGCCGGACGGAGTCGGCAGGGGTACGTCGATCCCCAACAGGGCGAGGTCCTCGCGGAGGATCCCGTCGATCGCCGAGCGCGCTTCGGCCAGGCCCACCCCGGCGTCCATGAGCAGACGGGCGCCCGGGCCGCCGGTGACCAGCACTCCCAGCAGCAGGTGCTCGAAACCGACTTCGGCGTGGCCCGCGCGGGCGGCCTCGCGGCTCGCGGCCCCGGAGATCGAGATCCGGTCGAAGCTCCTGTCGAGCGTGCTCCGTTTCGCCGACGGGTTCGTCATCGGTGGCCTCTCCTGGTCGCGTCGATGTGGTTCAGCCGCTTTCCGTACTTCTTGTGGACGGCCTGGCGGGTCACCCCGAGTGCGGCGGCGATGGAGGTCCACGACTCGCCCGACCGCAACGCCTGTTCGACCTGTCGCAGTTCCAGGGAGTCGACCACCGCGCGCAACGAGGCGACGGCACGCAGGCCCTGCATGGGAGTCGACGTGTCCGAGGCGGTGGCCGCCAGTTCTACCGCGTCCATGCTGTCAACCTAGGTTGCTCGATCTCTGTTGTCAACCTGGGTTGCGCGCGTGTCGGTGCGAGTTCGCGCGGCGGACGGGCTCGCGTCCGTGACGGGGCACCGGCCCGATCCCGGACGACGCCCACTCGCTCTCCGTCGTCCACAGGCGCGAACCTGGTGTGGTG
>NZ_ANAX01000408.1 GCF_000341065.1 Nocardiopsis halotolerans DSM 44410 | reverse complement strand
CGCGGGGAAGTGAAACATCTCAGTACCCGTAGGAAGAGTAAACAACAGTGATTCTCCTAGTAGTGGTGAGCGAACGGGGAAGAGGCTAAACCGCATGCGTGTGAGAGACGGCAGTCGTTGCGTGTGTGGGGTTGTGGGGTGCATCTGTCTGGGTCTGTCGGCCCAGAGCGCTGATGGTTCTTCTAGCTGAATCCGTTGGGAAGCGGTACCGGAGTGGGTGAGAGTCCCGTAGGTGAAGGAAGAGTCTAGGTGTTGGTGTGTTCCCGAGTAGCGCGGAGCCCGTGAAAGTCCGTGTGAATCTGGCAGGACCACCTGCTAAGCCAAAATACGTCCTGGTGACCGATAGTGCACTAGTACCGTGAGGGAAAGGTGAAAAGTGCCCCGGTGAGGGGTCGTGAAAGAGTACCTGAAACCGTGTGCTGTCAAGCCGTCAGAGCGTCCTTTCGGGGGTGTGATGGCGTGCCTTTTGAAGAATGAGCCTGCGAGTCATGGTGTGTGGCGAGGTTAACCCGGGTGGGGTAGCCGTAGGGAAACCGAGTCTGAAGAGGGCGTTGGAGTCGCATGCTGTGGACCCGAAGCGGAGTGATCTACCCATGTCCAGGGTGAAGCGGGGGTAAGACCTCGTGGAGGCCCGAACCCACCAGGGTTGAAAACCTGGGGGATGAGGTGTGGGTAGGGGTGAAAGGCCAATCAAACTCCGTGATAGCTGGTTCTCCCCGAAATGCATTTAGGTGCAGCGTCGCGTGTTTCTTGCTGGAGGTAGAGCTACTGTTTGGCTGATGGGCCCGACAAGGTTACTGACGTCAGACAAACTCCGAATGCCGGTGAAGTGAAGCGTGGCAGTGAGACTGCGGGGGATAAGCTTCGTAGTCGAGAGGGAAACAGCCCAGATCATCAGCTAAGGCCCCTAAGCGTGTGCTAAGTGGGAAAGGTTGTGGAGTTGCTGAGACAACCAGGAGGTTGGCTTAGAAGCAGCCATCCTTTAAAGAGTGCGTAATAGCTCACTGGTCAAGTGGTTCTGCGCCGATAATGTAGCGGGGCTGAAGCACACCGCCGAAGCTGTGAAGCCCGAGTTTTCTTGGGTTGGTAGGGGAGCGTCGTGTATCCGGTGAAGCTGCCGAGTGATCGTGTGGTGGAGGGTATGCGAGTGAGAATGCAGGCATGAGTAGCGAAAGCAACGTGAGAAACGTTGCCGCCGATTGACTAAGGGTTCCTGGGGCAGGTTAATCCGCCCAGGGTGAGTCTGGACCTAAGGCGAGGCCGACAGGCGTAGTCGATGGATAACGGGTTGATATTCCCGTACCCGTGCACGAGCGTCCATGCTGAATCGGGTGATGCTAACCACGCTGACCTCTTACGGGACCTTCGGGTTCTGTGGGGTGGTTGGTCTGGGAACCGATCTCGTAGTAGGCAAGTGATGGGGTGACGCAGGAGGGTAGCTCTACCCGGCGGTGGTTGTCCGGGGGTAAGCGTGTAGGCTGAGGGGTTGGTAAATCCGCCTCTTGTTGTGCTGAGACGTGATGCCGAGCCGTTTTTGGTGAAGTGAGTGATCCCATGCTGTCGAGAAAAGCCTCTAGCGAGTTCGTGTGTGGCCAGTACCCTAAACCGACGCAGGTGGTCAGGTAGAGAATACCGAGGCGTTCGGGTGAACCATGGTTAAGGAACTCGGCAAATTGTCCCCGTAACTTTGGGAGAAGGGGAGCCCTGTCTGGTGATGGAACTTTGCTTCCGGAGCTGGGTGGGGTCGCAGATAGCGGGGGGAAGCGACTGTTTATTAAAAACACAGGTCCGTGCGAAGTCGTAAGACGCTGTATACGGACTGACGCCTGCCCGGTGCTGGAACGTTAAGAGGACTGGTTAGTGGGTTTCGGCCCGCGAAGCTGGGAATCTAAGCGCCAGTAAACGGCGGTGGTAACTATAACCATCCTAAGGTAGCGAAATTCCTTGTCGGGTAAGTTCCGACCTGCACGAATGGCGTAACGACTTCCCCACTGTCTCAACCATGGGCCCGGTGAAATTGCACTACGAGTAAAGATGCTCGTTTCGCGCAGCAGGACGGAAAGACCCCGGGACCTTCACTATAGCTTGACATTGGTGTTTGGGATGGTTTGTGTAGGATAGGTGGGAGCCGGTGATACTGCCACGCTAGTGGTGGTGGAGGCGTTGGTGAAATACCACTCTGACTGTTTCGGGCATCTAACTTTGGGCCGTGATCCGGTTCGAGGACAGTGTCTGGTGGGTAGTTTAACTGGGGCGGTTGCCTCCTAAAGAGTAACGGAGGCGCCCAAAGGTTCCCTCAGCCTGGTTGGTCATCAGGTGTTGAGTGTAAGTGCACAAGGGAGCTTGACTGTGAGACGGACGTGTCGAGCAGGAGCGAAAGCTGGGACTAGTGATCCGGCACCGGCGTGTGGAAGCGGTGTCGCTCAACGGCTAAAAGGTACCCCGGGGATAACAGGCTGATCTTCCCCAAGAGTCCATATCGACGGGATGGTTTGGCACCTCGATGTCGGCTCGTCGCATCCTGGGGCTGGGGTTGGTCCCAAGGG
>NZ_ANAX01000407.1 GCF_000341065.1 Nocardiopsis halotolerans DSM 44410 | reverse complement strand
CGAGGCCCGTCTCAGCGAACACCCCGCGGTCGAGGACGTCCGGGTCGTCGTCAGGGACTACGGAGAGGACGACAGGCGCCTCGTGGCGTACGTGGTGCCGTCGGAGAGGACCGCGCACCCGGTACGCGAGCTCGCCCGTCTACGCCGGACCGATCCGGACCTGCTGGAGCGGACCTGTGAACTGCCCGACGGGAGGACGGTCTTCCACCACAACAAGAGCGAGACCGACTTCGTCTACGAGGAGATCTTCACCGACCTCGAGTACCTGAGGCACGGGATCACCATCGACGACGGTGACTGCGTCTTCGACGTGGGCGCCAACATCGGCCTGTTCACGCTGTTCGCCGCAGGACGCAGCCGCGACGTCTCGGTCTACGCGTTCGAGCCGATCCCGCCGGTCGCCGACTCACTCAGGCGCAACGTCGAACTCCACGGCCTCAACGCCAGGGTGTTCCCCCACGGACTCTCCTCCGAGGCCAGGGAGGAGACGTTCACCTTCTACCGCCACAACACCGTCATCTCCAGCAGCCGGACCACCACCGAACAGGCGCACGAGATGGTGCGGTCGTTCCTGCGCAACCAGGAGCGGCTGACGGACGACGGCGCCCAGGCCAGCGACGAGTTGGTCGGCGAGCTGGTCGACACCAGGCTCGACAGCGAGCGGTTCACCTGCCGGCTGAGGACCCTCTCCGAGGTCGTCCGCGACCACGCGGTCGAGCGGATCGACCTCCTGAAGATCGACGTCGAGAACGCGGAGTACGAGGTCCTCAAGGGCATCGAGGCGCGGGACTGGCCGCGGATCCGCCAGATCGTGATGGAACTCCACGACGTGGACGACCAGCTGGAGAAGGTCACCACCCTTCTCCGGGCCCTCGGCTACGAGGTCGTCACCGAACAGGACAACCGCCTCCTGCGCGACATCCCGCTCCACAACGTCTACGCCAGGAGGCCTGAGGACGGTTCGGCGGACCCGCGTTCGGGAGGGGCCGCGACGCCCGAACGCGACGACCGGACCTGGAGTGCCTGGGCCGGGATGCTGGACGAGCTCAGGGACACGGCCCGCGAGTTCCTCCCCGAGTACATGCTTCCGGCGGCCTACGTACCGATCGACGAGCTGCCGTTGACCCCGAACGGCAAACTGGACCACCGGGCGCTGCCCGACCCGGAGCACGGGGGAGCGCACGAGGAGCGCCGGGCCCCGCTCCGGACCGAGGCCCAGAGGACGGTGGCACGGGTCTGGTCGGAGCTGTTGCGCGTCGAGGCCGACGACCTCGGGGAGGACAGCGACTTCTTCTCCCTGGGCGGGAACTCGCTGCTGGTGACCCGTCTGGTCAACCGGCTCGCGCGGGGAGCGGGGGCGGAGCTGGCCATCCAGGACGTGTTCGACTCCCCGACGCTGGGCGGGGTGGCCGACCTGGTGGAGAGGAGCACCTCCCCCGCCCAGGAGGCGCCGGACCTGAACATCGACGACATCCGTGACGGCCTCAGCCTCATCGAAGGGATGAGCGAGGAGGAGCTGGAGGCGCTGGCCGACGGCCACGACCAGGGGGACGAGAGCTGACGATGAAGACGACGAACACCGACGACACGATCGACCTCCTCCGGAGGATCAGGTCGCTGCCCCCCAAGAAGCAGAGGGCGCTGAGGGCCGTGCTCGCGCGGCGGGGGGTCGACCTCTCGGCACTGGAGTCGATCCCTCCCCGCCCCACCGCCGGTGACGAGCCGGTCCAGCTTTCGTTCGCCCAGCAGCGCCTGTGGTTCCTCGCCCAGCTGGAGGGGACCAACGCCCACTACAACATTCCGCTGGCGCTCCGGCTGCGCGGGTCGCTGGACCGGGGTGCGCTGCTGCGTGCCCTGGAGACCATCGTGGAGCGGCACGAGGTTCTGCGCACCCGGTTCGTGGAACGCGACGGCGTCGCCTACCAGGTCGTCGGCGACGGTCGGAGCTTCGAGGTGGGCGAGGAGGACCTGGCCGACCCGGCGGAACTTCCCTCCCTCTGCGAGAAGGAGGCGATGACCCCCTTCGACCTGGAGCACGACTTTCTCATCAGGGCCCGCCTGCTGCGGCGGTCCCCGGACGAGCACGTCCTCCTGGTGACCATGCACCACAGTGTCTCCGACGGGTGGTCGCTCGGGGTCTTCTCCGGGGAGCTGACCGCTCTGTACGAGGCGTTCCGCGACGGTCGGCCCGACCCCTTGGAGCCCCTGGCCATCCAGTACGCGGACTACGCCCACTGGCAGCGCCGGTGGCTCGTCGACGACGTGCTCGGACGCCAGGTCGACCACTGGAGGGAACAGCTCCAGGGCTCCGACCCGCAGGTGTCGCTGCCGACGGACAGGCCCCGGCCCGCGGTCAGGACCTATCACGGAGCGCGTGAGGGCTTCCTCGTGCCGAGCGAACTCACACGGTCCCTGAGGGAGCTCGGCGAGGAACACGGGGCGACCCTGTACATGGTCCTCCTGTCCGCGTACGCGGTGCTGCTGAAGCGCTACGGGGGCCAGGAGGACATCACCATCGGCTCGCCCGTCGCCAACCGCAACCGGTTGGAGGTCGAGGACCTCATCGGTTTCTTCGTCAACACGCTCGTCATGCGGGCGGACCTCACGGGTGACCCGGTCTTCCACGAACTGCTGGCCCGGGTGAAGGAGACGGCGCTGCGGGCCTACGACCACCAGGACGTGCCCTTCGAGGCAGTGGTCGACGCGTTGCAGCCGGATCGCGACCTCAGCCACGCACCGCTCTTCCAGGTGGCGTTCGTGCTCCAGGAGGAGCGGACCGAACGCGTCGTCCGGCTGGGCGACCTCGAGATCTCACCGGTGGACGTCGACTACCGGGTCACGAAGTTCGATCTCACCCTCGAACTGAGGGAGGGGCCCGACGGTCTGGCCGGCTCCGTCGAGTACAACACCGACCTCTACGACCGGGAGACCGTCCAGCGCTTCGTCCACCACTACACGACCCTCCTCTCCTCGATCGTGGCCGACCCCGGGGAGCGCGTCTCCCGACTCCCCATGCTTGACGATGTCGAGCGTCGTCGGGTGTTGGAGGAGTGG
>NZ_ANAX01000406.1 GCF_000341065.1 Nocardiopsis halotolerans DSM 44410 | reverse complement strand
AGTCACCGGTGAACGCCAGATCCGAGTTGAAGGCGTTCATGACGTCGCTCTTCGGGACGTTGGCCACATGAGTGATGTTGGCGCTGGTGTCGGCGTCGCTGACGAATTCGTCGTCCGCCGAGGCCGGGGCGGGTCCGAGAAGCCCGACCATGAGGGCCGCTGCTCCGGCGAGGGAGAACCCGGTCAGTCCGCGTCTGGCGGACCGGGGGGTGGGGGTCGGGGGGGATGACGCCATCCTGTGTACTCCTGGTTCTGACTGGAGTGAAACAGCAAGAACGTACACAGTTCAACATCTATATGTATAGGGGGAGACAAAGGAAACCTTGTTCTTAACACGGCGTCGGCCTGACCCGATATGGCTACACAACGTGCCTAGACTTCCCCTCCGTGGCGCGCCGGGGCCACCCGGCGCGCCACCGTCTCCGTCACGCCCCGGCACCCGTCAGGGCGAGGACAGGGACGGCTGGGACTGCGGGTTGAACTCCTCCATCCGCACCTTCTCGGCCTCCGCCAGGCGCGGATCGGTGAGCCGGAGCACGTCGAGTCCGTGCCTGATGTCGGAGGAGTAGACGTGGCCGTTGTAGTAGTAGGCCGACCACGAACCCGCGGTCGTCAGGGTGTCGGGATCCCAGGGGCCGCGGTCGAAGTGGCCGATCTCCTCGGGCTGGTCGGGGTTGGTGAGGTCGATGACCGAGACGCCGCCCTGGTACCAGGACTGCACGAGGTAGTCGTGGCCCGGAACCGGGATCAGCGAGCCATTGTGCGCCACACAGTTCTCTGTTTCGGACTGGTGACGAGGCAGTTTGTAGTAGCTCCGAAACTTGAGCGTGGTGTTCGCTCCCTCGCCTTCGAGTGAGTACACGGCGTCCGCACCCCGCTTCGGCCCCTTCTCCTCGGTGCAGATGGCCGCGTACCCGCCGCCGAGCTCGTCGGTGAAGAGTACGTTGCGC
>NZ_ANAX01000405.1 GCF_000341065.1 Nocardiopsis halotolerans DSM 44410 | reverse complement strand
GGCAGTTCGGGAAGTCCTCCGAGGGCGAGTAGGAGGAGACGTACACGTACTCGTGCTCGCCGTCCTCACCCGGCACCAGGGTGTTGGTGTGCGAACCGCAGTCGGTGCGCACCGCGGTCACGTACCGCGGGTTGGCCTTGTCCGAGATGTCGAAGACCCGGATGCCCTCGAAACCGTCCGGATCGGTGACCGGCACCGACGCGGCACCGCACTCGGTGCCCGCGCGCGGGTAGTCGACCGAGAAGTACAGCAGGTCCCCGCTCACCGACACGTCGCCCTGGCTTCCCGGGCACAGGACCGTGGACACCCTGCTCGGGTTCCCCGGATCGGAGATGTCGTAGATGACGAAGCCGTTGTAGTTGCCGCCGATGGCGTAGTCACCGGTGAACGCCAGATCCGAGTTGAACGAGGCCGCTCCGTCCAACCCCTCGGGTCTGGGCAGGTTGGCCAGGTGCTCGACACCCCCGCCGGTGGTCACCCCGTCGTCGGCCCTCGCTCCGGGAACCGTGAGGAGCGCCGTGACGAGCAGGGGCGCCGCTCCCAGCGTCGCCCAGCGGAACCCGCTCCCCCGTCTTCGCGGTTCCTCCCCCATCACACACCCCCGAGGCAACACAGAGCATCCATGCCAACACCAAGGGTTATACCTCTCGCCATAGGTGACGACCAGACGAAACGCCGAGAAAAGACATACATCGATTTAGAGCGCCAAACGCATGCAGGTATCCCACATGCAGGTATCCCATGGACAGCGGCCATCTCGGTGAGATCATCCGGCACCACGAAGCTGAACGAAATGGCATCAACACGTGCCCGGGACTGGACAAAACACCCGTCGGGTGAGTAGAAAGCCCGCAGGGCGTTGCCTCCAGGACGCCCTCACCACCGGCACAGCGGACCTGTCCGCGCCCCACCCCATCGGAGGACACCTCGTGCGTCGCCTGGTACTCGCGGCCGGAACCGCTCTCGTCATGCTCGGAGTCTCAGCCTGCACGGGTGACGACGGCGTGCAGGAGTCGGCCAACGTCATCGCCCCCGGCGCGCCCGGGGAGTCCTCCTCTCCCGCCACTTCCGAGCAGATCGCCGCACTCGCCGAGGAGCAGGGCCACAACGAGGCCGACGTCACCTACCTGGTGGAGATGATCGCGCACCACTCACAGGCCCTGGAGATGACCGAGCTGGTCCCGGAACGGCACCAGCGCGAGGAGATCGAGCTCATAGCCGAACGCATCTCCGCCGCGCAGGGTCCGGAGATCACCGCGATGGAGAGCTGGCTGGAGGAGAACGTCTTCGGCCCGGCCAGGGAGAACCCCGCCCACCAGAACTTCTGCGGGCTGGAGGGCGACGGTACGCACCACGGGGGCGACGGCGACGAGCCCGCCTGCGAGCTGGAGGTCGACCACGACGACATGCCGGGCATGGCCAGCGAGGAGGAGATGGAGCAGCTCGCCGCCGCGGAGGGCGACGCGTTCGACTGGCTCTTCGTCGAACTGATGGCCACCCACCACGAGGGCGGGATCACCATGGCCGAGGACGTGCTGGCCGAGGGCAGGGACCAGACGGTGATGCGGATGGCCAACGACGTGATCGCCGAGCAGCGCGCCGACATCGCGCGCATGGAACAGATCCTGGAGGACTAGGGCCGCCGCCGTCCCGGCCCGCCCGTAACACGCGCACGGACGCGGACGACGGTTTCCCGCGCTTTCCCGCGCTCCGGTCTCCCGGACCACGGTTTCCCGGTCTCCGGTCCGGACCACAGGCACCACGCCCCGGACCGGAGACCGGCGGTCCCACGATCCCGGCGACGCGAAGGGGCGCCCCGATCGGGGCGCCCCTTCGCGTCGGGGTCCGGGCCGTGGCCGCCCGGACCGTCACGACTCAGGCGGACTTCTCCTGGCGGGTCCGGCGCAGCTGGGCCCTCGGCACGATGGTGGGGTTGACGTTGTCGATCACGG
>NZ_ANAX01000404.1 GCF_000341065.1 Nocardiopsis halotolerans DSM 44410 | reverse complement strand
GCTGGCCAACGCCTACCCGCCCATCCAGTAGGGGCGCCGCCGAGCAGGCAGTGCCGGACCACGAGGGGTGCCCGCCCGACGCGGGCGGGCACCTCCGCTCCGCGCTGCCCCACGGACTCCCGGGGCGGTCCGGCCCGCCCCGGGAGCCTGGAAACTTCCGGAACTTAATGACCGGTCACTCTGCATACACCCGTTGTTTCTCCGTGTCGTCGGTGTTAACTTCACCCCACGGTGCCGTGGGAGCGCTCCCGAAAGGGGCGTGGCCGGGCAGGTGACGCGCCTTTTCCCGTTCCCGTCGGCACCGCGACACATCCCCTACGCACACCAGGCCCGCCCTCGGGCCGGAGCCGCAGGCGGCAGCGTCGCGCCCGGCTCCCTCCCCACCACGACCGCACTCCGACCCCCGCTGCCTCCCCCTTCGGAGAACCCCACCCCGAGGGCGCCGTCCGGCGTCCGCGGGGCCAGCGGCGAGGGAGAGGAGAGACCGTCCGAGGAGGACACGTGATCACCCCCCGCCCCGATCCGCGTCGCACACGTTGGCGCAGATCCGCCTCCGCGCTCTTCGGCGCGACACTCCTGGCCGCACTCCTACCGGCGTCACCCGCGCAGGCGGCACCGATTTGCACGGTCGACTACGAACTCAACGACTGGGGATCCGGTTTCACCGCCTCGGTCTCCCTCACCAACGAGGCCGAGTCCCTCCCCAGCTGGGAGCTGGGCTGGGAGTTCTCCGGCGACCAGCAGATCACCAACAGCTGGAGCGCGCAGGTCTCCCAGAGCGGCAGTTCCGTGACCGCG
Source organism: Nocardiopsis halotolerans DSM 44410 (assembly GCF_000341065.1). GTDB lineage: Bacteria > Actinomycetota > Actinomycetes > Streptosporangiales > Streptosporangiaceae > Nocardiopsis > Nocardiopsis halotolerans. Next base: position 3,602 of record NZ_ANAX01000404.1, on the reverse strand, counting down.
AGCGGCCCGTCCTGGGCACAGGGACTCGCCAGCGGGCAGACCGTGACGTTCGGCTTCCAGGCCACCTACTCCGGCAGCAACGAGGCGCCCACCACGTTCACCCTCAACGGCCGCGACTGCGCGGGCGAGGGGGAGCCCGAACCCGATCCCGAGGACCCGGCCCTGGTCGTGGACCCCGACTCGGTCACCCTGGAGGCCGGGGGAGAGGCGACCTTCGACGTCGCGCTCTCCGAGGCCCCCGAGGGCGACGTCTCCGTCAGCGTGGAGCGCACCTCCGGCAGCGAGGCCCTGTCGGTGGCCTCGGGCGGCTCCCTGACCTTCGGCGAGGCCGACTGGGACACCGCCCAGGAGGTGACCATCGCCTCCTCCAGCGACGGTTCCGGTGAGGCCGCCAGCGCCGAGTTCACCGTCGCCGCGGAGGGCTACGACCCCGTGGTCGTCAGCGCGCGCGAACTGACGGGCGCGTCCAACGAGTACGAGGAGGAGTTCCTCGCCCAGTACGAGAAGATCAAGGACCCCGAGAGCGGCTACTTCCGCGAGTTCGACGGGCTCCTCGTGCCGTACCACTCGGTGGAGACCCTGATCGTGGAGGCGCCCGACTACGGTCACGCCACCACCTCCGAGGCCTACAGCTACTACCTGTGGCTGGAGGCGACCTACGGCAGGATCACCGGCGACTGGGAGCCCTTCAACTCCGCCTGGGAGTCCATGGAGACGTTCATCATCCCGGGCACCGCCGACCAGCCCACGAACTCCTCCTACGACCCGTCGGCCCCGGCGACCTACATCCCCGAGTCGATCGACCCGAGCGACTACCCGATGCCGCTGGACGACGGGGTGCAGGCTGGCGAGGACCCGCTGGCCCAGGAGCTGAGCAGCACCTACGGCACCGACGAGGTCTACGGCATGCACTGGCTGCTGGACGTGGACAACGCCTACGGCTACGGGTTCTGCGGCGACGGCACCGACGACGCCCCCGCCTACATCAACACCTTCCAGCGCGGCTCCAACGAGTCGGTCTGGGAGACCGTCCCGCATCCGTCCTGCGAGACCTTCGCGCACGGCGGCGAGAACGGGTTCCTCGACCTGTTCACCGACGACGACAACTACTCCGAGCAGTGGCGCTACACCAACGCGCCCGACGCCGACGCGCGTGCGGTGCAGGTGGCCTACCTGGCGCACCAGTGGGCCTCGGAGCAGGGCAACGCGTCCGCCATCGACGAGAGCGTCTCCGACGCGTCGATGATGGGCGACTACCTGCGCTACGCGATGTACGACAAGTACTTCAAGGAGATCGGCGACTGCGTCGGCGCCGAGTCCTGCCCCGCCGGATCGGGCAAGAACTCCGCGCACTACCTCATGGCCTGGTACTACTCCTGGGGCGGCGCTATGGAGAGCGCCGAGTATCCCTGGGCCTGGCGCATCGGCGGCTCCTCCGCCCACCAGGGCTACCAGAACGTGATGGCCGCCTACGCGCTCTCGGAGACGGAGGCGCTCCAGCCGGAGTCGGCCACCGGCAGCGAGGACTGGGGCGTCAGCCTCGACCGGCAGCTGGAGTTCCTGGAGTGGTTGCAGTCCTCCGACGGCGGTATCGCCGGAGGCGCGACCAACAGCTGGGAGGGCACCTACGCCGAGCCGCCCGCGAACACGTCGACCTTCTACGGAATGTTCTACGACGAGAAGCCCGTCTGGCACGACCCGCCGTCGAACCGCTGGTTCGGGTTCCAGGTCTGGGACATGGAGCGCGTGGCCGAGTACTACCGCATCACCGGTGACGAGCGCGCCGGGGGCATCCTGGACGACTGGATCCCCTGGGCGATCGAGAACACCACCGTCGGTGAGAACGGCGAGTTCGCCATCCCCGCCGACATGGAGTGGAGCGGCCAGCCCGACACCTGGACCGGCGAGTCCACGGGCAACCCCGACCTGAGCGTCGAGGTCGTCTCGCACGGACAGGACGTCGGTATCGCCGCCGGTCTGGCCAAGACCCTCATGCACTACTCCGCGGCCACCGGCCACGCCGAGTCCCGCGAGATGGCCGAGGGCCTGCTCGACGCCCTGCTGGCCAACCAGGACTCGCTGGGTGTCGCCGTTCCCGAGACCCGGGCCGACTACGAGCGCTTCGACGACCCGTTCGACTCCCCGGACGGCGGGCTCTACATCCCCGAGGGATGGACGGGCCAGATGCCCAACGGCGACCCGATCAACTCCGACTCCACGTTCCTGTCGATCCGCTCCTTCTACGAGGACGACCCGAACTGGCCGCAGGTTGAGGAGTACCTCAACGGCGGCCCGGCTCCCACGTTCACCTACCACCGCTTCTGGGCGCAGGTGGACGTGGCCACGGCTCTCGCCACGCACGGCGAGCTGTTCGGCGACGGTTCCTGACGTTCCGTAGCCGAAGGGGCGGGCGCTCCGGAGCGCCCGCCCCACCCCCACCAAGGAAAGGAACACCATGTTGGTCACCAAGGGGCGAAGGCGCTCCCGGGGCGGGGCCGCCACGGCCGTCGCCCTCGCCCTCACCCTCGTCACCGGCGGCCTGGTCGCCACCGCCCACGCCCAGGAGAGCGCTCCGCTGTCGGCGGAGGAAGCCGCACGGGCCCAGGCGGCCACCCTGCGCGAACTCGCCGACCAGCAGGGTCTGCGCATGGGCACGGCGGTCGGGTCGCAGTACCTGAACCAGTCGGACTACGCGCAGACCGCGGCGACCGAGTTCAACTCCATCACCCACGAGAACGACCTCAAGTGGGAGACGGTCCAGCCCCAGCGCGGACAGTTCAACTGGACCAACGCCGACCGCATCGTGGACTTCGCCCAGCAGAACGGCCAGATGGTCCACGGCCACACGCTGGTGTGGCACAGCCAGCTGCCGTCCTGGGTGGAGAACGGGACCTTCAGCCGGAGTGAGCTGCTGGAGGTCATGGACAACCACATCAGCACGACGGTGGGGCGTTACAGCGACGACATCGCCACCTGGGACGTGGTCAACGAGCCCATCGGGGACAACGCCCAGTTCCGCGACTCGGTGTTCCACCGGACCCTGGGCGAGGACTACATCGCCGAGGCCTTCCGGATGGCCGACGCGGCCGACCCCGACGCCCGCCTGTTCATCAACGACTACAACATCGACGGGATCAACGCCAAGAGCGACGCCTACTACGAGCTGGTCCGGGACCTGCTGGCGCAGGGCGTGCCGATCGACGGCATCGGTTTCCAGGGCCACCTCATCGCGGGCCAGGTGCCCACGGACATCCAGCAGAACATCCAGCGCTTCGTCGACCTGGGTCTGGAGGTGATGATCACCGAGCTGGACATCCGCATCCAGATGCCCGCCACCCAGCAGAAGCTGGAGCAGCAGGCCGCGGACTACGAGCGGGTGGTCAACGCCTGCTACGCGGTCAGCGGGTGCTCCGGTGTGATCGTGTGGGGCGTCACCGACGCCTACTCCTGGGTCCCCGACACCTTCGAGGGCCAGGGCGCGGCCCTGCCCATCGACGGCGACTACCAGCCCAAGCCCGCCTACTGGGCGATCCACGAGGCACTCGGAGGGACGTCGGACCCGGATCCGGACCCGACGGATCCGCCCTCGGGTGAGTGTGAGG
>NZ_ANAX01000403.1 GCF_000341065.1 Nocardiopsis halotolerans DSM 44410 | reverse complement strand
GTTGCCGTCCAAACGCACGACCAGCGGCTTGGACACGTCCTTGCCCTGGCTCTCCAGCAGTTCCAGGGCCTGGACGATGCCGTTGGCGACGGCGTCGCAGGCGGTGATGCCGCCGAAGACGTTGACGAAGACGCTCTTCACCGAGGGGTCGCCCAGGATGATCTCCAGACCGTTGGCCATGACCTCGGCCGAGGCGCCGCCACCGATGTCCAGGAAGTTGGCGGGCTTGGCGCCGCCACGGGTCTCACCGGCGTAGGCGACCACGTCCAGGGTGGACATGACCAGACCCGCGCCGTTGCCGATGATGCCGACCTCGCCGTCGAGCTTGACGTAGTTCAGGCCCTTGGCCTTGGCGGCGACCTCCAGGGGGTCGCCCTCCTCGGCGACGGCGAGGCTCTCCAGGTCCTGGCGGAACTCGGCGTTCTCGTCCAGGGTGACCTTGCCGTCCAGCGCGATGACGCGCCCGTCACCGGTCAGGATGAGGGGGTTGACCTCGACCAGGGTGGCGTCCTTGCCCGCGAAGGCGTCCCACAGCTTGGTGATGATCTCGGTGGCGCCCTGGGCGGCGGCCTCGGGCAGGTTGCCCTTCCGGACGATCTCCGCGGCGACGTCGGCGGGGGCACCGGTCAGCGCGTCGATGGCCACCTTGGCGACGGCGTCGGGGTTGGTCTCGGCGACCTCCTCGATCTCCACGCCGCCCTCGGCGGAGCAGATCGACAGGAACGTGCGGTTCGCACGGTCCAGCAGGAAGGAGAAGTAGTACTCCTCGGCGATGTCCGAGGCCTCTTCCACCAGGACGCGGTGGACCGTGTGGCCCTTGATGTCCATGCCGAGGATCTGCTCGGCCTTGGCCTGGGCGTCGTCGGCGTCGTCGGCGACCTTCACACCGCCGGCCTTGCCGCGGCCACCGGTCTTGACCTGCGCCTTGACGACGACGCGGGGCTTTCCGGCGGCGGCGAACTCCTCAGCGATGGCACGCGCCTCAGCGGCCGTGCTCGCCACCTTCCCCTGGGGTACGGGAACCCCGTACTCTGCGAAGAGTTGCTTCGCCTGGTATTCGAACAGGTCCACGAGGGTCCGTCCTTGTAACTCGCTGGCTCAGGATGTCTACCGGGGTGGCCTCGTCCGGATCGGCTGTGACCCACTGACACGTGTCACACGACGCACAGCCCGACGGGCTGAGCCGTTTACAGAAGATCGAGATCGCCGCGGCGTTGCCACCCGCGACATGCGCAAAGCTTAGTCGCCCGAAATCCGGCCGACAGACACCGGGGGCCGTGTTGACCGGCTCCACCATCGGCCGGAAACCGCTCACGCGGCGTCGCGGGGGCTCCCCGATGGGAATTTCTGTGACGAGGAACACGGTGGATAACACCCCAGGGGCGTTTCCTCGCCCATGGGCGGCCCCCTGGGCGTGTGCGACCAACATCACGCGTCGGGAACGGGTCAGGCTGCGTGCGCCGGACGGATGTTCTCCCGCACCCAGTCGGCGATCTCCGAGGTCGGGGCTCCCGGGGTGAAGATCTTGGCGACGCCCATGTCCTCGAGGGCGGCGATGTCGCCGTCGGGGATGATCCCGCCCCCGAACACCCGGATGTCCTCGGCCCCGTTCTCCTTCAGCAGCTCCATGACCCGGGAGAACATGGTCATGTGTGCGCCGGAGAGCACGGACAGCCCGATGGCGTCGGCGTCCTCCTGGAGCGCGGCGGCCACGATCATCTCGGGGGTCTGGCGCAGACCCGTGTAGATGACCTCGACCCCGGCGTCACGCAGCACGCGGGCCACGATCTTCACACCGCGGTCGTGCCCGTCCAGCCCTGGTTTAGCGACGACGACCCGTGCTGCGCCCTCGGCCATGACAAACCCCTCACGAACGTTCCCCCGGCTGCCCGGCCCTCCTTGTGGGAGGCCCCCGGGTGCGCGGGGACGAGACGATGAACTCGCATGAAGCGTAACGCAGGTCACTGCCGGGTGGCGGGCGCGGGGACGGGTATCTACCCGAACATGGGAGACGATGTCACCGGATTCGAGCAGATCAGTACGGAGAACCTGCGGGATCGCGCCGTCGAGCTGGCACGGCGGCGGTGGGACCTGCGCTTCTTCTGGCGGCTCCTCGGACTGATTCCGGCCGCCGAGGCCGCGGCGGGCAACGAGGAGGCCAGTGAGGCGAGCGTCGCCCAGCTGTCCGGTTTCGTGTACGAGGCGCTGTCCGTCGAGACCGACCCCGAGGTCCAGGAGGCACTGCGCCCGGTCTACGTGCAGTACCTCCTCGAACACGGCGAGACCGCGGACGATGTGCGCGGAACCGGGGACGGCGGTGGCTCCGACGGCGGCGCCCACAGTGCCCGGGACGACGGGGGCGGGTCCCGCTGATCCCTCTCGAAGCCGTCTGAGCCCCTCGGGTTCGATGTCCGAAAACCGCCAGCTTCGGTCCGCCGGGTCAGCGACCATGGGTGGCGTGATGGACGATGACCAGCGTTACCGCGCCGTACACAGCAGGGACGCCCGCTTCGACGGGGTCTTCTACACGGCCGTGCGCACGACCGGTGTCTACTGCCGCCCGAGCTGCCCGGCCGTCACCCCGAAGCGGGCCAACACCCGTTTCTTCCCGACCGCCGCTGCCGCCCAGGAGTCGGGGTTCCGCGCCTGTAAGCGGTGCCGCCCCGACCTGACCCCGGGCTCCCCCGAGTGGAATCTGCGGGCCGACGTGGTGGCCCGTGCGATGCGGCTCATCCAGGACGGGGCCGTGGACCGGGGCGGCGTCGGCGCCCTGGCCGCGACCATCGGTTACAGCGAGCGCCAGCTCAACCGGCTGTTGTCGGCGGAGGTGGGCGCCGGGCCGCTGGCCCTGGCACGCACCGAGCGCGCGCAGACCGCGCGGGTGCTGGTGGAGACCACGGACATGCCGATGGCCGACGTGGCCTTCGCCTCCGGGTTCTCGAGCGTACGCCAGTTCAACGAGACGATGCGGGCGGTGTTCGACCGCTCCCCCAGCGAGATGCGCGCCATGGGGCGCGCACCGAACGGTTCCGAGCCGGGGACGATCACGTTGCGGCTGCCCTACCGGGAACCGATCGACCTGGCGGCGATGCTCAGGTTCCTCGGGGACCGTGCGGTGCCGGGGATCGAGGAGTACCGGGGCGGGGTCTACCGCAGGACGCTGCCGTTGCCGCACGGACCCGGGGTCGTGGAGCTGTCCGAGGGGGCGGGGCACGTGCTGTGCCGTCTGCGGCTGTCGGAGCCGCGCGACCTGGCCAGCGCGGTGCGCAGGTGCCGCGGACTGCTGGATCTGGACGCCGACCCGCGGGCGGTCGCCGAGGCACTGGGGGACGACCCCCTGTTGGGGCCCCTGGTGGCCGCCCATCCGGGCCTGCGGTCGCCGGGGCACGTGGAGCCGTCCGAGCTCGCGGTCCGGGCGGTGCTCGGGCAACAGGTGTCGGTGCGCGCCGCGCGTACGCTGGCGGGGCGCTTGGTGGAACGGTTCGGGGATCCGCTCAAGCCGGGCCTGGAGGCGCCGGACGGAGGACTGACCCACGTGTTCCCCGCCCCGGACGTCCTGGCCGACGCCGATCCGGCCGGTTTCTCCATCCCGGCCGCTCGGGGGCGGGCGCTGACGGAGCTGAGCGGGGCGATCGCCTCGGGCCGGATCGACCTGGGTCCCGGGTGTGACCGGGACGAGGCAGAACGGCGTCTGGTGGAGCTGCGGGGAATCGGACCGTGGACGGCGGGTTACGTGCGGATGCGGGGCCTGGGTGATCCGGACGTGTTCCTGCACGGAGACCTGGGTGTGCGGCTGGCGTTGGAGGCCAGCGGCCGGAACGCCGCCCCGGCGATCGCCGCGCGGGACGCCCGGGCCTGGAGTCCGTGGCGGTCCTACGCCAGCCACCTGTTGTGGGCGTCGCTGGCCGACGCGACGTGAGAGAACGGAGGGAATCGGCATGAGAACCGACATGAGCGAAGTACCAGAACAGGGGATGTTGGCGTTGGACGTGCGGCCGCAGGAGCCCCGGAGGACGACGACGGTGGAGTTCCGCGCTCCCCTGCCCGGACCGACCCGGTACACGAGGACGGACTCGCCGGTGGGCGAGCTGACCCTGTTCGGCGACGGTGAGGCCCTGGGTGGTGTGCTCACCCGGGGCAGGGACGACACACCACGGGCGGTTCCCGAGGACTGGGTGTCCGATCCGGAGCCGTTCACCGAGGCCGTACGGCAACTGGAGGCGTACTTCGCGGGCGAGCTGCGCGAGTTCGACCTGCCGCTCGCCCCGTCGGGAACGGAGTGGCAGCTCCGGGTGTGGGCGGCACTGACGACCATTCCGTTCGGCGAGACCGCGAGTTACGGCCAGCTGGCCAAGGAGCTGGGGCAGCCGACGGCGTCCCGGGCGGTGGGGATGGCCAACGGCCGCAACCCGATCAGCATCATCGTGCCGTGCCACCGGGTGATCGGAGCGAACGGCAGTCTGACCGGTTACGCGGGCGGTCTGGAGCGTAAGGAGTTCCTGCTCGGTCTGGAGGGGGAGACTCTGCTCGGCCTGAGGAGGGAGGACACGAGGGCTCGCTGACCCCAGGCGGGAGGCGGGAAGAGGAGACGGCTGGATATCGGTGAGGCCCCCTCCCGGGCGAACGGGGGCGGGCCTCTCGCTTGTGGTGTGAGGCTCGCGAAGCGCTGTCTCCGCCTCTCGTGCCTGTGAAGGCGCGGACCCCCCTTGTGGGGACGCGGACGCGACTTTACCCTTCAGTAACCGTGCGAACACACCCCATCGCACGCGTCCCGCCGACTCCCCCACGAGGAGAGAAGAGTTGACATCCTCCACCCCCCGCCTCCGGCCCCCCAGAACCCGTTTCGTGGGCATGGCCACCCTGGCCATCACGGCTTCGGCCGCCCTGGTCGCCTCCGCATCCGCCGCCCAGGCCCAGCCGGTGCGGAACACGGCTCCCCTGGCTGAGGCCGACAACGTCGAGATCACCGTCGACTCCGCTGCCGACGAGGCCCTGCCCGGTGGTTCGGCGGCCGCATCCGCCGAGGACGTCCTGGCCGACGCGGTGATCGACGACGTCCTGAGGGCACGCGGTTCGACCATCAGCACGCTCTCCCAGCAGGACCGCGACGTCCGGGTCGACATCCGTGAGGCCGAGGACGGCTCCGCGTTCGGCGTCGCCATCGTGACCGCGCCCATGGGCGTCGACGAGAGCCCCCACGCCTGGCTGTTCGTCGCCGACCATGAGGGTTCCGAATGGACGGTCGGACTGGAGGGGAGTGAGGAGTTCTCCTCCCTCCTGGCCGACTCCACCCTGTTGGAGGAGGAGGAACGGGAGGCCGTCGCCGCCTCGACCGACCCCTCCGGAGTCTCCACCAGCAGTTACACCGGCATCGGCCTGCCGTTCTCCATCGGCACGTCGATGGTCATGACGGGAGGTCCGCACGGGAACAGCGGGGGTTACCCCTACAGCTCGGTGGACTTCGCCGGCGGCAACGGCCAGGCCCGTGCGGCCCGCGGAGGTTACGCCTACAGCCTGTGCACCGGTTGGACGCGGGTCATCCACGACAACGGATACTCCACTGACTACTACCACCTGGAGAACTACCAGTGGTTGCCCGGCAACAACGTCGGGGTCGGCCACTACCTGGGCACCCAGGGGAACAGCCTCTGCGCGGGTGGTTCGACGACCGGTGCGCACATCCACTTCTCGCTGAGGGCGTACAACGACCCCAACGCCGCGGGTTGGTACGTCCCCCTGCACGGCAGGACCCTGGGCGGCTGGACCTTCGTGGAGGGCGCC
>NZ_ANAX01000402.1 GCF_000341065.1 Nocardiopsis halotolerans DSM 44410 | reverse complement strand
CATCCGCATCCACACCGGCGGCGACCGGGCCCGCGACCAACGAAGAGGTGGACTCTTGACCCAGTCGGGCACCACACCGAGCCCCCGGCCCTCCGCCGAGCGCCCCCTGCGCGTCGCCCTGCTGTCCTACCGCAGCAAGCAGCACGTCGGCGGGCAGGGCGTGTACGTCCGCCACCTGTCGCGGGAGCTGGCCGCACTGGGCCACGAGGTCACCGTCCTCTCCGGCCAGCCCTACCCCGCCCTGGACGAGGGCGTGACCCTGGAGAAGGTCCCCTCCCTGGACCTGTACAACGACGCCCACCCCTTCACCGCGCCGCCCGTGCGCGAGTGGCGCGACTGGATCGACGTCCTGGAGGTCGCCACCATGTGGACCGCCGGGTTCCCCGAGCCCCTCACCTTCTCCCTGCGCGCCAACCGCGAACTGCGCCGCCGCCTGGCCGACTTCGACGTCGTCCACGACAACCAGACCCTGGGCTGGGGGCTGCTCGGCATCAGGTCCGCCGGGCTGCCGCTGGTCACCACCATCCACCACCCCATCAGCGTGGACCGCAGGATCGAACTGGCCGAGGCCCGGGGGCTCCAGAAGCTCACCAAGCGCCGCTGGTACGGGTTCGTGGGCATGCAGGCCAGAGTGGCCCGCAGGCTCGACCCGATCCTCGTCCCCTCCCGCTCCTCCGCCGACGACATCGCCCGCGAGTTCGGCGTCGACCCCGCCGCCATGGAGGTCACCCCGCTGGGCGTGGACACCCGCTACTTCCACCCGCGCCCCGAACTGGAGCGCGTCCCCGGCCGCATCGTGTGCACCGCCAGCGCCGACAGCCCCCTCAAGGGCGTGGCGGTCCTGCTGCGCGCCGCCGCCAAGCTCGCCACCGAGCGCGACGTCACCCTGACCATCGTCAGCAGGCCCAAGCCCGGCGGTCCCACCGACCAGCTGGTGGACGAGCTGAGCCTGCGCGACCGCGTCGAGTTCGTCAGCGGCATCGACGACACCGCCCTGGCCGAGCTGATCGCCAGCGCGCAGGTCGCGGTCGTCCCGTCCTTCTACGAGGGGTTCTCCCTGCCCGCCGTGGAGGCCATGGCCTGCGCCACCCCCCTGGTGGCCAGCCACGCCGGAGCCCTGCCCGAGGTCGTGGGCACCGACGGGGACGCCGGACGCCTGATCCCCCCGGGCGACCCGGAGGTCCTGGCCAGCACGCTCGCCGCCCTGCTCGACGACGACGCCGAACGCGAACGGATGGGCGCCGCGGCCTGGCGCAGGGTCCAGGAGCGGTTCACCTGGAGGGCCGTCGCCGAGCTCACCGCCCGACGCTACGCCTCCACCATCGACACCGGGACCCGACCCGCCGAAGACACGCGCCCCACGCCCGTGCGGGCCCGCGCGAACGGCGCCTGACCCGGCGGACCGCCCGCTGACCCACCACCCCGCGTTCGCAGATTCCTAGGGAGCCTCCACTGATCACCGTCGACTTCACCCTGTTCCCCGTCGGCCCGGGCGACCGCGTACTCGACCTGGGGTGCGGCGGTGGCCGCCACGCCTTCGAGGTCTACCGCCGCGGCGCCGACATCGTCGCCTTCGACCAGAACGTCGCCGACCTCGCCGAGGTCGAGACCATGTTCGCCGCGATGCGCCAGGAGGGCGAGGCCCCCGCGGAGGCCCGGGCCGAGACCGTCAAGGGCGACGCCCTGGACATGCCCTTCGACAACGACGGCTTCGACCGCGTCATCGCGGCCGAGATCCTCGAACACGTCCCGCACGACACCGCCGCCATGGCCGAACTGTTCCGGGTGCTGCGGCCGGGCGGCATCGCGGCGGTGACCGTGCCGAGCTTCCTGCCCGAGCGCCTGTGCTGGGCCCTGTCGGAGGAGTACCACACCAACGAGGGCGGGCACATCCGCATCTACACGCGCGCCGAACTGGAGGCCAAGCTCAGGGCCACCGGCTTCGAGATCGGCCCGCACCACCACGCGCACGCCCTGCACGCCCCCTACTGGTGGATCAAGTGCGCGGTGGGCACCGACAACGACGACCACCCGCTCGCCAAGGCCTACCACGAGATGCTGGTGTGGGACATGCTCAAGGCCCCCAGGGCGACCCGGATCGCCGAGCGCCTGCTCAACCCGGTCATCGGCAAGAGCGTGGTCGTGTACGTGCGCAAACCGCACACCGCCTGATGTCCGTCGTCCCCGCCCACGCACCGCCCCCGCACGACACCGCCGCGCCGCACCTGCCCGGTGTGCTCAGCGCCGAACAGCTGCACCGCTCGGCCTCCTACCTGGTGCGCTGCCAGGAGAGCTGCGGTGCCATCCCGTGGTTCCCCGGCGGGCACACCGACGTGTGGGACCACGTGGAGTGCGCCATGGCCCTGACCGTGACCGGGCGGAGCGTGCCCGGTCACGCCGAGGCCGCCCGGCGCGCCTACNACAGCCGCGTGCCCGGCGGCGGGTGGCCCGCCAAGTTCCGCCAGGGCGTCGCCGTGACACGGCTGCGCGAGGCCAACCACGCCGCCTACCCCGCGGTGGGGCTCCTCCACCACCTGCTCGTCACCGGCGACACGGCGTTCGCCGAGCGCATGTGGCCGGTGGTCGAGGAGGGGCTGGAGTTCGTCCTGGCCCTGCGCGGTGAGCACGGGGAGGTCCTGTGGGCCCGCGCGGAGGACGGCCGCCCCGGCGACCACTCCCTGCTGACGGTGTGCGCGAGCGTGCACCACGCGCTGCGCTGCGGCGCGGCCCTGGCCGAGCGCCTGGGCCGCTCCCGTCCCGCGTGGACGGCCGCCGCCGACCGGCTCGCGGTCCTCATCAACGATCACGAGGACCTGTTCGCCGACCGCGGCCGCTTCTCGATGGACTGGTTCTACCCCGTCCTGGGCGGGGCCGTGCGCGGCGCCGCCGCCAAGGAGCGGATCGAGGAGCGCTGGGATCGGTTCGTCGTACCGGGCCTGGGCGTGCGCTGTGTGAGCGACCAGCCGTGGGTGACCGCCGCGGAGTCCTCGGAACTGGTGCTGACCCTGGCTGCCATGGGCGACGTCGAGACGGGCGTACGCGTCCTGCGGGACGTGCAGCACCTGAGGGACGCCGACGACGGCGTGTACTGGACGGGATACCAGTTCGCCGAACAGGTGCGCTGGCCGGTGGAGCGGAGCACGTGGACGTCGGCCGCCGTGATCCTGGCGGTGGACGCGCTCACCGGGACAACCCCGGGTTCACGGGTCTTCCTGCACACCTGGGACGGAGCGCCCGCGGACCGGGCCGCCTCCCGCTCCGGTGGTGCGGAGCCGACCGGCCGGTGACGTACGGCTGTTGACACCCGGACGGGCCCGTCCCCGAGGGGCGAGCCGTGCGGTCGGACACGCGGGGCGCGTCCGCGCCCCGTGCTCCGCCACCAGGCGCCCGTGCCGGTGGTGCCGGCGCCGAGGACGTCCGGGCCACCGGACGTCAGGACCGGTACGGCTCCACGACCCCGCACGGGGGAGGGCCCGGCGGTGCGCACCGCCGGGCCCTCCCCCGTGTCACTCCGGGACTACCACCAGGTCTGCTCGTTGCGAGCCGGTGGTGTCTCGGTCTCGCCACCTCCACCGCCGCCCTGGTCGCCACCGCCACCGGTGTCGCCGCCGGTGTCACCGCCTCCTTCCTCACCGGGGTCCGTCCCGGGGAAGCCGGGGAACCCGGGCGTCTCCGGATTGGTGGGCGTCTCCGGATCCGTGGGAATCTCCGGGTCGGTCGGCGTCTCCGGGTTCGTGGGAGTCTCCGGATCCTGTGGCTGGTCGTCCTGCGGCTGGCCGTCCTGCGGCGGCTCCTGGGTGGCCGGGTCCGGCGCCCAGTTCTCGGCGGAACCGACGTTGGCGCGGGGTGGGAACTCCTCCCTCTCACGCCCCTCCATGGCCATGGTCATGTAGTCGTTCCAGATCGTGGAGGGCGGGCCGGTACTTCCCACCACGCCGATACCGGGGATCGTGAAGGGCTCGTTGTCGCCGCTGTAGATACCCACGGCCGTGGACAGCTGCGGGGTGTAGCCGACGAACCAGGCCGCCACGTTGTCGTTGGCGGTACCGGTCTTACCCGCCACCGGGTGCGACCAGATGTTGGCGTTGCGGCCCGTCCCGGAGTCGGCCACCACCGAGAGCGCGTAGGTGACGTCGGCGGCGACGTCCTCGCTGATCGCGCGGTCGCTCTCCACCTCCGGGCGCTCGTTCTCACCCTCGACGTTGACGATCTCCCGGACCACGTGCGTCTCGACGTGCACGCCGCCGTTGGCGAAGGTGGCGTAGCCGCTGGCCTGGTCCACCGGGCTGACGCTCGTCGCGCCCAGCGGCATGACCGGGACCAGCTGGTTGTCGGGGATGCTGCCCTCGGGCAGACCCAGGTCGTAGGCGGTCTGACGGATGTTCTCGTGTCCGACCTCCATACCCAGCTGGATGAAGCCCAGGTTGTTGGAGACCCGGGAGGCCTCGATCAGGTTCATCGGGCCGCCGGGGGCGTCCCCGGAGTTCTGGATACGCGCCCCGTTGATGTACTGGGGACCGCTGCCGTCCACCACGGTGTTCAGGCTGTACCCCTGCTTCAGGGCGGTGGCCAGGACGTAGGGCTTGAACGCCGAACCGGCCTGCCCGCCTCCCAGGAAGGAGGTGTCGAACTGGTTGGTGGCGTAGTCGTGGCCGCCGTAGAAGGCCACGACCTCACCGGTGGCCGGGTCGATACTGCTCGCCCCGACGCTGACCCCCTCGGGCACCACCTCCGGGTCGATCGTCTGCTCGACCGCCTGGTACATCTGGTCCATCAGGTCCTTGCGGAACGTGGTGACGATCCTGTAGCCCTGACGGTTGATGTTGTCCTCGGTGTAGCCGAGGTCCGCCAGCTCCCGCATCGCGGCCTCGTACATGTAGCCCTCGTAGCCGCTGAGACCGCTGTCGGCGGGCCGCTCGGGCTTGGGCGCCGGGAACTCCATCGCGTCGGCCTCGGCCTGGGTGATGGCACCGGTGGTGACCATGCCGTTGACGACGTACTCCCAGCGGTTCTCCATCTCCGGGGTGGTCTCCACGTCCGCCTGGCCGAAGTAGGTCGGTTGCTGGATGGCGGCGGCCAGGAAGGCGGCCTCCGCGGGAGTCAGGTCCTGGACGTCCTTGTGGTAGTAGGCCTGCGACGCGGCCTGGACACCGTAGGCGTTACGACCGAAGTAGATGGTGTTGAGGTACTGCTGCATCACCCACTCCTTCGACTCGGTCTGGTCGACCTTGAGGGCGATGATGATCTCCCGCACCTTGCGGACGACGGACACCTCCTTGGTGATGCCCTCGTAGTAGTTGCGGACCATCTGCTGGGTGATGGTGGAACCGCCCTGGACCTGTTCGCCGGTCACCGTGGACCAGACCGCGCGGGTGGTACCGCTCACGGAGACCCCGGGCTCGGTCCAGAAACCGCGGTCCTCGGCGGAGACGACCGCCTCGACGACGTGGTCACCGCCCGCGGTCATCTCGTCGTAGGACAGGATCTCCCGATGGGTGCCCCGGTAGGTGAACGAGGTCTCGCCGTCGGCGTAGTAGAAGGTCGACCCCTCTTCGAGGACGTCGGCCTTCGCCGCGTCCGGGACCTCGACCGTGGTGTAGAGGTAGGCGAACACGCCGCAGCCGATGATGAAGAAGACACCGGTGACGATCAGGAAGACCCGGAGGATCCTCCACCACATGGGCTTCTTCCCCTTCTTGCCCTTCGCCGCCTTCTTCTTCCCGCGCGCCTTCGGGTCACCCGGTCCCTTCGGACCGCCGGGGCCGGTGCCGCCGGGTCCGGCGGGTCCCTTGGGACCGCCCGGACCAGTTGGGCCGTTGGGAGCAGCGGGGCCGGTTGGGCCGCTGGGGCCGTGCTGGGAGGCGGACGCGACCGTCTCCGCACCACGGTGTTCGTGGGACCGGGTACCGGGCCCCTGGGACGCGTCGCCCGCGGAGGCGGTGTCCGGGGAGAGGCCGGACGCCTCCGGGTTCCCCGGGCCGCCCGGTGCCCCGGAGTGCGCGGCCGCGGCGGTTCCCGCACCGGCGGCCGCGGCACCCATGGCACCAGCGGCGGCACCGCCCGCTCCCGGACCGGAACGGGTGGAACCCCGGTCCTCGGCGGAGCCGTCGGACACGTAGTCGGAGAGGCGGCGCGGCTCAGGCCACAGGGACGCGGTCTCGGCCGCGGAGGACTCGTCGATCCTCTGCTTCCCGGCCTGGTCCGGAGCGACGGCGTCCGGTGCCGGAGGCGCGGACTCGACGTCCCGCTCGAAGGCCTGGACGTCGGCCACGGTCCCGGCCACCTGGCCCTTCGGGGCCTTCGGCCCCTCCTGCCCGTGTGACTCCTCCTCGGCGGACCGGTCCTCCCACTCGGAGGCTCCGTCACCATGCGAGCCGGGCACCCCGGTGGCGGAGACCTCGTCGTCGGCCTCCCCGTCACCGGGATCGTCGGTGTACGCCTCCGTCTCGGCGGCTCCGGCATCGTGGACGGCGGCGAGCGAGATGGGCTCGGTCTGCGCGGGCGTCGGCGATGGGGGCTCACCGGTGCCGGGCGCACTCTCGGACGCGGCTTCACCGTCGTACGTGTCGCCGGTTCCGGAGGAGTGACCGTCCTCGCTCTCCGAGTG
Source organism: Nocardiopsis halotolerans DSM 44410 (assembly GCF_000341065.1). GTDB lineage: Bacteria > Actinomycetota > Actinomycetes > Streptosporangiales > Streptosporangiaceae > Nocardiopsis > Nocardiopsis halotolerans. Next base: position 1,637 of record NZ_ANAX01000402.1, on the reverse strand, counting down.
CACGTCATTCCCCTCCTTCCCCGTGGTCTCCGCGGGGGCAGAGGGGCCGTACTCGGGAGAGGGGTCGGTGTCGTGCGTGTCGGCGGATGCCTCAAAAGCGCCCTGGTCGGCCCCCGTGTCGCCGGACGAGGCGTCGTCGGCCGCGGTCGGGGTGCTCTCGGACGCGTCGGAGACGTCCGCGTCAGTCCGCTCGCTCTCCTCGGAGGGACCGAAGCCCTGTTCCGCGAGGTTACGGGCGACCTTGTCGCGGAGGAAGGTTCCGCTGGTCTTGAAGTGGACCGAGCCGATGAACTCCGGCTCGGGCTGGTCTCCTGGGTCCTCTACTCCTCCAGAGGTGTGGGATTGATTTCCTTCGGTGTTGGGTACGCCACCCGCAGGAGTGGACTTGCTGGACAGCTCCTCGGCAGAGGTGTTTCTGGTGTCCGGCGTGTCCGTGTCGGGACGCTGTCCATCCGTCCCGCCTTCGCCGTGTGTGCTCTCGCTCAGCTCCCCGCCCCCATGGCAAATCACGTCCGGCACTGTGCCGTCCTGCATGTTTGACGCGTGAGTGCCCCTGATCGGTTCAGTTCGAGTCAGGATCGAGACCGAAGCGGTAACTCGGGGAATAACGCCGCCATCGCTTCGCCCTCCACGACACGATACCCGCCCGTAACCATGTCAAGGTCGGGCCGGTAACCACACCGTCACCTTTATCCGAGCCTTATCTCGGGAAGTGTGTAAGGAATCACTGCCGTTCCGCACACTTTCCTCTAACCACCCCTTCGACGCGCTGCCGGAGGACCCCGTCCCGTGTGTGTGGGACCCGGAGGTGCCGGGATGTGCGGAAGAAAGGTGAGGGGTCCAGGTTCGTTCCGTGCGCGAAGTCGGTCGGGCTCCCCGCACGGAACGGACTGGAGAAGAGGTCAGGAAGTGCGTTCGAGGACGCGCATCGACCCCACCACACGCACCTCCCGGAACCGCCCGGAGTCGAGCGCCTTCCGATAGATGTTGTACGGCGGTCGGCCGCCGTCCTCGGGGTTGGGGAACACGTCGTGGATGACGAGGGCCCCGCCGGGGGCGACGTGGGGGCTCCAGGCCGCGTAGTCGTTCTGGGCGGCCTCCTCGCTGTGGCCACCGTCGATGAAAACCATACCCAAGGACGTCCCCCAGACGCTGGCGACGTCGGTGGAGCGGCCGACGACCGCGATGATCTCGTCGTCCAGGCCCGCCTCGGTGATCGTGCGCCGGAAGTGGGGAAGGGTGTCGAACCTGCGGGTGGTCCCGTCCACGAGGGAGGTGTCGTGGTACTCCCAGCCCTCCTGGTGCTCTTCCGAGCCCCGGTGATGGTCCACGGTGATGACCTTGGCGCCGGTGGCACGGGCCGCGGCGCCGAGGAAGATCGTGGACTTGCCGCAGTAGGTACCGATCTCCACGATCGGCCCGATGTGGGCGTAGGTGACCGCTGCCTCGAAGAGGGCGGTGCCCTCGTCCGTGGGCATGAAGCCTTTCGCGGCCTCAGCCGCGGCCAGGAGTTCGGCGGGGATGGCGGGGCTTGTCTTCGTCATGCGGGAATTCTCTCAGCTGCGGAAACGCGCTGGACGGCGGCCCAGGCGCTGAAAAGGCCTCGCCTGGGCGGCTGGACCTTCGTGGAGGGCGCC
>NZ_ANAX01000401.1 GCF_000341065.1 Nocardiopsis halotolerans DSM 44410 | reverse complement strand
GTTGGCGATCAGTACTTTACGCACGGTGGTAAATCCTTCTGTTCGGCGCGGGGCGGGCAGCGCGCCGACCGCTCCATGAAGAGTCTGGGTATCGGGAGAGCACCGGGGTCACCGCATGCTCAGGCGCCAGGCGCCGGGACCGGGCCGCAGCGGGGCGCGCATCCCCCGCGCTCGGTCCCGCCACCCGGACGGGCGCTCGGTCTCGGGCTCCTCGGCGGTCCGGGCCGCCCGGGCGCGCGCGCTGAGCACCGCGGTGAGGACCGCGAGCTCCTCGGCGGTCGGCTCGCCGCGGACCACGGCCAGGTACGGCGGGTTCTTCGGCGCGGTCACAGCGGGATGTTCCCGTGCTTCTTGGGCGGCAGCTGCTCGCGCTTGTTCCGCAGCGCCCTGAGGGCCTTGGTGACCTGCACACGGGTCTCGGAGGGCATGATGACCCCGTCCACGTACCCTCGCTCGGCCGCGGAGTAGGGGTTGAGGAGGGTGTCCTCGTACTCGCCGATGAGGCGGGTGCGCTCGGCCTCGACGTCGTCGGCGGTGGCCAGGGTGCGCCGGTGCAGGATGTTCACCGCTCCCTGTGCGCCCATCACCGCGACCTGCGCCGTGGGCCAGGCCAGGTTCACGTCGGCGCCTAGGTGCTTGGAGCCCATGACGTCGTAGGCGCCGCCGAAGGCCTTGCGGGTGATCACGGTGATCAGGGGCACCGTGGCCTCGGCGTAGGCGTACAGCAGCTTGGCGCCCCGGCGGATGATGCCGCCCCACTCCTGGTCGGTGCCGGGCAGGAAGCCGGGCACGTCCACGAAGGTCAGCACCGGGACGTTGAAGGCGTCGCAGGTGCGCACGAAGCGCGCGGCCTTCTCGGAGGCGTCGATGTCCAGGCAGCCCGCGAGGCTCATGGGCTGGTTGGCGACGATGCCGACGGACTGGCCGTCCACGCGGCCGAAGCCCACCACGATGTTGGTCGCGAACTGGGCGTGGACCTCCAGGAAGTCCCCGTCGTCCAGGACGGCCTCGATGACCGTCCGCATGTCGTAGGGCTGGTTGGCCGAGTCCGGGATGAAGGTGTCCAGGGCCAGGTCGGTGTCGGCGGCCTCGTCTCCCAGGGCCTCCTCGGGAGGCAGGACGGGCGCCTCCTCCAGGTTGTTGTCGGGCAGGTGCGAGAGCAGCGTCTTCACGTACTCGATCGCGTCCTGCTCGTCGACGCCCATGTGGTGCGCCACGCCCGACCTCGTGTTGTGGGTCCGTGCGCCGCCCAGCTCCTCCATGGAGACGTCCTCGCCGGTGACGGTCTTGATGACGTCGGGGCCGGTGATGAACATCTGCGAGGTCTCGTCGACCATCACGATGAAGTCGGTGAGGGCGGGGGAGTAGACGTGACCGCCCGCGGCGGCGCCCATGATCAGGGAGATCTGCGGGATGACGCCCGAGGCGTGGGTGTTGCGCTTGAAGATCTCGGCGTACAGACCCAGCGCGACCACCCCCTCCTGGATGCGCGCTCCGCCGCCCTCGTTGATGCCCACGACGGGGCATCCGTTGGTGAGGGCGTGGTCGAGTACCTTGACGATCTTCTCGCCGTAGACCTCGCCCAGTGATCCGCCGAAGACGGTGACGTCCTGGCTGAACACGGCGACGGGCCGCCCGTCGACCGTCCCGTGACCGGTGACCACGCCGTCACCGTAGGGGCGGTTGCTCTCCAGCCCGAAGCTGGTGGAGCGGTGTCGGGCCAGGGCGTCGAACTCCACGAACGACCCCGGATCGAGCAGTGCGTCGATCCGCTCCCGGGCGGTCATCTTGCCTTTGGCGTGCTGTTTCTCCACGGCTCGTTCCGAACCCGCGTGTACGGCCTCGTACCGGCGTCGTTGCAGGTCGGCGAGCTTGCCCGCGGTCGTGTGGATGTCGATCTCGTCCGCGGACAGTGGTTCAGGGGCTTCGGTGGCCATAACTACGCAGGTTAACGCCGGGGGTCTCCCCCCGGGCACTCCAGCCCCGGGTTACCGACCAGTAGGTCTGCTTCGGTGCGGCCGGACCGGAACCCGCCGCCGGGGCGGGGACGAGGAGTCGCCGGGGGATCGGAACGCGGGGCGCGGTTCCGGAAAACGGCGTGAGGAAATGTGCAATTCCTTCTTTGGCGCAACAACGATTAACGCATGGGCAAAACATCCAAAATGTGCCCCCGCGCACCTGGAAGCAGGTGCGATCTCTGTAGGCTCGGGGACCATGACAGCGGTAAGCGCAGAACGTGACAGTGCCCGGCAGGAAGTTCCCGAACAACTCAGGAATGACGTCAAACTGCTCGGCGAGATGCTCGGAACGGTCCTCGCCGAAAGCGGTGGCGAGGATCTGCTCGCCGATGTCGAGAAGCTCCGGCGCGCGGTGATCGGAGCCCGCGACGGGTCGGTCACGGGGGAGGAGATCACCGGGATCGTCTCCGCCTGGCCGCTGGAGCGCGCCAAGCAGGTGGCCCGTGCCTTCACCCTCTACTTCCACCTGGCCAACCTGGCCGAGGAACACCAGCGTATGCGGGCCCTGCGTGAGCGCGACGACGCCGCCCACCCGCCCAGCGAGTCCCTCGCGGAGGCCGTGCGCGCCATCCGGGAGAAGGACGGGGGTGAGGAGCGCCTCAACGAGCTGATCGAGGGCATGGAGTTCCACCCCGTGGTCACCGCCCACCCGACCGAGGCCCGACGCCGTGCCGTGTCCACGTCCATCCTGCGCATCAGCGCCCAGCTGGACGCCTGGCACGCCTCCCACGAGGGCAGCAGCGCCGCCGCCGAGGCGCACCGCCGCCTGCTGGAGGAGATCGACCTGCTCTGGCGCACCTCGCAGCTGCGCTACACCAAGCTCAACCCGCTCGACGAGGTGCGCACCGCCCTCGCCGCGTTCGACGAGACGATCTTCTCCGTCATCCCGCAGGTCTACCGGAGCCTGGACACGGCCATCGACCCCGAGGGCACCGGTGTGCGCCCGCCCCGCGCCAAGCCCTTCGTCCGCTACGGCAGCTGGATCGGCGGCGACCGCGACGGCAACCCCTACGTCACCCACGACGTGACGCGCGAGGCCATGCTCATCCAGTCCGAACACGTGCTGCGCGGACTGGAGGCCGCCTGCGGCAGGGTGGCGCGCACCCTCACGGCCTACTCCAACCTCACCCCCGCCAGTCCGGCGCTGCTCGACGCGCTCTCCACGGCCCGCGCGGGGCACCCCGAGCTGACGGCGGAGATCGTGGCGCGCTCGCCCAACGAGCCGCACCGCCAGCTGCTGCTGCTGGCCACCGCACGGCTGCGCGCCACGCGTGAGCGCGACGCCGACCTGGCCTACCCCGACGCCGACGCCTTCCTGGCCGACCTGCGCACCGTGCAGGACTCCCTGGTCGCCGCGGGCGCGGTCCGTCAGGCCTACGGGGAGTTGCAGCACCTGCTCTGGCAGGCGGAGACCTTCGGCTTCCACCTCGCCGAACTGGAGATCCGCCAGCACAGCGAGGTGCACGCCGCCGCGCTCGCCGAGCTGCGCGAGGGGAGGACACCCTCCGAGCGGACCGAGGAGGTCCTCGCCACGATCCGGGTGATCGCCTGGATCCAGGAGCGCTTCGGTGTGGAGGCCTGCCGCCGGTACGTCGTCAGCTTCACCCGCTCGGCCGAGGACATCGCGGCCGTGTACGAGCTGGCCACCCACGCGATGCCCGCCGGGCGCGTGCCGGTCCTGGACGTCGTTCCGCTGTTCGAGACCGGGGCCGACCTGGAGGCCTCGCCGCACGTGCTCGAAGGCATGCTCAAGCTGCCCCAGGTGCAGAAGCGGCTGGACGAGACCGGCCGCCGCGTCGAGGTCATGCTCGGCTACAGCGACTCCGCCAAGGACGTCGGGCCGGTCAGCGCCACCCTGCGCCTGTACGACGCCCAGGCCCGTCTGGCCGCGTGGGCGGGTGAGCACGACGTGCGCCTGACCCTGTTCCACGGCCGCGGCGGCTCGCTCGGCCGCGGCGGCGGTCCGGCCAGCCGTGCCCTGCTCGCCCAGGCGCCCGGGTCGGTCGGCGGCCGGTTCAAGGTCACCGAGCAGGGCGAGGTCATCTTCGCCCGCTACGGGCAGGCCGCGATCGCCCGCCGCCACATGGAGCAGGTGGGCCACGCGGTGCTGATGGCCTCCACCGACGCCGTCCAGGAGCGCGAGCGCTCCGCCGAACGCAGGTTCCGCGGCTACGCCGACACAATCGCCAGCGCCGCGCAGGAGGCCTATCTGGGGCTGATCAACACCGAGGACTTCGCGGTGTGGTTCTCCCAGGTCAGTCCCCTGGAGCAGCTGGGCGAGCTGCGGCTGGGATCGCGTCCCTCGCGGCGCGGAGCCGCACGGGGCCTCGGCGACCTGCGCGCGATCCCGTGGGTGTTCGCCTGGACCCAGACCCGGGTCAACCTGCCGGGCTGGTTCGGGCTCGGCACGGGGCTGGCCGCCGTGGAGGACCTGAGCGTGCTCCAGGAGGCCTACCGCGAGTGGCCCATGTTCTCGTCCCTGCTCGACAACGCGGAGATGAGCCTGGCCAAGACCGACCGCACCATCGCCGAGCGCTACCTGGCGCTGGGTGGGCGTCCGGAGCTGACGGATCTGGTGCTGGGGGAGTACGACCGCACCCGTGAGCTGGTGTTGAAGGTGACCGGGCACAGCCGTCTGCTGGAGAACCGGGCGGTGCTCTCCCGCGCGGTCGACCTGCGCAACCCGTACGTGGACGCGCTGTCCCACCTGCAACTGCGCGCCCTGGAGGCCCTGCGGGGCGAGGAGGCCGACGCACTGTCCGAGGAGGACCAGCAGCACCTGGAGCGACTGCTGCTGCTTTCGGTCAGCGGCGTGGCGGCCGGGTTGCAGAACACCGGCTGATCCGGCCCGTGGACGACGGCGCCCCGCACCAGGGGAAGGTGCGGGGCGCCGCACGTGTTCCGGGACCAGCCCGTGCCGCCGGACGGGTTCGGTGCCGACGGGCGGGTTCGGTGCCGACGGGCGGGTTCGGTGTCGACGGGGGACGACCGGTCAGCCAGACACCTCCCTGGTCTTCTCCCCGGCCTCCTCCGGTCCGTGGAACCCGTTTGTGTCCGGGACGAAGCCGAAGGGTTCGGGCAGAGTGACGGGCGCCGTCCGCGTGGTGTTTCCCGAAGAATCCCGTTCCGATGGCCCGACCACGGGCGGTCGTTTCTCCAGTACGGAAAAGGACGCCCGTCACCATCAACGAGGTGGGGCGGGCTCTTCGTATTGCGAGAGGTACCGGTCCGGTGTTCCGGGTGCGTCTGGAAACCGGTGGGGGCACGGCGGGGTTCCGGCGCTGCTGTAATGGGGGTATGGCCAGCGCACCCGAACCCTTCCCGCGCCCTCCGCTCGACGCGGTGGCGCTCAACGCCGCCCTCGTCCGCCCGGGCGGCATGTGGCACCACGTCGAGGTGCTCCCCGAGGCCCGATCCACCAACACCGAACTCGCCGACCGCGCGCGGCAGGGCGCCCCGCACGGCTCCGTCCTGGTCACCGAACACCAGACCGCCGGGCGCGGACGTCTCGGGCGCGGTTTCTCCACCCCGCCGCACGCCGCCCTCACCCTCTCCCTCCTGGTCCGGCCCGAGGCTCCCACCGAGCGGCTGGGCTGGCTGTCCGCGCTCATGGGCGTGGCCGCGGTCGGCGCCGTGCGCCGCGTGTCCGGCGTCAAGGCCGCCCTCAAGTGGCCCAACGACGTCCTCGTCCCCGCGCACCTGCGCGCCGAACCCGCCTCGGCCGACGGCAAGCTCGCGGGCATCCTCGCCGAGGCCGACTTCTCCTCCGGCTCACCCGCCGTCGTCGTGGGGATCGGCCTCAACGTGTCCCAAGACCGCGCCGAACTCCCCGTGGACACCGCCGTCTCCCTGCGCGGGGAGGGGGCCGAGGCTCCGGACCGGGGCGCCCTGCTCACCGCCCTCCTGGGGGAGTTCGAGGAGCTGTACACCGCCTGGACCGCCGCCGACGGCGACGCCGAGGCCAGCGGGCTGGCCGCCGCCTACCGCGACATGTGCGTCACGGTCGGGCGCCGCGTGCGTGTGCACCTTCCCGGCGACCGGCTGCTGGAGGGCACCGCGACCGGTGTCGACGTCGAGGCCCGACTCCTCGTGCGCGGCCCCGACGGCGAACGTGCCCTGAGCGTGGGAGACGTCGTGCACGTACGCCCCGGCACCTGACCGGCCGTACACGGGGTTGTCCACAGGGGAACTTCGGCCCCTCCCGCGGCCGTTCGCCTTGTGGAATCATCATTGGTACGGCTGCCGCGGCCCTCTCACGGGGACGGGGGGTCCACCCGGAGACCGGGGCGCCCACGGGGGTCCCACGGCCCCGGACGGGCGCCCCGCCGGGCGGGAGGACGCGGGCGTAAGCTGGAGTGGAACCCCGTGCCGTGCTGTCGGCCGGTGCCGAAGTGACTGTTCCCCGCTTCCGGCGGGGATGTCCCGTGAAAGAGAACGTATGCCGTCGCGTCCCGACCCGAAAGTGATCGAGTCCGCCCTGCTCGGCGGTGAAGCGGTCTACACCAGGGAGCAGGCGATCGAGCTCGCCGGTGCCGATGCCGAACTGGCCGGGCGGATCTGGCGCGCCCTCGGCTTCCCCAACCAGGGCGACGACACGGTCACCTTCGCCGAGAGTGACGTCGAGTCGCTGCGCATCGCCAACTCCCTCGTCCAGGAGGGCGTCCTGGACGAGGAGGGCGTGGTCCGCTTCGCCCGCGCGATGGGCCAGACCATGGCGCGCCTGGCCGACTGGCAGACGAGCATCCTGAGCACGCTCATCTACCAGGAGGGCGAGGACTCCGTCAGCCCGCTGATGAACCAGGTCAAGGAGCTGCTGCCGGACGTCGAACGGCTCCTGCTGCACATCTGGCGCCGTCAGCTCGCGGCCTCCGCCGCACGCACTCTCACGGTGATGTCCAACAACGACACCGTGCCCAACTACTACCCGCTGGTCGTCGGGTTCGCCGACCTGGTCTCCTTCACCACGCTGAGCCGCGAGCTGGACGAGGTCGAGCTCGCCGGCGTGGTCGAGGGCTTCGAGGCCACCGCCGCCGACATCGTCGCCTCCGGCGGCGGCCGCGTCGTCAAGACCCTTGGCGACGAGATCCTCTACGTCGCCGACTCCCCGGCCGAGGCCGCCGACATCGCGCTGCGCCTGGCCTCCGGTGTCAAGACCCACGTGGAGGTCCCCGACGTGCGGGTCGGTCTGGCCTCCGGCCCGGTCCTGACCCTGCACGGCGACGTGTTCGGCACGACCGTCAACCGTTCCAGCCGCCTGACCTCCTTCGCCAGACCCGGCACGGTCCTGATCGACGAGAGCCTCGCCGAGAGCCTCGCCGACGAGGAGCGCCTCCAGGTGGTCAGGGTGCGCGCCCGCCACGCACACGGACTCGGCCTCATCCAGCCCTACGCCCTGCGCCGCAACTTCGAACCCGTCGGCTGAGCCGCCCGGCTTCCCCGACCACCGTGTGCGGGAGAATCCGTCGGGATAGGCTCTGTGGCGTCGACCCAACCCGCGAGTCAGGTGGTGAACACGTGAACGCCGTCTCCCCTGTCCAGCGTCTGCGTACCTCCGGCGTCTTCAGCCTGGAGGGCAGTGGGTTCGCCGTCGAGAACAACGTGTGGATCGTCGGGAACGAGGACAGCGCCATCGTCGTCGACGCCGCACACGACCACGAGGCGATCGCCCGCGGCTTGGGCGACCGTGAGCTGATGGCGATCGTGGCCACCCACGGGCACAACGACCACGTCAACGCGGCCGTCGCGCTGGCCGACCTCACCGACTGCCCGATCCTGCTGCACCCCGACGACGCCGAGCTGTGGCACCGCGTGTACCCGAACCAGGAACCGGACGCTCCGCTGCTGCACGGGGAGACACTGACGGTGGGCGGCATAGAACTGGACATCCTGCACACGCCGGGCCACACGCCGGGCGGGGTGTGCCTGTACGCGCCCGAGCTCGGCGTGGTCTTCACCGGCGACACCCTCTTCCCGGGCGGCCCCGGAGCCACCGGGCAGCCGTTCTCGGATTTTCCGACGATCATCGCCTCGATCCGCGACCACCTCGCGGGTCTGCCTGAGGACACGGTGGTCCACCCCGGCCACGGCGAGTCCACCACCATCGCCGAGGCCGCCGAGTGCCTCGACACCTGGGCGGCCCGGGGCTTTTGACCCTGGCCGCGCCACCGCGTGCGGACCCGAGTCCACCGCCGAAAGCGAAAAGCAGACGGCCGGAGCCATGTGTGAGGTCCACATCTGACGCTCAGGTCGCTGATGGTGACGGTGGCGACGCTGTCACCAACGGCGGGAGCGGCCTC
>NZ_ANAX01000400.1 GCF_000341065.1 Nocardiopsis halotolerans DSM 44410 | reverse complement strand
GGCTCTGCTGCGGTGGCACCAACGGCGGCGGATGCCTGGGGGCTGCGCCCAACGCCTGAGGTGTGCGGGTGTCCGGGCTCTGCTGCGGTGGCACCAACGGCGGCGGGTGCCTGGGAGTTGTGCCCAGCGGCCGGGTCGCTGATGGTGGCGGTAGCGACGTCGGCATCAACGGCGGCGCAGCAGCGCGGTCCAGGCTCCCTGTCGAGCGCGGGCACGCCGGGGCGAAGCATGGCGGTGACCG
>NZ_ANAX01000399.1 GCF_000341065.1 Nocardiopsis halotolerans DSM 44410 | reverse complement strand
CACGGGGGGGTGTGCTCATCTCTTCTTTCCTCGTGGTGGGGGGTGATGCCAGAGGGACGAGAGTGTCGGGACGCACGAGGTCTCCGACGGATGCGTGGAATCCGGGTGGTACGGGGGATGTGGTGGTGCGCGGGGCACGCCGGCCTCCGTGGAGGGTGGGGGATCACCGCTGGTGGGAGCGCTCCCAGCTCTGAGGCCCAGGCCGGGGCGCGGGTCTGTCGTCGGGGGATGGACTGGAGATCGTTGGGCACTCACACCCGCCGCATGTGATCCAGCTCATGCGGGAGCGCTCCCATGAGCGTAGCCATCCTTAACTCGCGTGTAAACACCTCGCAAAGAAAGCGATCCTGCGCCGTGGAGCGCACCAGCGCCTTCACCGACCCGACGCCACCCGCGACGGAATACCCCCGCCCCTCCCACTGTTCACCGTGTTAGTTTCGTCTTACAACTACTTCTCAAGAAGCTTTTTCCAGGAGGACAGATGGCGACCCGCACACTGGTGACCGTCTCGGCCGGGCTGAGCACCCCCTCCTCGACCCGCCTGCTCGCCGACCGGCTGACCTCCGCCGCGGCCGAGTCGCTGCGCGAGCGCGGTGAGGAGGTGCGCACCCGCACCGTGGAACTGCGCGAGGTGGCGCACGACGTCGTCAACGCGATGACCACCCGCGTGCCCACCGGTGAACTGCGCGCGGTGCTGGACGACATCGCCCGGGCCGACGGGATCATCGCGGTCACCCCGGTGTTCAACGCCTCCTACAGCGGCCTGTTCAAGTCCTTCTTCGACGTGGTCGACCCCGAGGACCTGGACGGCATGCCGNCCCCCCCCCGCCACTCGCTGGTGCTGGAGCACGCCCTGCGGCCGATGTTCGCCCACACCCGCTCGGTGGTCGCTCCCACCGGCGTGTACGCGGCCTCGGAGGACTGGGGCGCGGGCGAGGGCGGCGGCCGGGAACTCTCCGAGCGGATCGACCGCGCCGGGCGCCAGCTCGCCGCGCTGGCCGCCGAGCGCTCCTCCCGGGGTGACGACCCCTACGAGGAGCCGACCCCGTTCGCCGACCTGATGTCGGGCCTGGGCGCCTGACCGTCCCGTCGTCCGTCCGCACCCCGCGCGCGGACGGACGGCGGCGCTCCTCCCCCGGTCAGCTCCCGTACTCGGCCCGGATGCGGTCGGCGAAGCGGGCGAAGTCGGCCCCGTGCAGGAAGGCCGACCGCATGGTGCCGTGATCGGCCACCCCCCGGCCCGCGATGTCGAAGGCCGTACCGTGGTCCACCGACGTGCGCAGGATCGGCAGCCCCACCGTCACCGAGATCGTCCCGTCGAAGTCGAAGGTCTTGGCGGCGATGTGCCCCTGGTCGTGGTACTGGGAGAGCACACCGTCGTAGTGGCCGGTCAGCAGCCGGTGGAAGACCGAGTCCGCCGGGACCGGCCCGACCACGTCCGCGCCCGAGGCGCGCATCCGCTCCACGGCCGGGGCCAGGTGGCGGATCTCCTCGTCACCGAAGGCGCCGTTCTCGCCGCCGTGCGGGTTGATCGCCGCCACCGCCAGCGTCGGCTCGTCGTGGCCGAACACGCGCAGCGCGGTGAGCGCCTCGGTGATCGCGCCCACCTGCTGCTCCTCGTTGGTCCGGTCCAGGGCGTCGCGCAGCGAGACGTGGCGGGTGGCGAAGAAGATCTTCTTGCCGCGCACCACGAACATGGTGTTCTGTCGGGTGACACCGGTCAGCTCGCCGAGCATCTCGGTGTGGCCCAGGTGGCGGCTGCCCGCGGCCCAGATCGCCTCCTTGTTGATGGGACCGGTGACGATCCCGTCCACACGCCGTTCCAGGGCCGCGCGTGTGGCGACCTCGATCGCACGGACCGCGGCGGCCCCCGCACGCGCGTCGACCCTCCCCCACTCCAGTTCGGTGTCGCCGAGCTCGCCGATGTCGAGGCAGTCGATCGTCCGCTCCTCCTCTGGGGGCAGGTCCCAGGAGGACACGGCGCGCACCCGGGCGTCCAGCCCCAGGACGCCGACCGCGCGGCGCAGCACGGCGGGGTCGGCCACGACCACCCCGCGGGCCGGAGCGGTGGCGCCGACCTCGGCGAGGGTGCGCACGGTGATCTCCGGGCCGATACCGACGGGGTCGCCGACGGTGATGGCCAGGGTCGGGCGTTCAGTCATGTTCCTCTTCCTTGGCTCGGGAGCCGCGCGGGCACACCGCGCAGCCTGTCGTGGACCGTGTCGCGCAGCCGCGCGAGGCAGCGGACGATGGTGTCGTCGTCCCCCACCAGTCCGCCCTTGGTGATGATCGGGGTCGCGTCCAGCGGGCCGCCGTCGAGTCGGCCGTACACGGCCAGCGGCACGAGTTCGCCGCCCACGTCCAGGGCGCTCACCCCCAGCTCGGCGAGCAGGGCCGAGGTGACGTCGCCGCCGCTGGAGAACAGGGCGCTGGGCGCGGCCCGGCCGACGGCCCCGGCGACCAGCGCCGCGAGCCTTCCCGGCATGGCCCGGCGCGCCGGGGCCGGGAGGCGCACGACGTCCTCGGCCGAGGCGCAGGTGCGCACGACGACGGCCGCGGGGAAGGACGCCTCCCCCAGGCGGCGGGCGAGGAGCCCCGCCGCCTGGGCCGGGTACCCGGGGTCGCCCGTGAGGCGCCGGGCGTCGATGTCGACGAACTCCACGGAGCCGCCCGCGTCGTCCGCGGCGACGGCGTCGAGCTGGCGCCGGGTCAGTTCCGTGGCGCTGCCCACCACGGCCAGGACCGGCCCCGGGGCGGGCGTGGTGCCGCGCAGGCCCAGCTCTCGGGCCAGCAGCGCCCCGAAGGGGCCCGGGTCGGCGGCGACCCAGACGGTTCCGTCCCGGCGGCTCGCCTCGACCGCCGCGCGGGCGATGTCGGCCAGGTGCTCCTCGGTGACGGCGTCGCACAGCACGACCGGTTCGTCCCCGCCGAGCAGTGCGTCGACGAGGTCGGACCGGGTGACCCGGCCCAGCGACAGGTGCCGCACGGCCAGGTCGCTCTGCTGGGCGACGATGTCGGCCACCACGCTGGTGCGCACGGGGTTGAGGGGGTCCAGGGCCAGCTGGGTGCGCTCCAGGGGGACCCCGTCGAGCAGCTGGACTCCGTCGACGGTGATCCGCCCGGAGGCCGGGTGGGCGGGGGCGAACAACACCCGTGTGCGGGAGCCGTGCGGCGACCGGTCGCGCACCGCCTGCCAGGCGGCCTCCAGTTCGGCGCCGACGTTGCCGCGCAGCGTGGTGTCGGTGCGTTTGACCACCAGCTCCACCGGCCAGAGCCGTTCCACGGTGGACCGGACGAGGTCGGCGGCCTTTGGTGCGTCCAGGTGGCGGCTGTCCAGGTTGGCCACGACCGCGTCGTAGGCCGGTGCCGCCCGCCGGGCGTGCCCGGCGTCGACCGAGGCCACGCGCATACCGGACCGCGCGAAGCGCGCACCGGTGGCGTTGGCTCCGGTGAGGTCGTCGGACAGGACGAGGATCTGGGCCACGGTCACCTCCCCTGTCCCAGCACCAGCNGGCCCCCCCAGCCACAGGATCGTGGTCATCGCGCTCCACATCTTCACGGCCGCGCCGCCGGAGAGCCCGGTGAACCGCGTGACCACCCAGAAGTAGGAGTCGCTGACGTAGGAGAAGACGAACGACCCCGCGCAGGCGGAGGCCACGGCGAGCGCCGGGTTGGTCCCCGACGCCTCCACGATGGGCGCGCTGAGCGTGGCCGCCGTGATGATGGCGACCGTGCCCGACCCCTGGGCCAGGCGGACGAACGTGGCGATGACGAAGGGGAGCAGGAACATCGGCACGGGCCAGCCCGCGACGGCGTCGGCGAGCGCGTCACCCACCCCGGAGGCACGCAGGACCTCGCCGAAGGCCCCGCCCGCTCCAGTGATGAACACGATCATCCCGGCCGAGGCCGCGGCGGCGGTCAGCCAGGAGACGACCTCCCCGCGCCGCGTGCCCCGGGGCGGCAGCGTGTAGACCGCGATCACCAGCCCGATGAGCAGGGCGATGGCGGGCGTGCCGAGGAAGGAGAAGACGTCGGCGACCAGGCTGCCCTCGGCCAGGGCGCCGGTGAGGGTGTTGCCCACGATGAGCAGCAGGGGCAGCAGCAGCGGGATCGCGGCGGCCGTCGCGCTCACCCCCGGGTCCGGGGGTTCCTTCGACAGGTCGCGCCCGGAGTCCACGGCGTCCTCCGCCGCCTGTTCGGGGACCAGGCCCGACTCCACGCTCGCCTCCAGCCGGGGGCCCATGTAGCGCGCGTAGACCACCACGACGGGGATGAGCAGGAGGGACATGGCCCCGCCCAGGAGGACGGTCGTGCCCAGATCGGCGCCGAGCAGGCCGACGGCGGCGAGCGGTCCGGGCGTGGGCGGGACCAGGTGGTGGGTGATGGAGAGCCCTCCCGCCAGGGCCAGGCTCATCACCACCAGCGGCTTGCCGTAGCGCCGGGCCAGGGAGCGCGCGAGCGGGTGCAGGATGACGAACCCGGAGTCGCAGAAGACGGGGACGGACACGACCGCGCCGGTGGCGGTCATCGCCGCGTCCTCGCGCCCCCGACCGGCCATCCGGACGAAGGCCTTGGCCAGGGCGTCGGCCCCGCCGCTGCGTTCGAGGATGGTCCCGATCATCACGCCCAGGGCGATGACGATGCCGATCCCGGCGAGGGTGTTACCGAAGCCGGTGGTGATGTGCTCCACCAGTTCGGGTGCGGGGACGCTCGCGACCAGGCCGGTGACCATGGCCCCGGCGAGCAGACCGACGAAGGCGTCCAACCGCGACCACAGGATGAGGACGATGACGGTGGCCACGCCCAGGAGCAGCGCGGCGAGCAGCTGTACTTCCATCATGGTGCCTTTCGGGGAGTCATTCCGGTCGCGGGTCCGCGTGAACCGGAACGATGTGGGGGGTACACGAGGGGTCGGCGTCCAGGGCCTCGCGTCCGCGGGCGCCGAGTCCGTCGTCGGTGATGAGGTCGTACGGACCGGGGACGACCGCCCAGTAGGGGTGGTCGGCGGCGCCGACCTTGGTGGAGTCGGCGACGACGCACACCCGGCGGGCGCTGCGCATCTGGAGCTCCTTGGCGGCGGCGATCTCGGGGCTGGGACAGTTCACGCCGCGACCGGGCAGGACGCCGTCGGCGCCGACGAAGGCGATGTGCGGGGTGATGCGGTCCAGGACGCCGTGCGCGTAGTCGCCGACGATGGAGCCGCGCCGCCGCCGTACGCGCCCGCCGACCACGATGAGCTCGATGCCCTCGGCGTCGTGCAGGGCCGCCATGGGGCCCAGCCCGGAGGTGACCACGGTCGGACCCGAGCGGCGGGCCAGGCGCTCGGCCACGAAGGTGGTGGTGCTTCCGGCGTCCAGCAGGACGACGTGGTCGTCCTCGACGAGTGCGGCGGCGTGGTCGGCGATGCGCCGTTTGGCGGGGGCGTCGCGCAGGCTCTTCTGGGTCCAGGACAGTTCGGCGCCCGCGGACGCGGGGACCGCGCCACCGTGGGTGCGGACCACCTTTCCGGCCCTCTCCAGCTCGCTCAGCCCGCGCCGCACGGTGGAGGGACTGATGCCCAGTTCCCGCGCGAGGTCCTCCACCCGCTGGACGCCGTCGGTGACGGCGTCCAGCAGACTCTGGTGGCGCATCATCACTCCTGCTCGTTTCGCGCATGTGAACACCGCCATAATGCGCGTTTCACGCAGGGATACGCAAGGTTTTCCGGGATCATGCTCATAGCGCGCATATGGCACGGTGAGGTGAGTGATGCGCAGGGAGGGAAACGTTTGGATGGTGCGGCGCGTGGCTAGGTATGAGGCGCCCGAGAACACCACCGCGGACCACGGAGTGTGCCCTTGAGACGCCAGTTCACCAACGCACCGGGCGACGTCGTGTCCGAGGCGCTGGAGGGGTTCGCCGCGGCCTGGCCGCGCCACGTGCGCCTCCATGACGACCCCGCCTACGTCACGCGCGCCGATCCGGCCCGCGACAAGGTCGCGGTCGTCTCCGGCGGCGGTTCGGGGCACGAGCCCCTGCACGTGGGCTTCGTGGGTACCGGCATGCTCGACGCCGCCGTGCCCGGGGCCGTCTTCGCCTCGCCCACGGCCGTGCAGATCCGGGCCGCGTCCCGGGCCGTCGACACCGGCCGCGGCGTCCTGCACGTGGTCAAGAACTACACCGGCGACGTGCTCAACTTCCGCATCGCAGGGGAACTCCTGGCCGACGAGGGCGTGGACAGCGAGTTCGTCCTGGTCGAGGACGACCTGGCCACCGACACCGGCGACGGCGAGGGCCCCGGACGCAGGGGGACGGCGGCGGTCGTGGCGGTCGAGAAGGTCTGCGGCGCCGCGGCCGAGCGCGGCGCGGACCTGGCGGAGCTGGCCGCTCTCGGACGCAGGGTCGCGGCCCAGAGCCGCACCCTGTCCGTGGCGCTGGCCGCGGGCGCACACCCGGGGCAGTCGCAGCCGTCGTTCGAGCTGCCCGGGGACGAGGTCGAGTTCGGCGTGGGCATCCATGGCGAACGGGCCCGGGAGCGGCGCGCGTTCGGACCCACCAGCGAGCTCGTCCCCCAGATGGTGTCACCCCTGGTCGAGGCGCTGGGGCTCGGGCGCGGCGAGCGGGTGATCGCCATCGTCAACGGTCTGGGGGCCACCCACGACCTGGAGCTGTACGGGGTGTTCCGCGAGGTGGAACGCGTCCTCGGCCGCGCCGGGATCGACATCGCCCGCACGCTCGTGGGCTCCTACGTCACCTCCCTGGACATGGCGGGTTGCTCGGTCACCCTCGTCCGCGCCGACGACGAGGTGTTGGAGCTGTGGGACGCCCCGGCCGCCACTCCCGCACTCACGTGGTAGACCCGTCCATCCAAGGAGCACCGGCATGGCAGAGCAGCTCAGTCCCTCGCACGTCCAGCGGTGGGTCGACGGCTTCGTCGACACGGTCGTGGAGAAGTCCGACTACCTCACCGACCTGGACCGCCGCAGCGGCGACGGAGACTTCGGGACCAACATGGTCACCGCGCTGCGCCGTTCGCGCGAGGCCATGGCCGGTGCCGAGGCGACCGCGGCCGGGACCCTCTTCCAGATCATGAGCGAGACCTTCCTGACCCACAGCGGCGGCACCAGCGGGCCGCTGTTCGGCATGTGGTTCCGCGACTTCGGGAAGGTGGGCGCCGACGCCGGGGGCTTCACCCTGGCGATGTTGGACGAGGCCACCAGGAAGGGGTGGACGACCGTGACCCGGCTGGGGTCGGCCAGTGTCGGGGACCGGACCATGGTCGACGCGATCGCCCCGGCGTCGGATGCCCTGACCGCGGCGGTCGGCGCAGGTTCGGGGTTGGAGGAGGGGCTGCGGGCGGCGGCGTCGGCCGCGCGCGAGGGCGCCGAGGAGACCAGCGAGCTGGTCGGCCGCCGGGGGCGCACCAGCTACGTGGGCGCGTCCGCCCTGGGCATCCCGGACCCCGGCGCGGTGACCATCGCCCTGTTCTACCGGGCGGCTCAGGAGGCCGTCGGCGCCTGATCCCGGAGGGACACACCGGGCCCCGCGCGGGGCCGCGCGCACCACCGTGTCGGCCCCGGACGTGGGACCTACTCGTCGATGGTGAGTTCGCCCATCCGGTCCCAGCCCTCGCCCTCGACGACCCGGCTGACGATGAGCGGGGTCTCGGTGAGCAGCGGCTTCATGGCGGCCAGCCCGTCACGGAAGTGGTCGCTGTCGACGTGCGCCTCGGCGGCGCCGTCCTTGAACGCCTCGACGAGCACGAACTCGTTCTCGCGCTCGACGCTGCGGGACCACTCGAACCACAGGTTGCCCGGCTCGGCGCGGGTGGCCGCGGTGAAGTCGGCGACCGCGTCCAGGAAGTCGCTCCCGACCTCGGGCCTGACCCGGAACTTGACGACGATGAGGATCATCGCCCCTCCTCGCTGTTGGTGCTGTGGGCACGATGTGCCGTGCCCCGCCCCCACTCTCGCAGAGACGGCGACCGCGCGGATCCGGTCCACCCGGGCCACCGGATCAGTGCGACCGACCTCACGAACGGTGGTGGCCCCGAGTCGGGCGGAACACACCCGACCACCACGACACGCGGGTACGAAACCCCGCGAACGGTGAGCGACCGCCCGGACTACGCGCGTGCCGCGGCGAACTGGGCACTCGAACCCGCCCCGGGCCGCGCGTACTCGCCCTCGGCGCCGGCACGGGCAAGCTGACCGCCACACTGGTCGCGCTGGGGATCAACGTCATCGCGGTTGAGCCCGACCCGGCCATGCTGACCGAGCTGCGCCACGCGCTGCCGGCCGTCCGCGCCCTCGTCGAGCCCCTCAAGGAACGACTCACCCTCGCCCCGGGCGACACAAACCCGATGGCCTTGTTCAGCTGAACGTCATGGGCGCGTTCGGCCCTCTTCCCCTGGTGCGGTGGCTCTACGGAGCCCAGGACGACCGGTTGCCGAGGACGGTCGTGCTCAGGACAGGTCCGGGGCGGGGGCCAGAACGAGGTCGATCGACTCGGCCAGCAGGTCACGAGCCTCTTCGCCGCTGATGGTTCCGGTGAGGATCAGCGACGACAGCCCGTCGGCCGTGGCCAGCAGCGTGATCGCTGCGCGCCGGGCCGCGTCGAATGCGGAGCTGCTGCTCCCGTCCGGGGAATCCTCATGCCCCGGCCGCCCCTGGGCGGCATCGATCATGACCAATTGCTGGGCCAGGAAGTCGACCAGACCAACACGGCCCTTGCGGAGCTCCTCACTGAGCTCGGGGTCGGTGAGGGCGTACTGCTCGACGACGTAGGCGACGCGCAGCATGGAGCGCTGCTGCTCCGTGATCGGGAGGAGCGCGCTCAGCGTCGCCGCCACGACCTCACGCGAAGAGGACGCAGATCCGTCCTCGAGTGCCTGACGCACACCCTCGGCCACCATCTCCTGCACCCGACGGAACGTGATGGTGGCCAGCCCTTTGCTGTTTTGAAGATAGTGCTGGACGCGCCCGGGAGAGACGCCTGCCTCCGCCGCGACATTGCGGAAGGTCAGCGCCACCAGTCCATCCCGTTCGAGCACACGGACGGCGGCGTCGGCGAGCTGCATGACCCGCCTGTCGTGCTGTGCACCTGGTCCTCGCGTCATCGGTGTCCCCTTCCGGCCGCTCAAGTATTGCGATACGGTAGCATCGGACTTTGCGATACAACCGTATTGATCTGCTGGGGTGAAGAGAGAGGACCATGAACTTCTGGCACGGATTCACGAGTACCGCAGTAGAGGTCGACCATGCAGGCCATCGGTACCGCGTGGGGTTGCGATTGTTCACGCTGGGGAAGAACATCACGCTGTCGCGGGACGGTGAGGTCGTCGAGCGCGCCTCCTCCCCGGCCCGATTCGTCCTGGAGGACGGCGCGAAGCTCGAGATCGAGACCTCGGAGCACGGGTTCCGCCGCGCCGTGCTGCGTACGCCGGCGACGACAACGCGCCTTCAGCCCGCCGACGGCACCTGGGAAGCGGCGAGGCACCGATGGGCACGAGAGCATCCGATGGCGAACGGTGTGATCGTCGTGGCGGCGACGATCATCCTGGCGGCCGCTCTGCTGACCGCGGTCCTGTCGCTCTTACAACTCCTCACCTCGATCGACGCGGTGAGCGACATGCTCGGCGGGTGGTCGTTCACGATGCCGGTCACGACGTCGCCGGTACTGCTGGTGGCCTTCGGCGTGGCCGTCGGGATGGCCGCACTCGACACGGCGCTGAGGATGCGATGACCGCCGTCGGCTCCGCCCCGTCCGCCCCTCGCCCTCGACTGCCGTGGATCGACACCGTCCGTGTCGCGCTGACCGTCCTGGTGCTCGCCCACCACGCCGCGATCACCTACAGTCACATTCCGATCTGGTACTACCACGAGGCGCCGCAAGATCCGTCGGCCTTCGTCCTGGATCTGCTGATAGTGACCAACCAGAGCTACTTCATGGGGCTGTTCTTTCTGGTCTCGGGCTACTTCGTCCCCGGCTCCCTGGACCGCAAGGGCCCTCGCGTCTTCGCTCGCGACCGTCTGATCCGGCTCGGGCTGCCGCTGCTGGCCTTCGTACTCATCGTGCGCCCTCTCGCCGGCCTGCACGCCTGGTTCGACGACCCTCGCGGACTCTCCTATCCGATGTACTACCTGGTCACGATCGATGCCGGCCCAGCCTGGTTCCTTGAGGTGCTGCTGATTCTCTCCTTGGCGTACGCCGGACTCGCAGCAGCGTCGACTGGGCGCCGACGCGCTTGGAAGGACGCGGGGTCAGGTATCGACACCCCTGCGAGCTCGACCGCCATAGGCACCGACTCGCTTCGTCGCAGGGACGCCGCTGGCGTGATGGTCGGTCTCATGGGGGTGATGGCGCCCGCGATGGTGCTGTGGCGCCAGGTCGTTCCCGACGGGACCTTCTGGCCGGTCGTCGGGCTGCCGACGCCGTCGTTCCTGCCCCAGTACGTGCTGATGTTCGCCGTCGGAGTGCTCGCGGCACGTCGTCGCTGGCTGGAGCGGATGCCAGACAGTGTGGCCGTCCTCGGAGCGGCGGCCTCGGTACTGGCGATCGCCCTGCTCGGCCCGCACATCCTGTCGCCAGCGCCCGCTGCGGCGAACATCGCCTCCGGGATCGCGATGTCCGTCCTCGGGGTCGGGCTGAGTGCGGTGGTCCTGGTCGTGATCAGACGCCTCTCGCCCGGAAGCGGCCCTGTCCGACGGTTCCTCTCCGCCAACGCCTTCGCCGTGTACGTCATCCACCCGGCGGTGCTGGTCGGCCTCGCGCTAGCGCTCCAGGGCCTCGTGGCCCCGGCGGTCGTGAAGTTCACGGTGCTGGTGCCCCTGGGCGTCCTGTGCTGCTGGGGGCTCGCCGCGCTGCTGCGCCGGATCTCGCTGGTAGCGCGAATCATGTAGAGCTCGGCACGTCGTCCCGGCCCCCGACGTGTCCCGGCGGAGCCGCCGCGGGGCGATGAGGCGCCCGCGGCGCCCTCCGCCCGAGCGCAACTTTTCATCACCGGCGATGCGTTGACCGATTGAGACCACCCCCGTCCCGGCGCGGCCGGTCTGGCTGAGCACGCACCCTACGACCGCATCCAGTTCACCGTCGGCGCCGGTGACGTCCCAGTGAAGCTCCTGGACCAGCTCGCCCTCGGCGGACGCCTGGTTCTGCCGTTGCGGATCCGCGGCAGCATCAGCCGAAGCTCCGCCTTCGAACGTCTTTCTATTCCCTCGAGCCAAAGTCCCTTGTCGAAATATGAACCTCTCGAAATTTAAAGTTTCTGGACTGGGGGATATGTTTTAAAGAATAGTCAAAAAGCAGGGGTGGTTTTGGTAGATTGATCGACGACAACCCACCATGCACGGGCTGTCAGCGGAACAGCTGAGAGCTCATCTCAAAAGTCATCGGCGTGCTTGGCCAGGTGCTTGTAGCAGATGAGGATGCAGGCAATTCCCAGCATGACCAGGAAGGTGGAGGCCTTGCGCTCCCAACGCACGTTCAACCTCCGGTAGGAGCCCAGCCAGGCGATCGAGCGCTCGACCTTGTACCGGTGCCGCCCCAGGCGTTGGGAGGACTCGATGCCAGGACGGGCCAAGCGCACCCCGATCCCACGTTCGCGCAGCCAGCGGCGCTGATCCCGCAAGTGGTAGGCCTTGTCGCCGTGGAGCTTGACCGGACGCCGTCGCCGGGGGCCTCGCCGCGACCGCACCGCCGGGGTGCCCCGGACCAGGGGCTTGAGTGCCTCGATGTCGTTGACGTTGGCCGCGGAGACCGCGCAGGTCAGCAGCAATCCCTGATGGTCGCACAGCAGGTGGGGCTTGGAGCCGGGTTCGCCCCTATCGGTGGGGTTTGGCCCCGTGCTCTCCCCCTCTCTTGGCGCGGATCGACTGGGAGTCGACGGTGGCGCGGGACCAGTCCAGCAGGGCGCGTCTGCCCGGCTCCTCCAAGATCATGCGGTGGATCGTGGGCCACAGGCCCGTCTCGGTCCAGGTCTGAAACCAGCGGTGCGCGGTGGCACGGGTGACGCCGAACAGGCCACCAGCCCTCTCCCAGGAACACCCTGGGGCCTGGACGAACAGCACCGTGGTCAACACGGCTCGTCGACCCACACGGACCCACACGGGGACGGCCGGTCTTCGGCGCGGGAGGCAGCAGCGACTCGACGATCTCCCAGAGCCCCTCGGGCGACACATCACTCACAGGTTGTGATCATGCCAGGCGCAGGGACACCTCGCAGAGCTTTTGAGATGAGCTCTACTGACCTTTTCGTTAGTTGTGTGGGGTT
>NZ_ANAX01000398.1 GCF_000341065.1 Nocardiopsis halotolerans DSM 44410 | reverse complement strand
CGTCGCGTGTGGACTCGGGCATGGTGTGGTCCAACGGCATACGCGATTCCTCCCCCGGCCCTCCGACACCGCTGACGCGGGCACGAAGGTAACACCGAAGAGGGCGCGCGAATCGGTGGCCCATTACCCGGGACGGGACTTCGCCTGAGGTTTCTCCGGTGAATTACCGAAGGTCATGGGTGTGCTTCGGAATCGGTGGGGTTGTTTCTGGAACCCGTTCCACCCGAGTGGCGTTCCGGTTGTTTCCGCGACGGTTCTCCTGGAGCCGTCCGGATATTCTCCTCCCGTTTCCCTGACACCGGGGCCAACCGTTGACGTGGGGTTCCGTCACGCCCTCCTCAGAGCCAGGGGGCCGGGTACTCCTCGCCGGTCTCCGGGTCGCGGAGGAGCCTGCCGGGAGGCCTGCGCTCCTCTCGGGCGATGTTTCCGGCCCCGTCCAGTTCGCGGATGATGACGCGGTTGCCCAGGGCGTCGTGGACGGTCTCGCGCAGCAGCCGTCCCCGTTCGTCCCACTCGTGCCAGGGACCCACCGGACCGTGGGGGTACCGGGTGATGCCCTGGACGACGAGTTTGCCGCCGGAGGACCAGGTCAGGGTGGGGCCGTCCTCGACGCCCTCCACGAAGGTGTGCATCTCGACCCGGCCCCTGCCGTCGCGGGTGACGGCCTCACCGGTGTGGGGCGCGCCTCCGAACAACACCAGTCGGCCGACCCCCTCCACGTCGCCGACGGTGAGGTCGGCGACGTCCGGTACGACCAGGAACTCCTGGTGAGCCGGGTGTTCCATGGCCGTCGACACCCGCAGTTTCTGCCAGGCCAGGAACACCTTCCTCCCCGTCTCGGGATCGAAGGACCTGAACAGCCTCCCGTGACGTTCCTCGCTCACGAGTCGGCCGTCGGGTCCCCACGTCCGGATGACACGCTGGTTCCCCGCCACGTCGCTGATCTCCTCCAGCGTGAGCGCGCCAGCGGAGTCCCAGCGGTGGAGCGCTCCGACGGGCATGCCGCCGCCGTAGACGCACCCCAGGGCGGTGACCTGTCCGTTCCCGCTCCAGGAGGCGGAGGGCCCCTCCATGAGGCCGTCGACGAAGACCTGCGAGCGCACCTCCTCCTCCGTGACCGTGACGGCGTTCCCTGTGAAGGGGGATCCGTTCAGGAGGGCGGTGTCGTCCTCGGTGAATTCGAGGAGCTCCTGGCTGATCGTGTTCATCGTCGTCCGGCCGGGGTCCAGTCAGGGTGTACGGGCTCTGGGAAGTTCCTGCCGTAGAGGGGATCGTTGGGCAGGTGGACGTTCTTGCCCGCCCGGGGAGAGGGAGCTCCGTAGGTCAGGCGTGTGCAGTTGGCGCAGCACGGGCAGAAATCCCGTTGCCTCTCGTTCGTTTTGAGCGTGAAGACGGTGTCGATCTGGAAATCGGTCATCTCCGCTTTCGGGTCCGCGTTGAGCAGCGTGTTGATCGCCTTGATCTCGGCGTGGCGGAGGGGTGAGTCCTTCATGGGGTAGTCCCTCGGCCTGCCCACGGGCTTACCGTCCCTGTCGTAGGAGCGGTAGCCTCCGGGTTTCCTCATGTCGTTCATCCTCCTCCCGATGATCTCGTGGACCCTGGCGTGCGGGATGCGGGACGCGGTGTCCCCGTTGACCCCCTCGGAGACGGCGCCGGTCTTCCGGTTGATGACGACGGCGCTCACCGCCCCGCTCACTCCCCCGATATCGTCCTGGTGCAGCGGGGAGAGGCCGTGGGACCTCAACTCTTCCCTCGACCCGGGGGAGGGGTCGGTGAGGTCGGCGATCGCCCTGGCCCGCTCGTCGAGTAGCTCCTTCTGGTAGTCCCGGAGCGATATCCGTTTCGGCGGCTTACCCGCTTCCGTCTGCGGCAGGGTGATCCTGGTGATGTTCCCGTCCTGGTCCCTTTCCGCGATGTTCGCCGCGGGAACGTATCCGATGATTCTTCCCTCGTTCGGGTTACTCGCGAAGCGGTGGTCATCCCGGGGCGAGCTCCGGAAGTCGAAGATACTGGGCCCGTTGTCCCGGCTGTCCTGGGCCGGGGTGGAGCCCTCCCCGGTACGCTCGTCGGTCGCCGTGGGCGGGGCGGCGGACCGCGGGGGCGTCGCGATGGCGGGAGCCTGTTGGTTTCCCCCGGTCGCCGGGCGTTGGTTGGTGCCTCCTCCGAAGAGTCGTTGGGGGGTGTTGTCTCCCCATGCGGAGCGCGGGGGTGTACTGGCGGGCGGCGGGTCGTTCCTCCCGGGGCCGGTGGGCGCGTCCGAGGGCGGTTGGCCGCTGGTTCGCGGTGCGGTCCGTTGGTTTCCCCCGGTCGCCGGGCGTTGGTTGGTGCCTCCTCCGAAGAGTCGTTGGGGGGTGTTGTCTCCCCATGCGGAGCGCGGGGGTGTACTGGCGGGCGGCGGGTCGTTCCTCCCGGGGCCGGTGGGCGCGTCCGAGGGCGGTTGGCCGCTGGTTCGCGGTGCGGTCC
>NZ_ANAX01000397.1 GCF_000341065.1 Nocardiopsis halotolerans DSM 44410 | reverse complement strand
TCCCCCCCGCCGTTGCCCCGCCCGTCGTCGTTGCGGCCGGACCGGCGGTTCCCCGGCTGATCGGCGTCCACGATCACGGGGGCGGCCATGAAGTCGGTCAACGAGGCGGGCAGCGGGTGGTCGAAACCGGACTTGGGGTTGAGGAAGCCGAGGGGACCGTTCCCGTCGCCGGAGTACTTGGGGTCCAGGACGCTGAGGGCGTGGTCGTCCCGTTCCCACAGGGGCGTGAACGGCGGTTCGTCGAACAGGGAGTGTGAGGGCTGGTCCTCCACCAACGTGTCGGGGTCGTCGTACAGGGACATGTCGTCGTCATCGGGGACCAGGTCAGGAACCGGCTCCGTGTCCGGGGCCGGGTGGCGCTGGGTCGGGTTTCCGCTGTCGCGGGAACTCCCGCCGTCCTGACCGTCCTCCTTCGGGGAACGGCCGTCGTCCCCCTCCGCCTCGCGGTCCCCACCGTTCCGCTCAGAGCGGTGCCTGCCGCCGGAACCGTCCCCGTCGCCGGACCGGTCGCCGCCACCGCTGCCGGATCGGTCTCCGCCGGGGGCGTTGCCCGGGTCGTTCCCGTCGTCCTCGTCCCCGTCCCCGCGCGTGTTCTTGCCTGCGGAGGCGTTCTCGGCGTCGTCCCCCTCGTCCTCGGAGCCGCTCTCGGCGCCGTCCTCGTCCTCCGTGTTCTCCGCTGCGTTCCCACCCTCCGGTCCGGGGCCCGCGGTCTTCCGGACCCCGCCGTCGTCCTCGGCCGGAACGGGGACGTCCGTCGTCTCCCCCTCGGAGGAGGAACCGTCGGCGTCGTACCCCTCCCGGTCGGGGGAGCCGTTCAGGGCGTGATCGAAGAACGCGGCCAGGTCGGACTCCGGGGCCGAGAGCGTCGACGGCTGTTCCGCGGAGGGCGGGGGTTCCTGCTGGGACGGGACGTCCCCGCCCTCCTGACGCTGGGGGTCCTCTTCCGGGATGGTGTCGAGGGAGGGAGCTCTCGCGGTCCGTGGACGGGGACGGGGCGCGGGGGTGTTCCGCCGGGACGCCTCGGTGGTCTCGGTGTTGGCGGGGCCGGCGGTGGGTTTCTCGCCGGTCTCGCTCGGGGCGAGGGACGGGGACGGCGCGTCGGACGTGTTCCGCGTCCGCGTGTCCTGCTCGGAAGCCCTGCCCCGCCCGGAAACGGGGTCGCCCTCCCCGGACTCCGCGACTGGGGTGCCACCGTCGTCGTCGGAGGAGGTGTCGCTCTCCGGCAGGGGAACCGCGGCGGCCTCCGGGACGGGGGACCCGGACGCGCCGTCCGCGCCGTGTACGGGTGCCACGAGCCCGTCCTCGCCGTCCGGGGAGACACCGTGGTCCTCCTGGTCGCTGACCCCGTACAGGTCCTCCGAACCGTCGGTCTCGTACCCGGAGGGGGAGCTGGCGGTGTGCCGCGGGTCGGAGGACGGGAGCGGTACGGTGTCGCTCTCCCCGGAGTGCCTGCTCGGGTGGCGCGCCGGGTGGAAGCCGTCTGAGCCGTCTGAACCGCCCGGGTCCTCGGAACCGGACCCGGGCGCCCACTGGTCGTCGGAGTCGGAGGTGTCACCTCCTCCGTCCAGGGAGACGCCGAAGTTCTCACCCAGCCTGTCCCGCAGGGCCTGACCGCTGTCACCAGCACCCCGATCAGCCGGGGGAGCGGGAGCGGCGGCCTCGGGGGAGACGGAGGGGCCACCGGACCCGGACCCGGTGACCGTGCGCACGGGTGCCTTGCCCTTGCCGTCGCCGGAGGACGTGCCCGTCGTGTCCGCCGTCCCCGATGTCCCCGTCGTGTCCGGCGCGCTCTCGGTGCGCGGCGGCTGCACGGGAGGGGTGTCGACGAGTGCCCGGCGCAGGTCGCGCAGGGCGTCGGACCACTCCCGCAACGCCGTGTCGAAGGCGTCCCGGCTCGTGTCGTGGGCCCGTCGCAGCCGGTCGTACTCCTCCCGGGCCTGCCGGGCGCCCTCCGCCCCTACGTCACCCGGGTCGGTCTGGGACCCTCCGGTCGCGCCGTCCCGGTTCGTACCCTCCCCCCGGTCGGCGTCCAGCGCGTTTCGGGTGTCGACGACCCTCCTGGCGGCCTTGTCCAGGGGTTCGCGCGCGTCGAGGTAGTCCTTCTCCGCCTCGGCCAGCGCGTCCTGGGCCTCGGTGAACCGGTCGGTCAGCGGTTTGAGGTGATCGACGCCGTCGGGGGCGATCACGCCCAGCCTGACCGCGTCGCCGTGGGAGATCCAGGTGGTGACCTTGGTGTCCACCTCACCGCGTTGCCACCGGGAGGGCCGTTCCCGGGGGGAGCCCTCCCCGGTCTGCCTGCCGAACACCCGGCGCACCTGGTCCACGGTGGCCCGTCCCAGGTCCGCGCTCTTGTGGCCGACCTGCTTCGCCGCGCGCTTGTACCAGGCTCCGCGCAGCTCCGTCCTGGCGCCGATGGCCCACGTGGTGTCGAACTCCACGAGGTAGCCGGGACCGGTCCGCGTGCGCTTCGCCCGGGAGGGGCCCTTGGCGTCGGTGCTCTCGGAGGCGGTGCCCCCGACGGTCGTGCTGTCCGCCAGGCCGGACGAACCGACGTGCCTGCCCGTGGGCATGTCGGCGCCGGCCTGTCCGGCGGGTCTGCCGTCCAGGCTTCCGGCCAGCGAGTTCGACGTGTTGTGTGTGGAGGTGAACGTCTGCTCGGACTCGTGGGAGTCGCTCAGGCGCACGTCGGGGTTGTAGTCGATCACCCGTGCGGACCGCGGGTCGGGCAGCGCCCTGACGTTCCACCGGCTCCGGCCCATACGGATCATGTCGGACCCTCCGGGTTCGAGGGACCGCAGGAAGAGGGACTTGAGGGCGAGCGGGTTGAGGCTGTGGTCGATGGCGTTGTTGCGGACGTTCACCCCGATCTTGTCCGCGACGTGCGCGCGGGCGTCCGCGACCGCCTCGGCGGTGTAGCGCCCCTCGTCGACGGAGCCGGGCGGCGGCGACCAGCCGAGCGACCGGGCCACCACGACGTGTGCTGTGTCGCGGGGGTCCTGGCCCACGGGGGTGACCGAGGTGGGCAGGAGCACGGCGTCCCGGACGTCGGGGTCCCCGTCCCGGTTCCTGCTCTCCGCCCAGTTCCGCATCATCTCCCCGAAGGACGCGTACGTGTCCGAGGAGGGGTTCTCCGGCGGCGGGGGAGACGGCGTCCGCTCGGCGCGCCGACCGTCGACGCGCTGGGTGCCGTCGCCGTTCGAGGCGGTCCGGGGGTCGGCGGCCGGGCCCGGCCGCCGCGCGGATCCGTCACCCTCGTGTCGCGGGCCGCCGTTCCCCGAGGTGTCCGGGGAGCCGTCCGCTCCGTCCCCGGTACGGGGCAGGTCGATGGAGAAGGCCGGGTAGAGGACCCTGACCGTGCCCGAGTCCCCCCTGCCCCGGAAACCGCGCTGTTCGTCCTCGTCCAGGTTCTCCCAGGCCAGGGTGTTGGAGAAGCCCTGGTGCTCGGAGATCTCCAGGTCGATGGTGAGTTCGCTGTCCATGGACACGTTGGCGTAGGGGGTGTCCGTCGACATCTCCACGGAACGCGTGCCCGAGTCCTTGACGGAGGTCGCCTCGCCGTGCGCCCGCGACGCGGACTGACCGGCGGACAGGTTCATCGCCGTGGGGCGGCTGGTCGGATCCTGGCCCGACGGCTGGTCTCCACCGGAGTAGGGCAGCGGTGGGACGACCGCGTCCTGTAGCCCCGCCGTGGTGCTGCTGGACCTGCCCTGTTCCCCGGTGTGCCCGGACTCCAGGGTCTGCCGCTGCGTGAACTGGGCCCTGCCGCCGACGTAGTCGATCCTCGGGTTGCGTGTGTCGAGCCTCAGGTTGACCTTGGCCTCGAAGGAGACCGCCGTGGTCGACGTGGTGTTTCCCTTGAGGATCGAGTGTCCGATGGGTTTGACCTTCACCGGCAGAGGGGGACCGTTGTTGGGGCGCAACCCCCGGTAGGAGGTGAGCGCGTGCAGGATCTCCTTCCGGCTGTTCCTGGTCAGCTCCCATCCCGACCTGGCGAGCCTGTCGGTGAGGTCCCTGAGGGCCCTGTCCGCTGAGGGCGGCCTCATCAGCTTCCCGGAGTCCTCCGCACCCGGACGTACACGCACGTGTTCGGGATGCCTCGGCTCGCGCTGCGGGGCGAGGGACAGGGTGCCGTCGTCCCCCTCCACGACCCTGTCCTCCACCAGCCCCGACTGCTGGGCGTCGCGAACGTGGACCAGCCCCTGGGCGAGGTCGTGGAGACGGGCCTGCATGCCGCGGAAGCGCAGGGTGTGCGGGAACGGCGGTCCGTAACGCCAGTTCCTGGAGAACTCGACGGCCTGTTTGATGACACCCGACGCGTTGAACCTGTACGACTTGTGGATCCCGGGCTTGAACTCGACCGTCTCCGAGAACTTCTGCGAGGGAGTGTCGCTGACGGACCAGTCGTAGACGCTCCTGCCCAGGGCGGGACCGGCGTGTAGCCGCGGGTCCGTGGCGGAGTTGGGAGCGCCGGAGTGTTCGGCGCCCCCCGCCGTCGGTTCCATCGGGTTGGGGTTGTACCTGCCGGCGCCCCCGCCCCGGACGTTGACGTCGTCCTTCGTCGACGTCGTGGTGGACACGTCCAGGCTGGTCGTGTCCTTCCAGCTCAGCGCCGCGTCGGACTGCTCCAGGCTGGTGACCTCGTCGACGTCGTACCGGGTCGCCGACTCGGTGCGCAGGTTGTGGCCGGAACGCAGGCCGCCGCTCTGATCGGTGTGCGTGCGCAGGCCGCTGGAGGCGTGCACCGCCGGGTTGTTGCGCAGGCCGTCCTCGGAGAGGGCGTTCTCCGGGTACTGCTTGCTCCCCTCGGACCTGGTCAGGAGATCACGCAGTTTGCGCAGGTTACGTTCGAACTGGAGGAGGCGCGGTCCGTCGCCGGTCCCGTCCGTGTCCCAGGGGGCGTGTTTGAGGAAGTGCCCGTAGTACGCCTCGACCAGGCTGTTCACGTGACCGTCCTCGGTCGTGAACCGGGTGGTCAGGTGCTGGTACGTGGGTCCCAGGGACCGGATGACGTCCGCCTGCCGCTGTCCCTTCGTCCGCTGGTCGGCGGGGTCGTCCCGGTCGGACGGGTCCCGGGCGTCGTCGGCCCCGACGGTGGGGCCCCGACCGGTGTCGGCACCGGTGGTGCCCGTCCGGTCGATGCGGTCCGTCCGGGGGGACCGGTGGGTCCGGTCGTCCTGCCTCCGCTCGCCGCCGGTGCCGTCCGTCCCCGTGTGGAAACGGTCCGCCAACCGCCTCGTCGCGCGTACCAGCCCTCCCGGGCGCTGGCGGACGTTCTCCGGGACCGCCGTGGTGAGGCCCTGGATCATCCCCCTGGCTTCGGAGGTGTCCATCGTCGAGATCTCGACGACCTCGGGGCCGCCGGGGGGCCGGTTCCCGCCCGTACCCGGACCGGTTCCCCGGGTGCCCGTCCGGTCGCCGCCCCGCGCGCTCCCGTTCGCGGGGCGCCCGCCGTTCCCGGTGGCGTCGCCGTCCCGCTCCGCGGGCGGGTTCTGGTTCTGCGGCGTGTGCTGGCGCTGGTCCCGCGGTTCCGGTGCGGTCTGGGTGGAACCGGAGGTGTCCGGCGCCCGGTCGTCGCCGGTGCCGGAGGTGGTCCCGGGCGCGTCCGCCGTGAAACGTGCCTCGATGGGGTCGAACAGGTTGATGCCGCGTTCGGACACCGGCTTGGTGGACGCGCCGGGCTTGGCCATGCCGATGTCGTCGTGTTCGTACAGCCTGGCCGAGATCGTCGCGGTGGCGATCCACGTGCGGGAGCCCTCCGGGTGGAGGACGCCGTGCTCGCTCTTGACCTTGGTGCCCAGGTTCCGTGAGTCCGACTTCGTCCTGGTCCACGTGGTGGACGCCGACGCCATGCCCGACCGGGGCGGGTACTGGTTCGCGTCCGCCGTGTCGGTGGGGCGGGTGTAGAAACCGGTCGACCCCTTGGCCGTGCCGCGGTCCTGGGTACCGGTGCCGGTGTCGTACTTGGACGCGCCGCCGTACTCGAAGGAGATCCCCCTCGTACCGTCCCCGCCGTCGCCGTCCCCGCCGCGCCGCACGCCGGAGAACTCGGCCCGGATGCGGACGGTGCTGATCGGGGGCCGTGTGAGGTAGGTTCCGGTCGCCTTGTCCGAGGAGGGGTCCAGCCGCGCGGTCT
This sequence comes from Nocardiopsis halotolerans DSM 44410, assembly GCF_000341065.1. Lineage (GTDB taxonomy): Bacteria > Actinomycetota > Actinomycetes > Streptosporangiales > Streptosporangiaceae > Nocardiopsis > Nocardiopsis halotolerans. The sequence continues at coordinate 3,686 of NZ_ANAX01000397.1, read as the reverse complement.
CGATCAGGTGGACGGTGATCCCGTTCGTCCTCAGGTCGTCGATGCCGCCGTGGAAACCGGCCTCGGAGATCGCCTTCCTGATCTGCGCGGTGTTGTGTGCGGCGACCTCCTCGTCACGGCTGAACGGCCGGTGCCCGCGCAACACCTGTGCGAGGTTGCGCCGTTCCCCGCCCGGGGGACGGTTGAAGTCCTCGGAGCCACTGGTGATGTCGGGCAGCACCAGGCCGGGGCGCTCCTTGTGGATACCGGCCAGTACCTGGTGCAGGATCTGGTCGTAGATGGTGCGCTGGGGGCCGCCGTCCCGGCTGTCGTGGAGGCCGCCGTTCGGCCAGGTGAAGTTCCTCGGCACGATGTCGCCGGGGAGGGCGGTGCGGTTCTCCGTCGTCCGGTCGCGCTGGGAGCCCCGCGTTTCCGGACCTTCTACGCCCGCACGCCGGGCCTCGCCGGGGTCGGTGGCCCGGGTGCTCCGGCCGGGGGCGGGGGCGGAGCCGTCCCGCTTCTGGGAGGTGCCGCCCCTTCCGCTGTGTGAGTCGTCGGGTGCCGCGCTCTGACCGGTGGAGGCGTCCCCGTCCCGCGGGTCCGGAGGTGTCCGTCCGCTGATGGCCCACGCGTCCGCGTCGGTGAGGACCTCGAAGCCGGTGCCCGTGAGCCTGTGCGCCCGCCGCTCCCCCTGGAAGTGCACGTAGTAGTTGCGGGTGACCTCGTAGACGCCCGACCCGTCCTTGACGGTGGAGGTGCGTTTGACCGATCCCGAGTCGGTGTCCGTGCTCTCCTGCGTCGAGCGGTGCCTTCCACCGCCCTCACCGGTCACGATGTCGAACCGGGCCTTGTGGTCCGTTCCGGGGAGTCCGGCGTCGATGCCGACACCGCCACCAGCGGTTCCACCGCTGACCCTGTGCTTCTGGAGGGAGTCCGAGGCCTCGTGTTCGGACTTGCTGGACCGGCTCTGGTCGCCTCCGGGCACGTTCGACGGTCGGGCGACGTAGGAGACCGGGACGCTCCTGATCGTCACGGTCCGGGTCTCGCCCGAGGGACCGGTCAGGGAGATGCCGAACTCCCCCTGGGTCGACCTGGGCAGGATCCTGCGCATCGCCTCGTCGGAGAACGCCTTCCTCGTCTGGTCATGGAAATGCTCCAGGAGCTGTTGCCGCCGTTCCCTGACGAAGCGGGGACGCAGGTGGGGGGCGATGCGCCCGAACAACCCCGGGTCGGGTTCGGGCGGCACCATCTTCTCGGCCACCCAGTCGGCCAGGGAGGGGATGTCGCGGGTCTCCCGACCGTTCTCCCCCCTGATCTCACGGAACCCTCCCACACTGATGGGCTGCCCGTTGGCCACGTAGGGGTGCGGCCTCCTGGCGGGGGGAGTGGTGCCCGTCCCGTCGGAACCGTCGTCCAGGGGGTCGGACAGGGTGATCGACGCGGGGCCCCTGTGCTCCGTGACCCTGCCGGGAAGGACCAGGGCGAGCCCGTTGGACGAGTACGTGCTCCGATGGATCCGGGGGTTCGCGTCGACCGCGTCCTCCTCCCCCGGCCGGGTGCTTTCCGTCCTGGAAGCGGGTGAGTCGGGAGACGGTGTCCCGTCCTGTGCGGCGGGGGCCTCACCCGTCGGGGGCGTCGTCCGCTCCAGGGTGAGGTCGATGCCCAGGTCGGCGGCGTAGACCTCCGGAGCGCCCGTGGCCTCGTAGCCCAGGGCCGAGTCGAAGGTGACGGTCGTGGTCTCCGCGGTCTGGCGCTGGCGTGTCCCGCCGGTGAAGCTGAAGATCGCGCGCGGTCCGATGTCGCCGACGCCGATCGTGCCGAGCAACAGCGGCGACAGGGTGAAACCGAGGTTGAAGGCCTTGTTGCCGCCGTGGCCGCCGCTGCCCGCGAACGAGGCGCTGCCCCCCACCTCGTCGGACACCGTGGTCTGGGGTGACCGCGCGTCCGGGAGCGCCCGCGTGGGGGCGTGGTAGAAGTTTCCTTCCGGCAGGGACAGCCTCACCCGCGCCCTCCAGACGGAGCCGTCCGTTCCCCTGACCTCGGTGGAGAATCCGTCGGACGTGAAGAAGGCGGACATGTCCCTGTTCTGCTGGGCGGAGATCTCGTCACGGACCCCGTCGCGCACGCCGCCGGGGGCGGTCACGCCGTCGTCGCCGAGCGTCCTGTCCACGAACGCGTCGAGGTGCTGGGCGTGGACCATGCTGGCGTTCACCAGGGACGAGGTGAGGAGGTAGCCGATGTCGTGGGGCGTGCGGCGGTCCGGTGTCACCGAACCCTCGTAGTCGGGGTCCGGTGCGGGCTGGGGGTCGTCGGTCGGAGGAGGGGCCTGGCCGGTGGCTTCATCGTCGTCCTGCTCCCGGTCCTCCTTCCCGTCCGTCGGGGACTCCCCCGGGTCGGACGCGTCGTCGTCCGCCTGATCGTCGTCCTGGCCGTCCTCGTTGCTCCCGTCGTTCCCATCCGATCCGTCGCCGTCCTCGTCCCCGGAACGGTCCCGGTCGTCGTCCGTCCCCTCCTCGCCGTCCCCGGAGCCTTCGTCGTCGCCGGAATGACGGCCACCGCTCTCCTCGTCCGAGTGGCTGCCGTCGGGCTGGTTCCGGTCGCCGCCCCGGGAACCGTCCCCGCCCCGCGCGCCGGGCCGTTCTCCGCCCTCGTCGACGGGGGTGTTCTCGACGCCCTCCGTGCGCGGTGGCGGCGCGCTCTCCGACCTGGGGCCGGTGCCGCGCCGGTCGTCCTCCGACACGGTCCGGTGTTCGGGGGCGGGCGCGGAGCTGGAGCGTCCCCGACGTTCGTCCGTTGGCGCGCCCGAATCCTCCTGACCGGCGCGGCCGGGCGGTGCGGTCTCCGTCCGCGGTGTGCTTTCGGCGGAGGTGCGCACACCGTCGCCGTCGTGGCTCGACCCCCGGGCGGGCGAGTCCGGTGTGCTGATGTCCTCGGTGCGCTGGGGGGAACGCGTACCGCCGTCCCGTTCGGAGGGCGCTGAGCGCTGGCCGCCGTCGGCCCCCGTGTTCCGCGGCGTGGTCGTGGGCGGTTGCTGACCGGGGGAGGGCGGGGTGGTCTGGCTGGCCGGAGGCGCGGTGTCGACGGGAGCGGGGCGGCCGGTCGCGTCCGTGGCGTCGTGGTCCCCGGCTCCTCCCGGGTTCGGGACGGTTGGTTCGGTGTTGGGCGGTGCGTCTGTGGCGGGGGCGTTGGGGACGATGGCGTTGAGGAAGTTGACGGTCAGGGGTCCGTCGTTCATGCCGGGGAGGAAGGGGTGGTCGCCGGACTTGGGGTTGAGGGGGTCCGGGCCCAGGGGGTCGTCGTGCAGGCCGGGGGTGTGGGGGTGGGGTTTCTCGTCCGGTTTTTCGGTGGTGGTGTCCTGTTGGGTGGCGGTTTCGTCGGTGTCGAACAGGGAGATCTCGTCGTCGGTGTCGTGGGGGGAGGAGTCTTCGTCCTGGTCGAAGACGGACGAGACGTCGCTGTCGTGGTCGGAGGAGGAGTCGCTGTCGTACGGGGACTCCCCGTCGTCCGGTGGGAAGAGGGCGTCCTCGTCGTCGTCGCGGTCCGCGTTCCGGTCGCCGGACGCGCTGGCGGGGTTCCCGTCGCGTTCCGGAAACCGGTTGTTCCCCTGGTCGGAGCCGTCGTCCCCGCTCCCCCGCACGTCGTCGTCACCGACGTGGCCGTCGTTCCGGCCGTTGGTGTTCTCGGTTTGGGTTTGGGTTGGTGGTGGG
>NZ_ANAX01000396.1 GCF_000341065.1 Nocardiopsis halotolerans DSM 44410 | reverse complement strand
CCCGCCCCGTGGATCGCCGTCAGCGCTTCGGCCACACCCAACGCGAAGGCGGGGAGGACCGCCCCGGGAAGCGGGCCGTGGGCGCGTACGTGGGCGTCCAGGGTCGGGCCGGGCACGTACTCGGTGGCCAGCCATGGTGTGTCCGCGCGCGTGTCGGCGTCCAGGAAGGCGGGCACGCATGCCGCGCGCACCCTGCGTACCAGGGCGACCTCGCGGGCGAACCTGGCCCGGAACTCGCCGTCCCCCGCGTAGACGCGGTGCGCGCACTTGACCGCGACCCTCCGGTCGGCGTCGTCCAGGGCCGCGTAGACCACGCCCATGCCGCCCGAGCCGATCCGGCCCACCACCCGGAAGGGACCGATGCGGCGGGGTTCGTCATGGGTGAGGGGAGCCACCCCCTCCGGCAGGGGAGTCGGCGCGTGGCCATGGGGCATGGGCGGAGGGGCAGCGCTCATGGAATGGGAACAACCTTCTGGTTCCGGGGCCAAACGGGGGCGGGCGTGAGGCGCATCCGATGCCTTCGGTGCGTTCGACGTTCACCAACGTAGGACACCCGGGTGACGGGATCGGTTCTCCCACAGGTGTTCCGGCGTTCGGAGCCCGTGCTCCGCCCCACCCCGGGCTCACGCTCCGGGCCTCCTCCCGGGCGCACCACCCGACCCGACGGAGCACTCCGGTGACCTGGGCATAGCCTGGCCCCATGCGTTCCTCCACGGCGCCACGCGCCCTCGTCGCACTGCTGGCCGACCTGGTCTGCGTGCTCGCCTTCGTCGTGATCGGCAGGGCCGACCACGGGACCGGCACCGCCCTGACCGCGATCGCCTCGACCGCGTGGCCGTTCGTCGTCGGCACGGCCCTGGGCTGGGTGGTCACCCTCGCCTGGACCTCCCCCGCCCGCATCTGGCCGACGGGCGTGTTCGTGTGGGCCGTGACCGTGGCCGGGGGTATGGCGTTGCGCCTGGTGACCGGGGAGGGCGCCCCGCTCAGCTTCGTCGTCGTCACCTCCCTGTTCCTCGCCGTGACCATGCTCGGCTGGCGCGCGGTGGCGCTTCTGGTCGGAAAGAGGCGGCGCGACCGGGCCTGAACGGGAAGACTGGGGGGTGACGCGTCCATCCCGAAGGAGCACCCTCCATGCCCGAGCCCGACACCCTCGCCATCGCCTCCGCCGTCGCCGCCAACTCGGTCACGAGGATCACCGAGTCGGCGACCGACGACACCACCACCACGTTCAGGTCCCTGTGCAGGGCGGTCTTCGCACGCTTCCGCACGGACTCCGAGGCCCAGGCGGCCCTGGACGAGGCCCGTCTGGAGCCGAACGACCCGCATGCGCTGACCATCGTGGCCGAGCACCTGGAACGCGCGGAGGAGGAGGACTCCGGCATCCGCGAACTGATGGAGGGGTTGCGCGGCGAGGTGGCCCAAGGCGGCGGCTCGATCGTGGTCAACCGCATCGCGGGGAACGTCGGCGGTGACGCGCGGGTGTACCAGGGCAGGGACTTCCACGGGGACCTCCACCTGTAGGGGTGACGCGGAGATCCCGTACCGCGGAACGTTCGTAAGCTGGAACGGATGAACGAACACCCCGCACCCCAGATCCCGCCCTCCGGTACCGTCCGCGGCCCCGCCTCGCGCGCGCCCGCGGACGGTGCCGGTGAGGACGAGGCGCGTGAGGTGGGCGTGGGCCCGTGGGTCGGCCCCTGGCCGGAGGGCGACCACTACGACCCCGAACTGCTGGCCGAGGGTGACCGCCGCAACGTGGTGGACCGCTACCGGTACTGGCGGCGCGAGGCGATCGTGGCCGACCTCGACACCGCGCGCCATCCCTTCCACGTCGCCGTGGAGAACTGGACGCACGACTTCAACATCGGATCGGTCGTGCGCACCGCCAACGCGTTCGGGTGCGCGGCCGTGCACATCGTGGGCCGCCGCCGCTGGAACAAGCGGGGCGCGATGGTGACCGACCGCTACCAGCACGTCCACCACCATCCCGACACGGACTCGCTGGTGACGTGGGCGCGGGAGCGCGGGCTGGCGCTGCTCGGGATCGACAACCTGCCGGGCGCCGTGCCGCTGGAGACCTACCCGCTGCCCAGGGACGCGGTGCTGGTGTTCGGGCAGGAGGGCCCGGGACTGTCGGAGGAGGTGCGACGGGTGTGCCAGGCGGTGCTGTCGATCTCCCAGTTCGGCTCGACCCGGTCGATCAACGCGGGGGCCGCGGCGGCGATCGCCATGCACTCCTGGGTGCGGGCTCACGTGTTCGACCAGCCCGTCCCGGGCGCGGGCGGTGCGTCCTCCGCCGCCGCACCGGCCCCCACCACGGCACTGTCGTGACAGTTCTGTGATCTACCATGGCCGAAAGGCCCCTATCAGAGAGATTCCGGGATGAGTCCGACCGTCACAGCATCCTCCCGCCCCGCCACGATCGACGACGTCGCCGGTGTCGCGCGCGTCCTGAGCAGGTCAGCGCACGAGGATCCGTTCTTCCGGTGGCTGTTCCCCGACGACGAACTGCGCGTGGCCAGGACGCGCCGCTTCTTCGCCCTCACCGCGGGGTTCGGCTACGTCTCCTCGGGTGACACCAGGGTCACGGAGACCAGGGACGGGTCCGAGGAGGCGCCGGTGGTGCGCGGTGCGGCGCTGTGGGCTCCGCCCAACGCCAACCCCGAGGGCCAGCTGGTGTCACTGCGCACCTGGCCGCACTGGGGTTCCCTGATCGGCCGCGCACGTCTGGCCGCGTTCGTGCGCGTGTTCGCCGAGTGGAAGCTGGCCGCTCCCCAGGAGCCCCACCTGTACCTGGCGACGCTGGGCGTGGACCCGGCCGCGGCCGGTACCGGCATCGGCGGCGGACTGCTCACCTCCGGCCTGGACCGCGCGGACTCCGAGGGCGTCCCGGTGTTCACCCAGACGCTCAACCCCAAGGTCGTCGGCTTCTACGAGCGGTTCGGTTTCCGGGTGGTCCGCGAGGTCGAGAGCCCGGACGCCGGGACCAACTACTTCCTGCTGCGCGACCCGTCCTGAGCCTTCGCGGATCCGCCGCCTCTTCCCGCGAAACACCCCACCCGCGACGGCCGCTCGCCCTACGATGAGCCGTGTTCGGAGCCCCTGACGCAAGGGAAGAGGCAGCGCCCGTGACGCCCACGGCACCAGCGGTGACGGCCGTCCGCACCGCGACCATGAACGACGTGTCCGGAGTGACACGGGTACTGAGCCGCGCCTTCTACCAGGACCCGCTCTTCCGGTGGCTCTTCCCGGACGACGGCCTGCGCATGGCGCAGAACGCCCGGGCGTGCGCGATGATGGCCGGTTTCGCCCACGTCCCGAGCGGCCACGCCACCGTGGCGGAGTCCCGTGAGGAACCCGCCCGCGGTCCCGTGGTCCGGGGCGCGGCGCTGTGGACGCCGCCCGGCGCCACCACGGAGGGCCCCCTGGTCCTGCTGAGGTCCCTGCCGCACTGGATCCGGCTGCTGGGTCCGGCCCGCCTCCCGGAGTTGGTGCGGTACCTGGGTGGTCTGAAGGCGTCCGCGCCCGAGGAGCCGCACTGGTACCTGTCCATGCTGGGCTCCGACCCCGCGGTGCGCGGAAGCGGTGCGGGTACCCGGCTGCTGCGCGCGGGTCTGACCCGGGCCGATTCGGAGGGCGTACCCGTCTACCTGGAGACGACGAACCCCGCCAACATCGGCTACTACGAGCGTTTCGACTTCCGGGTGACGCGTGCGATCCACCACCCGACGACCCCGTCGGCCTACTGCATGCTGCGCCCCGCCGCCACGTGACGGGATGACCGCGCGGACGTCCGGGGCGTCTCCCATGGGTGACCGGCCCCGGGTCCCGCGCGGACACCGAGACGCGGACACGCGCCGGATGGTAACGGCAACGCCACCCCGCGTGACTAGGGTCCTGAGTCATGACCGGCAGCGAGCCGCCACGGCCACGGCGCTCCCGAGGACCGCGGGTCCTCCGACCGGTGCGGGGTGCCCGCGGCGCCCTGGCGGCGACCGCCCTCGTGCTGGCGGCCACCGCCTGCACCGCCCCCGCGCTGACCACGGAGGCCTACCACCACGACGCGTTGCTGACCACCGGTGACCTGCTGTCGGCCGTCCGCACGGGCATCCTCGTCGCGGAGCTGGCCGAGGACGACCGGGCCTTCCAGCCCTACCTGGAGACCAGCACCAAGGACGTGGAGGAGTCCGCCCGCTCCCTCACCGACACCTTCGGCGCCCTCCAACCGCCCGCACCCGCGTGTGATCCGCTGCGGGACGAGCTGACGGACCTGGCGAACGCCTCCGTCCACGACCTGTCGGCCCTGCGCATCGCCCTGAAGCGGGAGGACGCCGCCGGGTTGGCCGAGGCCGCCGAGGGGCTCCACGCGACCGCCTCCGAGCTGACCGAACTCCAGGAGGAACTGCGGTGAGGCTCGTCCTGTCCTTCACCCTGGGCATGCTCACCGCCGTCGGCGGGTTCCTGGACATCGGCGACCTGGTCGCCAACGCCGTGATCGGTTCGCGCTTCGGGATGTCGCTGGCCTGGGTGATCCCCGTCGGCATCATCGGGATCACGCTCTTCACCGAGATGGCGGCGCGCGTCACGGCGGTCAGCGGCCGGGCCGTCTTCGACCTGGTCCGCGAGCGGCTCGGCGCCCGTGCGGGCCTGGCCAACCTGCTGGCGTCCTACGTCATCACCCTGCTGACCATGTCGGCGCAGATCGGCGGTATCGCGCTCGCCCTCGAACTGGCCAGCGGCATCCACTACCTGCTGTGGGTCCCGGTGGCCGTGGCCCTGGTCTGGATCGTCGTGTGGCGGATGCCGTTCGGGTGGATGGAGAAGACCTACGGACTGCTCGGCCTGGCCCTGGTCGTCTTCGGCGTCGCCCTGTGGCAGCTCGGCCCCGACTGGGGAGGGCTCATGACCAGCGCCGCGAGCCTGTCCCCGCCCCCGAACGAGGAGTGGTCGGTGTGGGCCTACTACGGGATCGCGCTGTTCGGCGCGACGATGACCCCCTACTCGGTGCTGTTCTTCTCCTCCAGCGGAGTGGAGGAGAAGTGGACGCCCCGCGACCTGGCCACGGCCCGGATCAACATCTTCTTCGGCTTCCCGGTGGGCGGGCTGCTCGCCCTGGCCATCATGGGTTGCGCGGCGGTCTGGCTCATGCCCGCCAGCGTCCAGGTGGAGGACCTGGGCCAGGTCGCGCTCCCGGTGGTCGCGGCGCTGGGCAGGATCGGGCTGATCGTGGTCCTCGTGGGCTTCTTCGCGGCCACCTTCGGCGCCGCCCTGGAGTCGGCCCTAGCGTCGGGTTACGGCCTGGCCCAGTACTTCGGCTGGCCGTGGGGCAAGACCAAGCCGCCCGAGCAGGTGCCGTACTTCCAGCTGGCCATCCTGCTGGGCCTGCTGGCGGGCACCCTCTTCATCCTCACCGGGCTCGACCCGATCAAGGTGGTCGAGTACAGCATCGTGCTGTCGGCGGGGGCGCTGCCGCTCACCTACCTGCCGATCTTCGTGGTCGCCAACGACCGCGGTTACCTGGGCGACCGGGTCAACTCGCGGTTCACCAACATCGTGGGGTCGGTCTACCTGGTCCTGCTCCTCGCGGTGTCGATCGTCGCCATCCCCCTCATGCTCTACACGAAAGCGGGACAGTGAGATGCCGGAGAACCAGGAGCGCGGAACCACGTTCCGCATCGGCTTCACCGTGTTGGACCGACAGATCGTCGACCGCGACGGGGGGCACGTGGGCAAGGCCGACGACGTCGAGTTCTCCCGGGAGGGTGAGGGGCCGCCGACCATGACGGCGCTGCTCACCGACACCGCCGCCCTGGGCCCGAGGCTGTCGGGGCGCCTGGGGAAGCTGTGGCGCACGGTGCTGTCCAGGCTGCGCCCCTTCGACCACGACGAACCCGTGCGGATCCCGGTGGGAGACGTCGAGGTCTTCTCCCCCACGACCCGCCTGTCGACGCCCGCGCCCGAGGGGAGCCGGGCGGCGGAGAGGTGGCTGGGCCGCAACGTCATCAGCCGGATCCCGGGAGCGCGGCGGTGAGCGGGTTCCTGTTCAGCGAGCTGCTCGGGCGCGGGGTCGTGGACGGCTCCGGGCGGCGGATCGGCACCGTCCAGGACGTCGTCGTACGCCGCGAGGGGGACACCTGCACCGTCCTCGGCCTGGTGCTGGGCCGGTACGCGCTCGCGTCCCGCTTCGGGTACGGGGGCACGTTGGATCCGCCCACCCCGTGGAAGCGGGTGCTGGGCTGGATGCGCCGCCACGAGCGTTACGTGGCGTGGGAGAACGTGGAGAGCCTGGACGGGGACACCGTCGAGATCGGCGTGGACCACGGCTCCCTGCCCCGCCACTGGCGCGAGTACGAGGGCTGAGGTCGCCGAAAACGACGGAGGGCCGCACCCCCGAGGGGTACGGCCCCGTGCGACAGGGATCGGGACTAGCCGACGCCCTTGCTGAGCGAGCCCAGCAGGTCGCGGTTGAGCTGCGAGATCGTGTCCAGCGGGATGCCCTTCGGGCAGACCGCGGCGCACTCACCGATGTTGGTGCAGCCGCCGAAGTCCTCCTCGTCCTGCTGGTTGATCATCTGCACCACGCGCGAGGCCCGCTCGGGCTGTCCCTGCGGGAGCATGCCCAGGTGGGTGACCTTCGCGGCGGTGAACAGCATGCTGGAGGCGTTCGGGCAGGCCGCCACGCACGCACCGCAGCCGATGCAGGTCGCGGCGTCGAAGGCGCGGTCCGCGTCCGGCTTCGGGATCGGGTTGGCGTGGGCGTCCGGCGCGGTACCCGTCGGGGCGCTGATGTAGCCACCCGCCTGGATGATGCGGTCGAACGCGCCGCGGTCCACGACCAGGTCCTTGACGACCGGGAACGCCTTGGCCCGCCACGGCTCCACCGTGATGGTGTCGCCGTCCTTGAAGCTGCGCATGTGCAGCTGGCAGGTCGTCGTGCGCTCGGGGCCGTGCGCCTCACCGTCGATCACGACACCGCAGGCACCGCAGATGCCCTCACGACAGTCGTGGTCGAACGCGACCGGCTCCTCGTTCTCCAGCGTGAGCTTCTCGTTGAGGACGTCGAGCATCTCCAGGAACGACATGTCCGGGGAGACGTCGGTGAGCTTGTAGGTGGCCAGTCGACCCTCGTCGTCCGGCCCCTTCTGACGCCATACGCGCAGGGTGATGTTCACTTGTAGCTCCGCTGCTTCATCTCGACGTACTCGTACTCCAGGTTCTCCTTGTGGAGCACGGGCTTGCTGTCATCGCCGCCGAACGCCCAGGCCGCGACGTAGGCGAACTCGTCGTCGTGGCGCAGCGCCTCGCCGTCCTCGGTCTGGCTCTCGGCGCGGAAGTGGCCGCCGCAGGACTCGCGGCGGTGCAGCGCGTCGATGCACATGAGCTCGCCCAGCTCCAGGAAGTCGGCCACACGGCCGGCCTTCTCCAGGGCCTGGTTGAGCTCGTCGTTGGTACCGAGCACCTTGACGTCGCGCCAGAACTCGGCGCGCAGCGCACGGATGAGCTCGATGGCCTTGGTCAGGCCCTCCTCGCTGCGCTCCATACCGCAGTACTCCCACATGATGTGGCCGAGCTCCTTGTGGAAGGAGTCGACGGTGCGGGAGCCCTGGATGGAGAGCAGCTTGTCGATGCGGGAGGTGACCTGCTCCTTGGCGGCCACGGCCTCGGGGTGGGACTCGTCGATCCCCTCGAACGGCCCCGACGCCAGGTAGTCGTTGATGGTGTTCGGCAGGACGAAGTAACCGTCCGCCAGACCCTGCATCAGCGCGCTGGCGCCCAGGCGGTTGGCACCGTGGTCGGAGAAGTTGGCCTCACCGGTCACGAACAGACCCGGGATGGAGCTCTGGAGGTCGTAGTCGACCCACAGACCGCCCATGGTGTAGTGCACGGCCGGGTAGATGCGCATCGGAACCTCGTACGGGTTCTCGCCGGTGATGCGCTGGTACATGTCGAACAGGTTGCCGTACTTGGCCTCGACGGCGTCCCGTCCCATGCGCTCGATGGCGGCGGCGAAGTCCAGGTACACGCCCAGGCCGCCGGGGCCGACGCCGCGGCCCTCGTCGCAGACGTTCTTGGCGGCACGGGAGGCGATGTCACGCGGCACCAGGTTGCCGAAGGACGGGTAGATGCGCTCCAGGTAGTAGTCGCGCTCGTCCTCGGGGATCTGGCGCGGGTCGCGGGTGTCCCCGTGCGCCTTGGGCACCCAGATGCGGCCGTCGTTGCGCAGCGACTCGCTCATCAGGGTCAGCTTGGACTGGTAGTCGCCGCTGACCGGGATGCAGGTCGGGTGGATCTGCGTGTAGCACGGGTTGGCGAAGAGCGCGCCCTTGCGGTGCGCGCGCCAGGACGCGGTGACGTTGCAGCCCATCGCGTTGGTCGACAGGAAGAACACGTTGCCGTAACCGCCGGTGGCCAGCACCACGGCGTCGGCGAAGTGCGTCTCGATCTCGCCCGTGACCATGTCGCGGGCGATGATGCCCCGCGCGCGGCCGTCCACGACGATGACCTCGAGCATCTCGTGGCGGGTGTTCATCTTGACGCTGCCCGCCGCGACCTGGCGCTCCAGGGCCTGGTAGGCGCCGATCAGCAGCTGCTGACCCGTCTGGCCGCGCGCGTAGAAGGTACGGGAGACCTGCACGCCGCCGAAGGAGCGGTTGTCGAGCAGACCGCCGTACTCGCGGGCGAAGGGCACGCCCTGGGCCACGCACTGGTCGATGATCTCGACGCTGGTCTGGGCCAGGCGGTAGACGTTCGACTCGCGGGAGCGGAAGTCGCCGCCCTTGACGGTGTCGTAGAACAGCCGGTAGATGCTGTCACCGTCGTTGCGGTAGTTCTTGGCGGCGTTGATACCGCCCTGCGCGGCGATGGAGTGCGCACGGCGCGGGCTGTCCTGGTAGCAGAACGAGGTGACGTTGTAGCCCGCCTCGCCCAGGGTCGCGGCGGCGGAGGCTCCGGCCAGGCCGGTGCCGACGATGATCACCGAGAGCTTGCGCCGGTTGGCCGGGTTGACCAGCTTGGCCGAGAAACGGCGCTTGTCCCAGCGCTCGTTGATCGGCCCCTCCGGGGCCTTCTCGTCCCGGATCGGGTCGCCGACGAGGAAGAAGTCGTTGTCAGACAATTAACTCACCAGTCCAAAGGTGACCGCCAGAGGCGGGAGCAGGAAGCCGACGGTCACGATCAGCGCGATACCCACGGCGACCGCGTTGAGCTTGCCCTGACGGCTGGACCTGTTGGCGCCGAGGGTGGCCAGGGCGCTCCAGATGCCGTGCCGCAGGTGCAGGCCCACAGCGATCACGGACAGGACGTAGAACAGGGTCACGTACCAGAACTCGGGCTGGAACCCGTTCACGAGCCGCTCGTAGGGGCTGTCGGACGCACCGCCGGGAGCGATGTCGTTCGTGGTCAGGTGCAGGATGTGGAAGACCACGAAGAGCGCGATGAGGACGCCGCCGTAACGCATGGTGTAGGAGGCGTAGGTGCGGTCCACCTTCTTCTTCACCTGGTAACGCTGGGCGGCCGGACGCGCCTTGTTGGCACGTCGCCACAACATCACCGCCGCGTAGGCGTGGATCAGGACGCTCGCCAGGAGGACGACGCGGAAGATCCACAGGAAACCGCTCTCGGGCAGCATCGGGTAGCCCAGCTCGCGGAGGCTGTGGGCGTAGCCGTCGAAGGCCTCCTGGCCCGAGAAGATCTTGAGGTTGCCGTACATGTGCGCGATCAAATACAGCACAAGGATCGCCCCGGTGACCGCCATCGCTGCCTTGAGCGCCACCGTGGACCCGTAGGCCGTAGACCGCTTCTTGGTCAAGGTACTGTTCGCCACAGCCTGTCACTGTAAGTTCTGGTTAAGACTGACGTCCAAGTCATCACGATGCTTGAGTCGATAGCCATAGGCTATGGAACATGCAGTTCCAGCAGCTGGCCTACTTCGTCGCCGTGGCCCGCACACGCCATTTCACCCGTGCAGCAGAGCTTTCCCGCGTCGCTCAGCCGAGTTTGAGCAAACAGATCCGCAGCCTTGAGCAGGAGTTGGGTGCGCCGTTATTCAGTCGTGCCCGGGGAAACATCACACTCACACCGGCCGGTGAGGTGTTGCTTCCGCTCGCCCAGCGCATGCTCGCGGACCTGGATACGGCCCGACGCGAGGTCGCGGAGCTGGCCGGGGTGCGCAGGGGCCGCGTGCGCCTCGGCGCGACCCCGTCACTGTGCGCGGGACTGCTGGCCGACGTGCTCGCGGACTTCCACACCCGCTATCCCGGGATCGAGCTCCAGGTGGAGGAGAGCGGCTCGCGCGACCTCATCCGGGACCTGGGGCGGGGCGAACTGGACCTGGCCCTGATCATCCTGCCGCTGCACAGCAGCGACCCGGACTTCTCCACCACGCCGATCCTGCGGGAGAACCTGGTGGTGGCGAGCCCGATGTCGGGCCCCTCCCCCAACGGGAGGGCGTCCATCCGCATCCTCGAACTCCGGGGGCGCCCGCTCGTGATGTTCCGGCGCGGATACGACGTGCGCGAGGCGACGCTGCGCGCGTGCCGGGCGGCCGGGTTCGAGCCCGAGCTGGCCGTGGAGGGCGGCGAGATGGACGCCGTGCTGCGGTTCGTGGAGGCGGGTATGGGGCTGGCGGTGGTGCCGAGCATGGTGTTGCGGAACCGGCAGAGCCTGCGCGGAACGCCGCTGGCCCGACCGCGCCTGCTGCGGACGGTGGCGCTGGCGCGGCGCCGGGACGTGGAGCCCTCGCACTCGGCGGACGCGTTCCGCCGCCACCTCAACGACTACCTGCTGGGGATGTCGCCGCAGGACCTGGGCCCGGACCTGGAGGTCCTGCTCACGAAGGAATCGGACTGACGCATCTCCTTTACCACACGCCACTCGCGCTCCCGACACCACTGGGTCCACACAGGGGACTTTTCGCCTTATTAATGGGCAAAACACCGCAAATGAGCGCTTGAAAGTGGCGCATTTCACACTCCTTTCCCAGGAGTTCCCCGCCTTCCGGGACGTGACCGTGATCACAACGCCCTAACGTTGCGTTGCGGGCCGGTTGCCACGGCGGTTCCCCGCAGCCGCCCGGCGCAGCCGCCGTGGCCGTAGGAGGCGGGTACCGCGCCCCGCCCGGCCGGAACCTTCCCACAGGAGGTGGAGGAACGCGGTGACAGCGACCGACAGCGGACGTCCCCGAGGCGGCCGGGCACGTCTTCCCCAGAGAACCCTGCGCACCGACAACTGGTGGCTCGGCCCGCTCCTCACCACGCTGGGCCTGGCCACCTTCGTCGTCTACGCGACCCTGCGCGTGTTCCAGCAGGACCACTTCTGGGTCCAGGAGCACCACTATCTGACGCCGTTCTACTCCCCGTGCATCGCGCAGCAGTGCCCGCCCGAGGCGGCCCTGTTCGGACGGCTGCCCGTGGAGTTCCCGCCACTCGTCCCCTACGCCCTGATCAGCCTGCCGATCCTGCTGCTGTTCCGGCTGACCTGCTACTACTACCGCAAGGCCTACTACCGCTCGATCTGGCAGGCGCCCACCGCGTGCGCCGTGCGCGAGCCCCACAGGACCTACACCGGCGAGACCCGGCCCCTGATGCGGATCCAGAACGGCCACCGCTACTTCTTCTACGCCGCCCTCGTCCTCACCATCGTCAACACCTGGGACATGCTGGTCCCCTTCTTCCACGGCATCGACGGCGGCTTCGGCATCGGGCTCGGCAACCTCATCATGCTCGTCAACGTGGTCATGCTGTGGTGCTACACGCTCAGCTGCCACTCGTGCCGCCACGTCATGGGCGGACGGCTGCGCAACTTCGGCAGGCACCCGGCCCGGTACTGGATGTGGAGCCGCGTCTCCACGCTGAACAACCGGCACATGCTCTACGCCTGGCTCAGCCTCGCGACCCTGATGATCACGGACGCCTACATCGCCCTGGTCGCCAGTGGCGCCATCACCGACCTGCGCATCCTCAACTGACCCAGGGGAAGGAAGGCAGTAACACATGCCCCCCACAGCAGAGCCCGAGATCACCCGGTACACCTACGACGTGGTGGTGATCGGAGCGGGCGGAGCCGGGTTGCGCGCCGCGATCGCCGCCCGTGAACAGGGCAAACGCACCGCGGTCATCTCCAAGTCGCTGTTCGGCAAGGCCCACACGGTGATGGCCGAGGGCGGTGCCGCCGCCGCCCTGGGCAACGCCAACCCCGACGACGAGTGGCGCGTGCACTTCCGCGACACCCTGCGCGGCGGCAAGTTCCTCAACGACCCGCGCATGGTCGAGCTGCACGCCCGTGAGGCGCCCGAGCGCATCCTGGAACTGGAGTACTGGGGCGCGCTGTTCGATCGCACCGAGGAAGGGAAGATCAGCCAGCGCAACTTCGGCGGGCACGAGTACCCGCGGCTGGCGCACGTGGGCGACCGCACCGGCCTGGAGATGATCCGCACCCTCCAGCAACGGGTCGTCGCGCTCCAGCAGGCCGACGCAGCCGAACTGGGTGATCCCGAGGCGCGGATCCGGGTCTTCGCCGAGACCGCGATCACCCAGCTGATCACCGAGGACGCCCAGTCCGGCGGCGGGGCCACGGCCGTGGACGCGGACGGGGACGGGAACGCGGACGGGGACCGGAGCACTCCGGGACGGATCACCGGTGCGTTCGGCTACCGCCGGGTGGACGGCGGGTTCGTCCTCTTCGAGGCGCCCGCGGTCGTCCTTGCCACCGGCGGCATCGGCAAGGCCTTCCGCACCACCTCCAACTCCTGGGAGTACACCGGCGACGGCCACGCGCTGGCGCTGCGGGCGGGCGCGTCCCTGATCAACATGGAGTTCGTCCAGTTCCACCCCACCGGGATGGTCTGGCCGCCGTCGGTGAAGGGCATCCTCGTCACCGAGTCGGTGCGCGGTGACGGCGGCGTGCTGCGCAACTCCGAGGGGAGGCGGTTCATGTTCGACTACGTGCCGGACGTGTTCCGTTCCCAGTACGCCGAGACCGAGGAGGAGGCCGACGGCTGGTACGGCGACCCCGCCAACAACCGCAGGCCGCCGGAGCTGCTGCCCCGTGACGAGGTCGCACGGGCGATCAACAACGAGGTCAAGGAGGGGCGCGGCTCACCGCACGGTGGCGTGTTCCTGGACGTGTCCACACGCCTGCCCGCCGAGGAGATCCGCAGGCGGCTGCCGTCCATGCACCACCAGTTCAAGGAACTGGCGGACGTGGACATCACCGCCGAACCCATGGAGGTGGGACCGACCTGCCACTACGTGATGGGCGGGGTGCGGGTGGACGCCGACACCGCCGCCTCCGACGTGCCCGGGCTGTTCGCGGCCGGTGAGGTCGCGGGCGGCATGCACGGCTCCAACCGGCTGGGCGGCAACTCCCTGTCGGACCTGCTGGTGTTCGGGCGCAGGGCGGGGATGGGCGCCGCCGCCTACGTGGACGGGCTCGGCGACCGGTCGGCCCCCGACGTGGACCGGGTCGCCGCGGAGGCGGCCTCGTACGCGCTGGAGTTCCTCAAGCAGGGTGACGGCGAGAACCCGTACACGCTCCACACCGAACTCCAGGAGGCCATGAACGAGCTGGTGGGCATCATCCGCCGCGGCCCGGAGATGGAGCGGGCTCTCGAGGTCCTGGACACGCTGGAGGAGCGCGCCCGCATGCTCAGCGCGCCCGGCGACCGGGTGTACAACCCCGGCTGGCACCTGGCCCTGGCGCTGCCCAACATGATCCTGGTCTCGCGCGCGGTCACCGCCGCGGCGCTGGAACGCACCGAGTCGCGCGGAGGGCACACGCGCGACGACTACCCCGACATGTCGGCCGAGTGGCGGAGGGTGAACCTGTCGGTGCGGGCGGACCGCTCCGACCGGGTGTCGCTGACCCGGCGCCCGATCACCGACGTTCCGGCCGGGCTGCTCGCCCTCTTCGGGCATGACGAGCTGGCCAAGTACCTGACGAAGGAGGAGCTGCCCGAGGCGGGGGCGGCGGACGACGCGGCCGAGGAGGGCCAGTCATGAGCGAGCGTGTGTTCCGGGTGTGGCGCGGTTCCGGCGAGGGTGAGCTCACCGAGTACCGGGTGGAGGTCAACGAGGGCGAGGTGGTGCTCGACATCCTGCACCGCCTCCAGGCCACGCAGGCCCCGGACCTGGCGGTGCGGTGGAACTGCAAGGCGGGAAAGTGCGGTTCGTGCTCGGTGGAGATCAACGGCCGCCCGCGACTGTCGTGCATGACGCGGATGAGCGCGTTCGAGGAGGACGAGGTGGTGACGGTGACGCCGATGCGCACCTTCCCGGTCGTCCGGGACCTGGTGTGCGACGTGTCGTACAACTACCAGAAGGCGCGGGAGATCCCCTCGTTCACCCCCGACCCGGCCAAGAAGCCGGGCGACTTCCGGATGCAGCAGGAGGACGTGGAGCGCCAGCAGGAGTTCCGCAAGTGCATCGAGTGCTTCCTGTGCAACAACGTGTGCCACGTGATCCGTGACCACGAGGAGAACAAGGAGCACTTCTCGGGCCCGCGCTACCTCATGCGGGTGGCCGAACTGGAGATGCACCCCGAGGACACCGCCGATCGCAGACGCATCGCCCAGGACGAGTTCGGCATGGGGTACTGCAACATCACCAAGTGCTGCACGGAGGTGTGCCCCGAGGGCATCCACATCACCGACAACGCGCTGATCCCGCTGAAGGAGCGGGTGGCCGACCGCAAGTACGACCCGCTGGTGTGGCTGGGGTCGAAGATCGGCAGGCGCCCCAAGGACACCCCGCCGGTGCCCAACGTCGGGAGGTACTCGGACACGACCTGACCCGGTGGGCGGACGGCCCGACCCGGTGGGTGGACGGCTGTCCGCCCACCGGACAACACTCCGCCTTCCGGGCAGCCGATGGACGCGAAGGAGCGCGGTACGTGGGGACCCCGGCGGAGTCCAGGGTGAAGGAGATCCAGGAGGCCCACGAGACTCCGGAGGCCCACAGCGGGTGTGAGTAACGCACATGGTGGTGGGAAGCGGCTGGATTTTCCACAGGTGGTGGTTGGGGGTGTCCCGGGGTGGGATCGTGATGGTTTCCTGGAAATAGGGGGGATCCCACCCCTGCGCGTTTTGGCATGCCCACAATCTCCCAGAGGAGTGGATAGAGGGATGGAAGCCCGTGTTCCGGGAACCTCGAAGTTCGGACCGGGGGATCGGAGTACGGAGTTGGGGCGCGGGTTTCGGAGCGCGGAGGTCGGAGTTTGGAACGCGGAGGCCCGGAACCCAAGAGCCTGAAGTAGGTTCTCAGGAATGAATGCTCGGCAAGGCCTGTGGGTGAAGATTCGGCAGGGATTCAGGGATTCAGGGATTCGGGGGTTCGGGGATTCGGGGGTTCGGGGGTTCCCTGGGAGATAACAAGGAATTGAGGGGTAGGGAGGGGCCGTCCTCAGGGCTCCTCCCTACGCTGTTCCCGCTGGGGGCTGTTGGCGGCAACGAAAGCGCACCAGCTACCGCGAAATGGTGCGGGCGGTCGGGGAACGGTTGGGGCCTGGCGAGGATTGAGCACCCAACGAAAAGCGGCACCAACGGCAGGCAGGCCAGTCCGTTC
>NZ_ANAX01000395.1 GCF_000341065.1 Nocardiopsis halotolerans DSM 44410 | reverse complement strand
CCGAGAACCCAAATGAGATGAGCTCTTAGGGCCGGACCGCCGCCCGTCCCCGAGCCCGGGCCCCGAGCCCGGGTTTCCGGCCCCGACCTCTCCCGGGCCCGGACTCCGGGCTCTCCGGGCCCCGAACGCGCTGAGGGCGCCTCTCCGTGGAGAGGCGCCCTAGCGGACGTCGGGACCGTCCCTAGTTGGAACTCGGGTCGGGAGAGTGCTCCGAGGCCAGCGGCCAGCTCATCCGGACCACGGTCCCCCGGTCACTGGGATCGATCTTCACCTCGTCGGCCAGTCCCGTGATGACCGCCAGGCCCAGCCCCGGGGAGAACCCGGAGATCCCACCGGGAGGGGTGTCCTCGCCGTCCAGGAAGAGCCCGTCGAGCATGGACGGGGTGGAGGTCTCCTCCGTGTCCTTGGCCGGGGCACGGTCGGAGACGACGACCTCGAAACGTTGCGTCGCGCTCCCGTTGGCGCGCAGGGTGCTGCTCGTGGTGTCGGTGCGGGATTCCGACGCCGGATCAGGCGCGCTGCCGTCGATCAGCTGGAGCAGGATCGGCTGCGCGGGACAGTGCAGCTTGTGCGCCGCCACCGCCCGGGAACACGCCTCACCGACCGCCAGCCTGATCTCGTCGATCGCTGATGCGGCGATGCCCGCCCGACGGGCGACGGTCGCGGCCATGAGCCGTGCCGTACGCACGTGAGCGGGGAGCGCGCTGATCGTGAGCGTGATGGTTGCCATCGCTCTCTCGGGGCTACTTCGCGGAACGCTTGTCGATGGCTTCCCGAACCGAGTCGTGGATACCGAAGACCTTGGTCAGACCGGTGATCCGGAAGATCTTCAGGATGCGCTCCTGGGTGCAGACCAGGTCGAGCGTCCCGTCATGCGCCCGGACGCGCTTGAGCCCGCCCACAAGCACACCGAGGCCCGTCGAGTCCAGGAACTCCACCTTCTCCATGTTGACCACGAGGTGGAAGTTGCCCTTGTTGACCAGGTCGATCAGCAGCTCGCGGAGCCGGGGCGCGGTATAGACATCGATCTCACCCTCAACGACGACGATCTCGGTGTCGCCCTCGGTGTAATGATCAAGCTTCAAGTCCACTAGTCCTCCAGCGCCGAACCGCGAAAAATCGCGAATGATCTCTGCCGGGCGTTACCCCACCAGCACGCATTCAACCACGCGTGTCGAGTGCGTCTTCCTGTGATGCACAGAAAAACCGTGACACCGCGCCACTGTTCCCTCGGATGTCACACTGAAACCAATGTCCCAGTGCTCCCACCCTTGGTCGGAGGCGCGTGCGGGCCGCGAAACGTGTCCAGTGAGGAGGGGTCTCGGATGAGGCGATCGGAGCCCGTGCTCCCCGGTGTGTGGCGTGACGATACCCGGTACCCGCAGGTGACCCACATCGAGCAGGTGGCCCGCAACGCCGGAGTGAGCGGGGAATGGCCGGGATGGACCCCTCCCCACCTGGTCGAACGCCTTGCTGACAGGGGGATCACCAGACCGTGGTCCCACCAGGCCGAAGCCGCCGACCTCGCACGCTCGGGCCGTGATGTGATCATAGCCACGGGTACCGCCTCGGGAAAGTCACTCGCCTTCCTCATACCCGCTGTGGACGCGGTTGACGCGGGCGGAACCGTGCTCTACCTCTCCCCGACCAAGGCGCTCGCTCAGGATCAGCTCCGATGGGTATCGGGCCTCGAACTGCCGGGGTTGCGGGCAGCCGTCTACGACGGTGACACCTCCATGGAGGAGCGTTCCTGGGTGCGCGAGCACGGCAACTACGTGCTGACCAACCCGGACATGCTGCATCACGGCATCCTGCCCCGCCACGGGGCGTGGTCGCGCTTCCTGCGTCGGCTGCGCTACGTGGTGATCGATGAGGCGCACCGATACCGGGGGGTTTTCGGTTCGCATGTCGCGCAGATCCTGCGTCGCCTGCGCCGTGTGTGCGCCCGCTACCGGTCGCGGCCGGTGTTCGTGCTGGCCTCGGCCACCTCGGGCAGCCCGGAGGAGAGCGCCACCCGGCTGACCGGGGTGCCCGTCACGGCGGTCAGCCGGGACGGTTCCCCGCGCCCGGGGATGTCGGTGGCACTGGTGGAGCCTGAGCTGACCGACCTGACGGGTGAGCACGGTGCCCCGATCCGCAGGACGGCGCCCTCACAGGCGGCCGAGATGCTCGCTGACCTGGTGCGGGACGGTGTGCGAACGCTGGTGTTCGTCCGCTCCCGGCAGGGTGCGGAGGTCATCGCGCTGACCACCCAGAGGTTGTTGTCGGAACGCGGTGACCACGCCCTGGCGGGGAAGGTGGCCGCCTACCGGGGCGGGTACCTGGCCTCGGACCGGCGCAAGCTGGAGGAGGCGCTGCGGTCGGGGGAGATCCTGGGTCTGGCCAGCACCAACGCCCTGGAACTGGGCGTGGACATCAGCGGGCTGGACGCGGTGCTCATCGCCGGGTGGCCGGGAACGCTGGCGTCGCTGTGGCAGCAGGCGGGGCGCGCCGGGCGGCGCGGGGAGGATTCGCTGGCGGTCTTCATCGCCCGGGACGATCCCCTGGACACGTACCTGGCGCATCACCCGGAAGCCATTTTCGGCCGGTCCGTAGAAGCCACCGTCCTGGACCCGGAAAACCCGCACATCCTGGGGCCGCACCTGTGCGCCGCCGCCCAGGAACTCCCCCTCACCAAGGACGACTTTCCGCTCTTCGGAGAGACGACCGAGGAGCGACTCGATGACCTCGTCGGTCGCAGGCTGCTGCGGAAGCGTCCACGGGGCTGGTTCTGGACGAGCAACGAACGGGCCAGCGACCTAGCCGATATCCGCGGGTCAGGTGGTCCGCCGGTACAGATCGTCGACACCGAGAGCGGTCAGCTGCTCGGTGAGATCGACGAACCCGCCGCCCACGGCACCGTGCATCCCGGCGCGGTGTACCTGCACCAGGGGTCCACGTACCTGGTCGACGACCTCGACCTCGACGAGGGCGTCGCACTGGTGCACGGCGCGGATCCGCCCTACGGCACCTGGGCGCGCGACACCACCGAGATCACCGTCCGGTCGGTGCTGGGCGAGCAGGAGTGGCCGGGCGGGGCCCGCGTGTACTTCGGCGAGGTGCAGGTGGTCCGTCAGGTGGTGGGTTTCCTCAAACGGGACGTGCGCACCGGCTCGGTGCTGGGGGAGCAGCCGCTGGACCTGCCCGAACGGACCCTCGACACACGCGCGGTGTGGTGGACACTGCCCGCCGAGGGCGAGGCGCGGCTGCGCGGGGAGGACGTGGGGCTCCTGGGCGCCGCCCATGCCGCCGAGCACGCCGCGATCGGACTGCTGCCGCTGCTGGCGACCTGCGACCGCTGGGACATCGGCGGGGTGTCCACCTCCATGCACGGTGACACGGGGAAGCTGACCGTGTTCGTCTACGACGGGTACGAAGGTGGCGCGGGCTTCGCCGAACGGGGGTACGCGGCGGCGCGCGAGTGGCTGTCGGCGACCCGTGCGGCGATCGCCGACTGCGAGTGCGAGCAGGGATGCCCGTCCTGCATCCAGTCACCCAAGTGCGGTACCGGCAACGAACCGTTGAACAAGGCCGGTGCGCTGCGTCTGCTGGACGAGGTGCTCACCGGGCACGAGGACTGAGTCCGTCCACAGCCTGTGGACGGGTTTCGCCGGCGCGGAGTTGTCCACAGGCTGGGGACGGGGCTTTCGCGCCGGCCTCCGCCGACCGAACCTGGAGGGGAAGGGCCGACAGTGATCGGCCCCTGACCAGGGAGGTCGCCATGTCCGCTCTCACGTTCACGTTCCCGTTCCCTCGCACGCTCGCCCCGCCCGGAGACGACACCGGGATGACGACGGCGGAGTACGCCCTGTGCACGATCACCGCCGTCGCCTTCGCCGGAGTCCTCTACGCCATCCTCACCGGTAGCAAGGTCGAGGACGTCCTCACCGACCTCGTCGTCGATGCGCTCGGCTCGGGCTTTTGACCGGGGCTCGGTCACCGCGGAGACGGCGATGGTGCTGCCCTCCCTGCTGCTCGTCCTCGGCCTGGCCCTCGGCGCCGTTCAGGCCGCCTCGGCCCAGCTCGCCTGCGCCGACGCCGCCCGTGTGGGCGCACGGGCCCTGGCCCGTGGCGAACACCACGACCGGGTCCGCGCCCTGGCGCTGTCCGCGGCGCCCGACGACGCGAAGGTCCACCTTTCCGAGGACGGCCTCATGGCCCGCGTCACGGTACGGGCCGAACTCGGCTTCGGTTCCGTGACCACCCTGTCCGTGGACGGCAGCGCCGCCGTCCCCCTCGAACCCGGGAGTTGACCCCGGTGCGTTCCGACTCCGGATCCGCCACCGTCTGGTGGACGGCCCTGAGCGCACTGCTCTGGTTCGCCACCCTCGCCGTCCTCGCGACGGCCACGGCNNNNCGATCTCGCCGCACTCGCCGCCGCCGCCCAGGTCGTCCACGGACGGGCCTGTGCGGCGGCCCAGGACACCGCCGAGGCCAATGGGGCCTCCCTCGAATCCTGCGTCCTCACCGGCTCCACCGCCGAAGTGGTGGTCTCGGTCCCCTCGTCCCTCATCGAACGGCCCGTCCTGGCACGTGCCCGCGCCGGACCGGCCGCCGTCTCCCCCGAGGAAGTTCCATGAGCTCTGCCCCCGCCGCCATGGTGATGTGTGCGCTCCTGCTGTGCGTCCCGGTGCAGCCGGAGGGTGTACGGCCGACCTGCTCCGCGTCGCACGCACCGCACATCGCCGGTTCCACGGACTCCGGGAGCTCCGGCGACCCCGAACCCCGCCCCAGCCCGTCCCCCGCTCCTTCCGCGAGTCCTTCCGCAAACCCCTCCGCGTCCCCCGAACCGTCGCGGGGTGATGTGCGGTCTGGGGCGGACACCCCCTCGCCCGTGGGCGAGCCGGTGGCGGTTCACCAGGCGGGCCCGGACCCGGTCAGCACCGCCTCCCGCGTCATCGGCCACGTCTCCACCGGAACCCTGGTGGTGCTGTGGGCGGTGGTCCTGGCACTGCGCCTGTCCATCGGCTGGCCGCGCTTCCCCGTCCCGTACTCGGGCCGGCGTCGGCGCGGCACCGAGCGCGGAGACCTCTGAACCGGTTCGTGCCTTTCGGAGCCGCCCACCAGCCCCCAGGAGGTGGCCTCCCGGATGACGGGACCGGGGCGGACCGGATCCCGCGGGGCTGAAGGGCGGGGCACGCCCTTCAGCCTTCCTGCGGCACCACCTGTCGGGGCCCGCCTTCCGCGTAACGGTGCCGGGACGGGCGAAGCCGACCGGGCGGTGGTCAGGGCGTGCTTCTCCGCCCCCCGGAAACCGGGCGCTCCCACCGCCCGGGGACAAGCCCCGCGGCCCACGACGGTTTCCACGGGACCAATCCCGACGGGGTCAGCCTCCCAGGGCTCGGGACAGGAGTTCGGCGGCCATCGGGACGATCCCGATCAGCACGAAGGCGGGCAGGAAACACAACCCCAGAGGTGCCACCACCAAAACGCCCAGCCGTTCCACCCGGGCCACGGCCCGTACCCGCAGAACTCGGCGCAGGTCGGCCGCGTGCCGGTCCAGCAGGTCCGCGACCGGTGCCCCCGTGTCGGCGGCCCGTGCCAGGTCCCGCCCCACCGCGGCCAGGGGCTCGGGAAGCGCGGAACGCCGCCACGCTTCGGCGGGGGTCGCCCCCAGGCGCAGCTGCTCGCCCACCGCGGCCAGTTCCCCTCCCAACCTGCCCCGCGCCGCCCGGGAGACCGCCGTGAGGCAGGCGGGCACCGTCGCCCCGGAACGAACCCCTGAGGCCAGGAGTCCGATCACCACGGGCAGATCGGTGGACACCGGAATCCGGGAGGTACGGGTCCTGGCCCTCCAACGAGTCCGTGCCCACGGGACCGCGCACACTCCGGCCGCGAGAACGCCCCCGACCACCCCGAACAGGGCCGTTGCGACGACCAACGAGAACGCCCCGGCCACGGCCGGGGCCAACCGGCGGATCGGCGCCCCCCGTCCTGGACGGAAGCGCGGTGGCGGCTTCAGCCTGTCCGCGGGTCCCCCGCCCAGGAGCACCCACACACTCGCGGCACCCAACACCGCGGCGACCGCCAGTAACATCCGTCTCCTCCTTCTCGCTCCCACCACCGGGGCACCGGCACGCGGTTGTCCTCCGGCGAATCCGCCCTCGTCGACCTCATGGAGGAGGGCTCGACGCCGCACCTCACGGACCTCAGCCGCTCCGCGGACCGGCATCCGTCAGCGCGCCCTGGGGCAGGGCCCCGGCGGTACACGCCTCCGGGGGCGGCCGAAACCCCGCGCCGAGCCCGCCCGACCATGAACGGTCACACTCCTCTCCGCTGACGAGAACACCCGCGATCAGGGGAAAGCCGTCGCCGAGCGCACCATGCGGAGCGTCCACCAGGCTCCGAGCGCGTCCAGAGCCACCCCGCACACCAGGCAGGCCCACCCCGGCGGCGTGGTGAACAGGAACACCAGCGGTGACCCGCCCAGGCCCGAGGACATCACCAACCCGGCGACCGGCAGGACCGCCAGTACGATCGCGGTGGTGCGCGGACCGCTGGTACGCGCGCCGGCCTCGGCACGCTGCTCCTCCTGCTCGGTGAGGTTCGCCGCCAACGCGTCCACCACCTCGGCCAATCCCGCCCCGGTGTCGTCCGCCACCTCCCAGCACACCGCCAGGTAGGCCAGCGCCCACAGGTCCGGATCACGGTCGGCCTCGCGGCGCAACGACACCGCGTCGGTCACCGCGCCCACCAGGGGACCAGCCTCGGCGGCGGAGATCCGCAGGGCCTCCTCCGGCGGCTGCCCGGCGCGTAACTCCGCGGCCAGCACACGGCACAGCACCACCACCGCGCGGCGTCGCCGGGCGCCCTCACCGGAACGGGCCACCAGCGCACGCACACCCAGCCGCCACTCCCCCCGCCGGGGCAACGGACGCCCGGGCCGGACCAGCAGGGCCGCGAGTCGGTTCCGCCGCCCACCGGGAACCAGGCCCAGCAGCACCAGGGCCGCGGAACAGGCCACCAGCACGGTCACCATCGGCACCAGTCCTCGCCCAGCCGGGCCACCACCTCCGTCATCCCCGGATGCTCCCCGCGGACGCCGTCGGGGGCGAAGGACACCGCGGGCACCGCGCGCACCAGCCCGTCCGTCTCCCGCCGCAGCACCCGCAGCTCGGAGAGGCGGCGCCCTCCGGCGTCCCGGACCAGGTGAACGATCATGACCCGCGTCGCGGCGAGCTGGCTGTGCACGGCCGCCCGGTCCAGCCCGGCGGCGCACCCCAGGGCCTCCACCCGGGCGGGCACGTCACCGGCCCCGTTGGCGTGCAGAGTGCCAGCACCGCCCTCGTGCCCCGTGTTCAGGGCACCCAGCAGGGACACGATCTCCGGTCCCCGCGCCTCTCCCACCACCAACCGGTCGGGGCGCATCCGCAGCGCCTGCCGTACCAGGACCTCCAGCGACACCTCGCCGCTGCCCTCGATGTTGGGCGGGCGGGTCTGGAGGCGCACCACGTGCGGATGGGCGGGCCGCAGCTCCGGGGAGTCCTCGGCGAGGACGATCCGCTCACCCGGATCCACCAGCGAGAGCAGACTCGACAGCACGGTGGTCTTGCCCGTACCCGTACCTCCGCTGACCAGGAACGGCACCCGTGAGGCCACCAGCGAACGGAGCAGCGCGGCCCCGCACGGGGTGACCGACCCCCGCTCGGTCAGCCGCTCCAGGGTGAACACCCGCCGCGGCGGCAGCCGCAGGGACACGCACGCCCCCGCGGGCGCCACCGGTGGCAGCACCGCGTGCAGCCTCGCCCCGCTCGGCAGCCGGGCGTCCACGTACGGCACGGCCGCGTCCAACCGCCGCCCCGCCTGCGCAGCCAGCCGCTGGGCCAGTCGGCGCACCGCGTCCGCCGACTCGAACCGCACCCCCACGCGACGCAGACCGCCCCCGTCGTCCACCCACACCTCGTCGGGACCGTTGACGAGGATGTCGGTGGCCTCCGAGGTCATGAGCTCCTCCAACGGCCCCGCCCCGGACAGGTCGGCGGCCAGACGGCGGGTCATGGACAGCACCTCGGTGTCGCCCAGCAGACCTCCCTCCGCGCGTAGCGCGGCGGCGACGCTCGACGGACTCACCGGAGTCCCGGACGCCACCAGGCGGTTGCGTACCGCCTCCACCAGCGGGCTCACCGGGCCTTCTCCGGCGAGGGCAGGCCCGCCACGACCCGGTCGGCGAACCGGGCCAG
The DNA here is from genome assembly GCF_000341065.1 of Nocardiopsis halotolerans DSM 44410. GTDB lineage: Bacteria > Actinomycetota > Actinomycetes > Streptosporangiales > Streptosporangiaceae > Nocardiopsis > Nocardiopsis halotolerans. Next base: position 11,309 of record NZ_ANAX01000395.1, on the reverse strand, counting down.
CGGCGAACGGGGATGGCGGGCGGGCACGCCCCCGGCGTCCAGCAGCCGGGTCAACCCCGGCTCGGACGGCAGGTCGGCCCCCAGTTCCACGCTCAGGACGTGCGAGACCACGTCCGCGCTCAGCTCGCCCCGGGCCCCGCGCACCACCAGCCGCACGGTGCGCGCCTCCTCCCGCAGCCGGGAGACCATCCTGGCCGCCGCCAGTACCGAGGGCACGTCCGCCGGGACGACCATGAACACCAGGTCGGAGCGGTTCAGGACCGCGGTGGTGGCCGGATCGAAGGAGCGCGGAAGATCGGCCACCACCAGGTCGGTGCCGTCCCCGGCCGAGGCCAGGGCCGTGCGCATGGTTCCCACGGGCAGGGGGCCCGTCGGCTCCTGTCCGCGCGTCCATGTCAGCACCGACACCAGGGGTGTGCTCGGCAGCCCGGAGCGCAGGTCGCGCCAGCGCACCCGGCCGCGCCGGCGGAGCAGGTCGCCCCAGCCGGTCCACCGCTGCGGACCGGGAGGGGTGGCGCCGTCACATCCGAGATAGACGTCGGGACCGCATCCGAGCGGGTCGGCGTCCAACAGGGCGGTGGGGCGCCCGGCGCGTTCGCCGGCCAGGGCGAGGGCCACCGCCGTCAGGCTGGCTCCGGCACCACCCCGCCCCCCGACCACGGACACCGTGGGCGCCGGTGCCCGGGCGGGAGCCGCGGCCCTCGCGAGCAGGTCCACCAGCACCGGCTCGTCCCGGGGCAGCAGGAGGAGCCGCCCTCCGGCGGAGGCCCCGGAGGCCTCGGCGGGGGCGCGTGGTCGGCTCCCGGGGACGTGCGGTGCCGGTGCCGTGTCCGCCCGAGGTGATGACTCTCCGCCGCGGGCGTCCCGTCGCTCCCGGGCCACGACCACGTGGCGGCCCGGCGGCTGTTCCGCTGACCGCAGGACCGTGCGCAGGTCGGCGCCGACCACGGCGAGCGGGGCGTGCGGCCACAGGCTCAGCGCCCGGTCGGCCGTGTGTGCGACGGTGACCTCGGTGGAGGCGGCGGTGGCCAGCCGGAGGAGGTCGTCGAGGAGGAGGGGATCGGCGGTCGCGATCAGGGGCCGGTGCTGGACGTCCATGGGACCTTCCGGATCGAGGGGCTTACCTCGACCTTCGCCGACCAGGACCAACGGCGAAAGCCCCGCCCGGAGGCTGTGGAAAACTCCGGCGGGGCTCGGATCGGTGCGTCGGGAGCCGCACGGCGCGGCAGCACGGGAAGGGGTTCACCCACCGGGCGGGATGCGTACACGGGGGCGGATACGCATCCCGGCCCGACAGGCGAGAGGAGCGGACGCGGGGACATGCCTCCGCAGGGGGAGCGAAGGCTGCCACGCGAGTTCCGGTCCCGGGGGGGGTAGGACCGGGTCCGCTCTCTGGTGAGGGTCCGCGGAGAGGCGTGCTCTCGCGACCACCAGAAGACACGCGGACGTCCTCCGAAGAAGGGATGCGCCACCGGAACGCGAAATGGGGCACGTACGGCGGGGACGCGGATCGGGCGAACCGGTTCTCCGGGGAACGACCGAACAGACGGTATCACGTGACACTCCGTATCGGTTGGGGAATCCGGGAGGAAAATTCGGGCCAACTGCCTTTTCAGAGCGGGAACGCCGGCGTAGAAAGAAAGCAGTTGGTGGCTGAGAACCACCCCGGCGCGTCAGCCGGGAACCCACGCGCCACTTGGCCCCGTGAGGCCCGTCTAGGCCGGACAACTTGATGTCATGCCTGGTCAGACTAGGTAAATGGACGCCTGATAGCCCGGTGGAACGCGCCGGAGGCGACGCCCCGCGAGACAGAACGGGGCGTCGTCCCACGTGTGCGCGCATAAGGAGGGCGCGAAACCCGCGCCCAGAACGGGAAAGCGTAACCGAACCGATATATTTTTGGTGCTACTCGTCGGTGAATCGGCGATTGGCGACGCGCCTTTTCGACGCCGCGCGGTGAGCTCCCGGGCGGGTGTCCGTCAAAGGCGACATCCGTTCCACGCCTCCCCGCCCCGACGCGGGGCGCCAGGGGCCTTCCGGCGGCTGGCGCTGACACCACCGACCACACCACCACCGAAGGCCTTCTTCGCCCGTGTCCCGCGGGGCCGGTGCCACCCGGCTCCACGGTCAGTACACCCGGCCCCTCGGTCAGCCGCGCTTGAGCGCCTCACAGGTGGCCAGTGAGTCCTGTGCCCCGGCGCGGACCGCGCGGCAGCAGTACACCACCCACTCCGCGACGCCCTCGGTCGTACCGCCCATGTACCCGCGCAGCGCCGGTCCGTACTCGTCCCGCAGCGTCTGGTGTCCCAGTTCGGAAGGCACCAGCGACTTGGGGTCCAACCCCCGCTCCACCAGCGTCAGCCGCTCGGCCGCGCGCGCCACCAGGCCGTCGCCCCACCCGAAGGGCCGGACCGCCATCAGTTCCCCGTGCACCAGGGCCGACGTCACCAGCGCGGGGACCGACGTGCGCGCGCCCAGCAGCGCGTACAGCCCCTCCAGCCTGGCCATCGCCGCCTCGGGGGCCGGAGCGGGGCCCAGCCCCAGCGGGTCCTCGACCCGCTCCCCGGCCAACCGGGGGCGGCCCAACGCGTCCTCGGACACCGCGTCCGCCGCGGCGAGCGTGTGCAGGCGCGCCAGGACCTGGCGGGGCGCCCTGGGCCAGGTGTCCACCAGGTTCCCCAGTTCCCCGGACACCCGGAGCGCGCCCTTGACGCGCGTGTCGTACACGTGCCCCTCGCGGATCTCGTCCAGCGAGACCTCGGCGCCCTCCAGCGCCGCCGACGCTCCCGCGCCGCGCAGCGCGGACTCCATGGACACGTCACTGCTGCGACGGCGCAGCACCCGGTGTCCCAACAGCCGGTCGACCAGGGTCCGTGCCTCGGCGACCGCGTCGCCGACACCGGGCAGTTCGGCGATCCGGGCCAGCGGGTCGGACGCGGAGGCAGAAGTCGATTCGCTCACGGGAAACAACACTACGCGCCGGTAACCCCGATCGCCCACACCAGCCCGCACCAGTCGTTCCGCGACCGCTCGTCGCGACGGGACGACCGTTCACCGCCCGTTCGTCGCGCGTCCGGACGCCCCCGCCGCTGGAGGCGACCCGGTTGTTCACGGGGTGTCGCCCCCCATGATTAATTGGGTGTGAACCAGCCTACGTAAGGAGAGTCACAGTGGCCGACAGCACTCCCGCGAGCCAGGAGACACTGTCCAACCTTCTCCACGAGACGCGCAGCTTCCCTCCTCCGGAGGACCTCGCCGCCAACGCCAACGTCAAGGCCGACGCCTACGACAGGGCGGCCGAGGACCGTCTCGGATTCTGGGAGGAGCAGGCCCGCAGGCTCCAGTGGGAACAGCCCTGGGACACCGCCCTGGAGTGGAACCCGCCCTTCGCCAAGTGGTTCGTCGGCGGAAAGCTCAACGCCTCCGTCAACTGCGTGGACCGCCACGTGGCCAACGGCCTGGGCGACCGGGTCGCCTACCACTGGGAGGGCGAGCCCGGCGACACCCGCAGCATCACCTACGCCGAGCTCAAGGACATGGTCTGCCAGGCGGCCAACGCCCTGACCGAACTCGGCGTCCGCAAGGGCGACCGCGTCGCCATCTACATGCCGATGATCCCCGAGACCGTCGTGGCCATGCTCGCCTGCGCCCGGATCGGCGCCGTCCACATGGTCGTGTTCGGCGGCTTCTCCGTGGACGCCGTCGGCCAGCGCCTCGACGACAGCCANGCTACCGCCGCGGCAAGCCCAGCGCCCTCAAGCCCGCCGTGGACGGGGCCGTCGCCGACCGCCCCGGCGTCGAGAAGGTCCTCGTCGTCCGCCGCACCGGGCAGGACGTCGAGTGGAACGACCGCGACGTGTGGTGGCACGACGTCGTGGAGACCCAGAGCACCGAGCACACCCCCGAGGCCCACGACGCCGAGGACCCGCTGTACATCATGTACACCAGCGGCACCACGGCCAAGCCGAAAGGCATCCTGCACACCACGGGCGGCTACCTCACCCAGGTCGCCTACACCCACTGGGCGGTCTTCGACCTCAAGCCCGAGACCGACGTCTACTGGTGCGCCGCCGACATCGGCTGGGTGACCGGCCACTCCTACATCGTCTACGGCCCGCTCGCCAACGCGGCCACCACGGTCCTGTACGAGGGCACCCCGGACACCCCGCACAAGGGCCGCTTCTGGGAGATCATCGAGAAGTACAAGGTCAGCATCGCCTACATGGCTCCCACGGCGATCCGCACCTTCATGAAGTGGGGCGACGACATCCCCGCCAAGTTCGACCTGTCCAGCCTGCGCGTCATCGGCTCGGTGGGCGAACCCATCAACCCCGAGGCCTACGTCTGGTACCGCAAGAACATCGGCGGCGACCGCACCCCGGTCGTGGACACCTGGTGGCAGACCGAGACCGGTGCCATCATGGTCAGCCCGCTGCCGGGCGTGACCTCCGGAAAGCCGGGCGCCGCCATGGGCCCCATCCCCGGCATCGCCGCCGACGTCGTGGACGAACAGGGCGACTCCGTCCCCGACGGCGAGGGCGGCTTCATCGTCGTCCGTGAGCCGTGGCCGTCCATGCTCCGCGGCATCTGGGGCGACCCCGAGCGCTACAAGGACACCTACTGGTCGCGCTTCGAGGGCCTGTACTTCCCCGGCGACGGCGCCAAGAAGGACGAGGACGGCGACATGTGGCTGCTGGGCCGCGTGGACGACGTCATGCTCGTCTCCGGCCACAACATCTCCACCACCGAGGTCGAGTCCGCCCTGGTCTCGCACCCGCGCGTGGCGGAGGCGGCGGTCGTCGGCGCCACCGACAAGGTCACCGGCCAGGCCATCGTCGGCTTCGTGATCCTGCGCGGCGGTGAGGAGGAGGTCCCCGAGGACCTGGTCCAGGAGCTGCGCAACCACGTCGGCGCCTCGCTCGGCCCGATCGCCAAGCCCGCACGCCTCCTCGCCGTCCCCGAGCTGCCCAAGACCCGCTCCGGCAAGATCATGCGGCGCCTGCTGCGCGACATCGCCGAGAACCGGGCGGTCGGCGACACCTCCACGCTCACCGACTCCTCGATCATGGAGGTCATCGCCAAGCAGCTGCCCTCCGCCAAGCAGCAGGACTGACGTCCACAGGAGCATCCGGACGGGCCGTCCCGGCGGCCCGTTCCCGAACGANCCCGACCCGGTCGGGGCACCGCGCGCCGCTCCGCCGCGGTTCCGACGAGGTTCCGTGGTGATCCCGCCACGGAACCGTCGCCGATGCTCACCCGTGTGACGAAACGGAGGGACACCGTTGTGCGTGCCGTGAGAGACGCCTGAGCCGGGGTATGTGCGAGGATGCGGAGGATCATCCGTGCGTTCGGACCGAGAGAAGGGAACCTCCACGATGGCGGAGAAGCCGGGTACCGGCGGACCTGGCGCCACCAGGGACACCGACCGTTCCATCAGCGAACTGGTCTCAGACGCCACGGGCAACCTCTCCCGGCTGGTGAGCCTGGAGATCAAACTGGCCAAGCTGGAGGCCAAGGCCGACGCGGTCAAGATCGGCAAGGGCGTCGCCGGTTTCGCCGTCGTCGCCGTCCTCGCCCACATCTTCGTCATCCTCCTCTCGGTGACCGCCGCCTTCGTCCTGTACGAGGTGGCCGGTCTCCCCGGGTGGGCCAGCTTCGGCATCGTCACCCTCGCGTACCTGCTGCTCGCCGTGGCCATCGCGCTGTACGCGATCTCCGTCCTCCGCAAGCGGGAGGGCCTCCAGCGGACCGCTCTGACCACCTCCCGCCTCACCGGCATCCTGCGCGGGGACATCCGCCCGCCCTCGACCGCCGTCACCGCCGACTCCGTCGAGGCTGGCGTCCACCCGGCCCGGTAGGCCCGCCCGGTGTTGGACGACTCGGCCGCCCACGTCGACGGCCCCTGGACGCACAGGACCGTCAGCGCGGCGGGCGCACGGTTCCACGTCGCCGAGGCCGGTGACGGGCCGCTGGTGCTCCTCCTCCACGGCTTCCCCCAGTTCTGGTGGGCCTGGCGGTCCCAGCTGACCGCGCTCGCCGACGCCGGTTACCGTGCGGTCGCCGCGGACCTGCGCGGCTACGGCGCCAGTGACAAGACTCCGCGCGGATACGACCTCGTCACCCTCGCCCAGGACGCCGCGGGACTCGTCCGCGCCCTCGGCGCACGGGACGCGGCCGTGGTGGGACACGGCCTCGGCGGCCTCGTCGGCTGGACCATGAGCGTCTACCACCCGGACACCGTGCGCGCCCTGGCCGCGGTCGCGTCGCCGCACCCGCTGCGCGCGGGACGCGTCCTGGCCTCCGGCGGGCCCGGCGTCCGCCACATGCTCCGGGCACAGCTGCCCATCCTCCCCGAACACCGGCTCCTGAGCGACGGGTGCGTGCGCGTGGGCGACCTGCTGCGGGAGTGGGCCGGAGCCGGATGGCCGGACACCGAGGCCGAGGAACGCTACCGCCGCGCCTTCGCCATCCCGAAGGTCTCCCACTGCTCCCTGGAGAGCCAACGCTGGCTCTTCCGCTCTCGGTGGCGTACGGACGGCCTCCGCTACAACGCGAGGATGCGCGCGCGCGTGCGCGTCCCCGTCCTCCAGCTCCATGGGGCACTCGACCCGGTGTGCCCGCCCAGGGCGGCCCGCGCCTCGCGGAGCATGGTCACGGGGGCCTACCGTTGGAGGCAGATCCCCGGCGCGGGCCACTTCCCGCACGAGGAGCGCCCCGAGGAGGTCTCCGGCGCGCTCGTGGAGTGGCTGGCGGAGGTCTCGGGGACGACGTGGACGGAGCCCTCCGAGGTGAGGGGGAACGGCGGTGAGGCACTGATGGCGACGGAACCCGTGAGCGGACGGCAGGCCCCCGGGCGCCGGAGCCGGGAGGGCGGACGGGACCGCAACGAGACCGGCCAGGCGCAGAACCAGCGCCCCCGCGACCGCTACGGGCGCCCGATGCCGCACGGGAGCGTGGGCGAGGTGGAGCGGGTTCCCGACGACGCCGAGTTCTCCGCGACCGAAGGTCTGGAAGAGGCCCAGCGGCTGCTCGACGAGGGGTACGCTTTCACCGCCCACGAAGTCCTCGAAGCCGTGTGGAAGTCCTCGCCCGACCCCGAGCGGGAGCTGTGGCGCGGCCTCGCCCAGACGGCCGTGGGAGTCACCCACGCGCAGCGCGGCAACATGGTCGGCGCCGCACGCCTGCTGAGGCGGGGTGCGGACCGCGTGGAGCCGTTCGGACCGGACGCTCCGCACGGGGTGGACGTGGCCGGGGTGGCGGCGTTCGCCCGGGCGCTGGCCGACGACCTGGACGCCGGGCGCGCCCGCCCGGGGGACGGGATCGACCCCTCGGGGATGCGCCTGCTGGGCGCGTAGCCGGAGGGTTTCGGACACGCTTTCCGGACAGGTCTTTCGGACACACAGCCGCCCCCAGGGACGACCTTGGGGGCTGCCAGCACCTCCTGTGGCCAGTGATGCCTGCGTGGCTCGTTCCGCTTTTATGCGCTTATGTGAGCTTTAGCGTTAACATCGCATTACGACGTTATGCGATGTTATATAAGTCGCACATCACCAATAAATGCATTTATCCTCTCCCTGAGATCACCGGAAGATCACATCTTCGGATTGTCTCGAAGAAAAGCCGGTCCGGATCTCACCTTTGTTCTGTGCCGTGCGTAGAATCCCCGGATCACCGCCCGTGAAAATGCGGCACGGGCGGTACGCACCACAACCAAAGGTGGCACCGCTTCGACCCCGCCAAGCGTGCCGTCGGGCCAGCTCAGGCTCCTTCCGGACGGCGGTACGCCCCCAGCCGCGCGAGACCGGCGCCCACGTGCCGAGCCGTTTCGCGCGTTCTCCGGTGGACGGGGCCGAAAAGGTCGTGCCGGTCTCAAGGAGGACGGATTGTCTGGGCTCAACCTCGCCGCTGAAGGCGGCACGGCCCTATCACTGGCAGGCACCGACTTCACCCTCGTCATCATCGTCATGGTGGTGGCCCTTCTGGCGCTCGCCGTCGCGGGAATGCTGGTACGTGAGGTCCTCGCCTCGGGACAGGGCACAGAGCGAATGCGCAACATCGCGGTCGCGGTGCAGGAAGGAGCGGCGGCCTACCTCAAACGACAGTTCCGCACCCTCGCGGTCTTCGTCGTCGTCATCCCGCTCCTGCTGCTCCTGCTCCCGGCCGATTCCTGGGCCATCGCCATCGGCCGCTCGGTCTTCTTCGCGCTCGGCGCCCTGCTGTCGGCGGCGACCGGATTCATCGGCATGTGGCTCGCGGTGCGCGGCAACGTCCGGGTCGCCGCGGCGGCCCGGGGCGGAGACGACGCCTCCAACCGCACCGCCATGCGCATCGCCTTCCGCACCGGCGGTGTGGCGGGCATGATCACCGTCGGCCTCGGCCTGTTCGGCGCGGCCGTCGTCGTCCTCCTCTACCGGGGCGACGCACCCATCGTCCTGGAGGGCTTCGGCTTCGGTGCGGCCCTCCTCGCCATGTTCATGCGTGTGGGCGGCGGCATCTTCACCAAGGCCGCAGACGTCGGCGCCGACCTCGTCGGCAAGGTCGAGCAGGGCATCCCCGAGGACGACCCCCGCAACGCCGCCACCATCGCCGACAACGTCGGCGACAACGTGGGCGACTGCGCGGGTATGGCCGCGGACCTGTTCGAGTCGTACGCGGTCGTACTGGTCGCCTCGCTGATCCTCGGCCGGGTCGCGTTCGGCACCGAGGGCCTGGTGTTCCCGCTCCTGGTCCCCATGATCGGCGTGCTCACCGCCATGATCGGCATCTTCCTGGTCGCCCCCCGCGCCCGGGACAAGACGGCGATGTCGGCGATCAACCGTGGCTTCTTCGTCTCCGCGGGTATCTCCGCCATGCTCGTCATCGGCACCGCCCTCTGGTACCTGCCCTCCAGCTTCGGCGAACTCTCCGGTGTCAGCCCGCAGGTCCTGGCGGAGATCGAGGCGGCCGGGACCAGCCCCGACCCGAGGTTCATCGCCGTGGCCGCGGTCCTCATCGGCCTGGTGCTCGCCGCCGCCATCCAGCTGCTCACCGGCTACTTCACCGAGACCGACCGGCGGCCCGTCCGCGACATCGGCGACAGTTCCGAGACCGGCGCGGCGACCGTCATCCTCTCCGGCATCTCCGTCGGCCTGGAGTCGGCCGTCTACTCCGCCCTGCTCATCGCCGGCGCGGTCTACGCCGCGTTCATGCTCGGGGGCGGTTCCATCACCCTGAGCCTGTTCGCCGTCGCCCTCGCCGGAACCGGCCTGCTCACCACCGTCGGCATCATCGTGGCGATGGACACCTTCGGCCCGGTCGCCGACAACGCCCAGGGCATCGCCGAGATGTCCGGCGACGTCGAGGGCAGGGGCGCGGAGATCCTCACCGGTCTCGACGCCGTCGGCAACACCACCAAGGCGATCACCAAGGGCATCGCGATCGCGACCGCGGTTCTGGCCGCGACCGCGCTGTTCGGTGCCTTCCGCACCTCGGTGCAGGCACAGCTCGGTGACGCCGACGAGGCCTTCTCGCTCTCGCTGGACCAGCCCGACGTGCTGGTCGGGGTCATCATCGGCGCCAGCGTGGTGTTCTTCTTCTCGGGGCTCGCCATCATGGCGGTCGGTCGGGCCGCGGGCCGCGTGGTCCTGGAGGTGCGCGACCAGTTCCGCACCCGTCCGGGGATCATGGACGGCACGGAGAAGCCCGAGTACGCGCGGGTGGTCGACATCTGCACGAAGGACTCGCTGCGGGAGCTGGTCACGCCGGGTCTGCTGGCGGTCCTCGCGCCGATCGCGGTCGGCTTCGCCCTCGGTTACGCCCCGCTGGGCGCGTTCCTCGGCGGCGCCATCGCCGCCGGTGTGCTCATGGCGGTCTTCCTCGCCAACTCCGGCGGTGCCTGGGACAACGCCAAGAAGCTCGTCGAGGACGGACACCACGGGGGCAAGGGCTCGGAGGCCCACGCCGCCACGGTCATCGGCGACACGGTCGGGGACCCGTTCAAGGACACCGCCGGTCCCGCCATCAACCCCCTGCTCAAGGTGATGAACCTCGTCGCTCTGATCGTCGCGCCCAGCGTGGTGATCTACGCGGACAACATCGTCCTCCGGACGGTGATGGCCGTGCTGGCCGTGGGCGTGCTCGTCGGCGCGATCCTGTGGTCCAAGCGTCGCGGATCGGGCACCGAGACGGACCTCGCCGAGATCAGCGGCCAGTCCGCGCCCAAGGACGCTCCCGAGACCGGGGACGACGGAGCCTCTCCGAGGGGAGAGGTCGCCTCCGAGGAGGGTGACGGTCAGAAGGAGGGCGCGGCCGACGCCGACGCCGACGACCGCAAGGAGGAGGCCCGGGCCGGAGACGGCAAGTAGGGGGACGACGGACAGGAGGAGTCGGCGAACACGGCGCGAGGCCGTCCGGGGGTGTCCGGGCGGCCTCGCGCCGTGAGGGGGTGGAGCGGGGCGGGGACGTGCCGCGGGAGAGCACACCTAACCTGGAGCGAGGTCGTTCCAGTAGGCAAGAAGAGGTGGTTCCTGGTGTCCGGGATGAAGGGGCTGTTCGTCATCGTGGGGATCATGGTGGCGTTCATCGCCGCCCTCTCCATCGTCGCGACGGTCGTGTCCCCGTGAGCGGCGCGCGCACGCTGCTGCTGATGCGGCACGCCGAGGCCGGGAACGGGGTCGGGGTCGAGGACTTCGACCGTGAGCTCACCGACCGGGGACGGAACCAGGCGGAGGCGGTCGGCCGCCTGCTCTCCGAACGGGGCTACGCACCGGACCACGTCCTCTGTTCCGCCGCCAGGCGTACGAGGCAGACCCTCGACGGGGTGCTGGGAGCGATGAGCCCGTCGCGACGCCCGGAGGTGGACTACTCCGAGGCGGTGTACTCAGCGGGGGTGGACACGCTCCTGGAACTCGTGAACTACGTGGACGCGGACGCGGAAACCGTGCTGGTCGTCGCGCACAACCCGACGGTGGCCCAGATGGCCGCGTCCTTCGTGGGGAACGAGGCCCTGGCGGCCTACGCGCCGGCCACGGTCGCGGCGGTGGAGCTGGAGGTGGAGTGGCTGTACGCGGCGCCGGGAACCGGTTCCGGGGTGCTGCTGAACTAGGGCGCTCCTGGACCACCGATGCCCCTCCGAGCTGATGTGACCCAGGCCACGGGATGCCCGGGTTGCCAGAGCACCGGGTGCGGGGTAATGTTCTCCGAGTCGCCTCCGACCGGCCCAGAGCCGTGCGGGGTCGCGGCACACCTCTTCCGAGCGAAACGAACGCGGTTTCCCCGCGGGCGTGCCGGATTTGCAGGAACCTCCTCCGAAATCATCTGGTTCGAGCAGT
>NZ_ANAX01000394.1 GCF_000341065.1 Nocardiopsis halotolerans DSM 44410 | reverse complement strand
TGCTCGACGAGCTGTCCGGGGACTCGGAGGTCGTGCGGTTGTTGACCTCCCCGGCCACCGCCATGCGCACCCGGCCTCACCTGAGCGTGCCCACACCCACCACGCAGCCCGAGCCCCACTCCCCCGCCACCGTTGCCGCTATCGCAGCAGAGCCCGACCACACGCACACCTCAGGCGTTGAACACCGCCCGGGGCCCTCATGCGCTGGCTCCCGGGCGGCGGCGGTCGTTCGGCGAAGACGCTCCCTCAGGGGACCGCCCGCGCCCGGTCCTCCTTGGCCTGGGAGCCTTCGGCTCCGTTCCGGCCCGACGGCGCCGACGAGGCCGACGAGCCGGACGAGGAGACCGGCCCGGCGCTGGCTCGGCGCTTGTTGTAGATGTCGAACGCCACGGCGAGGAGCAGCACGAGCCCCTTGATGAGCTGCTGCCAGTCCACACCCAGCCCGATGAGTGACATGCCGTTGTTGAGCACGCCCATGACCATGGCGCCGACGACGGCGCCGATGACGGTGCCCACGCCCCCGGAGGCGGAGGCGCCGCCGATGAAGGCCGCGGCGATCGCGTCGAGCTCGAACATGGTCCCAGCTCCGGTCGTGGCGGCGTTGAGCCGCGCGGTGAACACGATCCCGGCCAGCGCCGAGAGCACGCCCATGTTGACGAACACCCAGAACGTGGTGCGCTGGGTCCGGATCCCCGAGAGCGCCGCGGCCTGCTCGCTGCCGCCGACGGCGTACACGCGCCTGCCCATGGTCGTGGAGCGCATGACGAACGAGTACCCGGCGATGAGCGCGGCGAGCAGCAGGCCCACGATGGGCAACCCGTTGTAGTCGGCCACCACGTAGGTGAACGCCAGGACGGCCGCGGCCGTGACGACGGAGGTGGTGGCGGTGACCGCCGTGGGCGCCACCGGCAGCCCGTACCCGCGCGAGCGCGCCCGTGAGCTCCACTGGATCCACACGAGCGCGGCGGCCCCGACCACACCCAGCGCCAGGGTGGGCACGTGCGGGCCCTCACCGCCCTGGCCGGGCAGGAACCCGCTGGCGATGTCGCGCAGGGACTGGGGCAGCGAGGCGATGGACTCGCCGCCCAGGACTGCCAGGGTCGCGCCACGGAAGACGAGCATCCCGGCCAGGGTGACGATGAACGCCGGAACGCGCACGTAGGCGACCCAGAAACCCTGCCACGCGCCGATGAGCGCGCCGAGCAGCAGGGCGGCGGGCACGACCACGACCGTCGGCAGCCCCCACCAGTTGAGCATGATCGCCGACACCGCGCCGGTGAACGCCACCACCGAACCGACCGACAGGTCGATGTGGCCGGTGACGATCACCAGCATCATCCCGATCGCCAGGATCAGGATGTAGGAGTTCTGCATGATCAGGTTGGTGACGTTGAGCGGTGTGAGGAGCAGTCCTCCGGTGAGGATCTGGAAGAGCACGACGATGGCCACCAGGGCCAGGGCCATGCCGTACTGACGGGAGTTCCCGTGCATCAGCAAGCTGCGGAGCCGGGAGAGTCGGGAGGTCGCGTTGGGCTCTGTCACGGGTGTCCCCCGGTTCGCGTCATCAGTCTCATGAGGGTTTCCTGGTCGGCCCCCTCACCGGGGACCTCTCCGGTGATCCGCCCCTCGCACATCGTGTAGACCCGGTCGCACATGCCGAGGATCTCGGGGAGTTCGGAGGAGATCAGCAGCACGCAGGCGCCCTCCGCGGCGAGTTGGCGGATGATCAGGTAGATCTCGTACTTGGCTCCGACGTCGATGCCCCGGGTGGGCTCGTCGAGGATCAGGAGTTCGGGGCGGGTGAACATCCACTTGCCGAGCACGACCTTCTGCTGGTTCCCTCCGCTGAGGGTGCGCACGGTCTGGCTCGTGCCGTGGCTCCTCACCCGCATCCGCTCGCTCATCCGGGCGGCCTCCACGGTCTCCAGCCCCGGATCGACGACCCCGCGCGCGGACACGCGGTCCAGCGCGGCCATCGTGGTGTTGGTACGGATGTCCTCGTCCAGCAGCAGGCCGAGCGACTTGCGGTCCTCGGGCACGTAGGCGATCCCGCCGCGGATGGCCTGGGCGACGCTGCCGGTCGCGAGTTCGGTGCCGTCCTTGAGCAGGCTGCCGCGGACATAGCGCCCGTAGGAGCGGCCGAACAGGCTCATCGCGAACTCGGTGCGCCCCGCGCCCATGAGGCCCGCCATGCCCACGACCTCCCCGGCGCGCAGGGTGAGGTTGGCACCGTCCACCACGCGTCGTCCGTCCTGGGTCGGGTGGTCCACCGTCCAGTCACGGACCTCGAAGCGCACCCCGCCGATCTCCCCGGTCCGTTCGGGATGGCGCTGGTCCAGCTCGCGGCCGACCATCGCGCGGATGACGCGGTCCTCGTCCACGGAGGGGGTCCCGTCGGCGTCGCGCTCTACGGCGAGGGTCTCGATGGTGCGGCCGTCCCGCAGGACGGTGACCTCGTCGCAGACGCGCATCACCTCGCCGAGTTTGTGCGAGATGAGGATGCACGTGACGCCCTCGTCGCGCAGGTCCAGGAGCAGTTCGAGCAGCCGGGTGCTCTCCGCCTCGTTGAGCGCTGAGGTCGGCTCGTCCAGGATGAGCAGCCGCACCCGTTTGGCCAGGGCCTTGGCGATCTCCACGAGCTGGCAGGCGCCGACGCTCAGCGCCGAGACGTGCGTGGACGGGTTCTCGTCCAGCCCGACCCTGCGCAGGAGTTCACGGGTCCGGGCGTGGGTGGCGCCCCAGTTCATGACGCCGTAGCGGGCCTGCTCGTGGCCGAGGAAGATGTTCTCGCTGATCGACATCTGCGGGATGAGGGCGAGTTCCTGGTGGATGATGGCGATGCCCGCGCGTTCGCTGTCGGAGACGCCGGAGAAGGCGCAGGTGTCGCCGTCGAGAAGGATCTCGCCCTCGTAGGAGCCCGTCGGGTGGACGCCGCTGAGCACCTTCATCAGTGTGGACTTGCCCGCGCCGTTCTCTCCCATCAGGGCGTGGACGCGACCGTGTCCGACGCTCAGGGACACCCCGTCCAGGGCCCGCACCCCGGGGAAGTCCTTGCGGATGTCGCGCATCGACAGGAGCGGTCCGCCTCGGGGGGCGGACCGCCGGTCCTCCGGTCTCATTCGAGCTCGGACTCCTCGTAGTAGCCGCTGCCGACGAGGATCTCGTGGTAGTTGTCGACGTCCACCGAGACGGGTTCGAGGAGGTAGGAGGGGACGACCTTGGCCCCGTTGTCGTAGCTCTCGGTGTCGTTGACCGGGACCTCCTCGCCGTTGACCACGGCCTCGACCATGTCGACCGTCTGGTCCGCGAGGGCGCGGGTGTCCTTGAAGACGGTCTGGGTCTGTTCCCCGGCGATGATGGACTGGACCGAGGCGACCTCGGCGTCCTGACCGGTGATGACGGGGAAGGGCCGCTCCTCGGTGCCGTAGCCCACCGCGCGCAGGGACTCGATCACGCCGAGGCTGATGCCGTCGTAGGGCGACAGGACCGCGTGCAGTTCCTCGTCGGAGTAGTTGGCGCTGAGCAGGTTGTCCATCCGGTCCTGGGCGTTGGCACCGGACCAGCGCACGGTGGCGATCTGGTCCATGCTGGTCTGGCCGCTCCGGACCACGAGGGTGCCGTCGTCGATGTGGGGCTGGAGGACCGACATCGCCCCGTCGTAGAAGTAGTAGGAGTTGTTGTCGTCGGGCGCCCCGCCGAACAGCTCGATGTTGAACGGCCCCTCCTGGTTCTCCAGGTCGAGGGTGTCCACGATGTACTGGGCCTGGAGGACGCCCACCTGGAAGTTGTCGAAGGTGGCGTAGTAGTCGACGTGCTCGGTGCCGCGGATGAGGCGGTCGTAGGCGACCACGGGGATGTCGCTGGAGGCGGCCATGTCGAGCACGTCGCTGAGGGCCTCGCCGTCGATGGAGGCGATGACCAGGACGTCGGCGCCCCTGGTGATCATGTTCTCGATCTGGGCGACCTGGTCCTCCACGACGTCCTCGGCGTACTGGAGGTCGGTGCCGAAGCCGCGGGTCTCGAACTCGGCGACCATGTTCTCGCCGTCCCTGATCCAGCGCTCCGAGGACTGGGTGGGCATGGCGATGCCGACGACGCCCTCCTCGCCCTCGGGCCGGGCGGCGTCGCCGACGCCTCCGCACGCGGTGAGCAGGAGTGCCGCCGCCCCGAGCAGGGCCGGGACGGACAGTGTCCGGTGGTGTGGCATGGGGGTTTCTCCTTTGGGGAGTGAGGGGGGTTCAGCGACCGTTGGTCGCCAGGTCGACCACCGTCCAGGAGACGGGGGGCAGGGTCACCGTGAGCCTTCCGGAGTCGAGGTGGGCGGACTTGTTGTCCTGGGGGGTGACGCGGTCGGGGTCGTCCATGGTGTTGGCGGCGTACACGTCGTCGTCGGCGAGGGTGAGCGCGCGGGCCACACCGGTCGGGTCGAGAGAGCGCAGGTCGGCTTCGAGGGTGAGCGGCTGGTCGGTGGAGCGGTTGACGACGAACAGGGCGGCGCGTCCGGTGTCGGGGTCGTGGGTGACCGCGGAGTCGACGACGGGCACGGCGCCGTACCGGTCGGTCTCCTGGACGGGTGCGGAGACCTCGGCGCGCAGGACGTGGCCGGAGGCGGATCCGGCGGTGAGGGCGAAGGGGTGGAAGGTGGTCTGGCGCCAGGCGGGACCGCCCGGTTCGGTCATGATCGGCGCGATCACGTTGACGAGCTGGGCCTGGCTGGCCGCGGTGACCCGGTCGCCGTGCCGGAGCAGGCTGATGAGCATGTTGCCGACCACGACGGCGTCGGCCACGTTGTACCGGTCCTCGATGACGCGGGGGGCGACCCGCCAGTCGTCGGTCGGCTGCACGGCCGCCTCGGCCTGGTGGCGGCTCAGGTACCAGACGTTCCACTCGTCGAAGGAGAGCTGGATGCGCTTGGGGTCGCGGAGCCTGGCACCGACGGCGTCGGCCGTGGAGACCACCGAGTCGATGAAGTGGTCCATGTCCGTGGTCGATCCCAGGAAGCTGGCCAAGTCCCCGTCGTGCTCCTCGTAGTAGGCGTGCAGGGAGATGTGGTCCACAGCATCGTAGGTCTCCTCAAGCACGGTGGCCTCCCATTGGCCGAAGGTGGACATGGCCGATCCGGAGCTGCCGCACACGACCAGTTCCAGGTCGCGGTCGGCCATCTTCATGGCGCGGGCCACCTGGGCGGCCTTGCGCCCGTAGGAGCGGGCGTCGAGGTGGCCGATCTGCCAGGGGCCGTCCATCTCGTTGCCCAGGCACCACATGCGGATGTCGTGGGGGTCGGGGTGGCCGTGGGCCGCGCGCAGGTCCGACAGGTGGGTCCCGCTGGGGTGGTTGCAGTACTCCAGCAGGTCGAGGGCCTCCTGGAGGCCCCGGCTGCCGAGGTTGGCGGCCATCATCGGTTCGATGTCCAGGCTCCGGCACCAGGTCATGAACTCGTTGAGTCCGAACTGGTTGGTCTCGATGCTGTGCCAGGCCAGGTCGCGGCGGACCGGGCGCCGTTCCTTGGGGCCGATCCCGTCCTCCCACCGGTACCCGGAGACGAAGTTGCCGCCGGGGTAGCGCACGGTGGTGACGCCGAGTTCGCGGACCAGCGCGGCGACGTCGCGCCGCAGGCCGTCGGCGTCGGCGGTGGGGTGGTCGGGTTCGTGGATGCCGGTGTAGACGCAGCGTCCCATGTGTTCGACGAAGGAACCGAACGTGCGGCGGTGGACCGGGGCGACGGGGGTGTCCGCGTCGACGCGGAGGGTGGCGCTGAGCATGGGGACTCCTCGGTGTGTGTCGGTACGGGGTCGGGGCCCGTCTCCTGTACGGGGCCTGCTTCCTGTGCGGGTCCTCCGCTCCGGGGGGGCGGGGCGGAGGACCCGGGGAGCGCCGGTCAGCGGACGTGGGGCCAGCCGTCGGCGGTCCAGTGCAGTCGGCGTATCGCCAGCCGGAAGTCGAACTCGGGTCCCAGGTCGGTGTCGTAGTAGTGGTAGGCGAGCAGCCCGCCGGAGACGGACTGTCCGCCCGAGCCGGTGATGGTGCCCTCCTCGGCGAGGATCACGGTGCCGCCGCCCTCCAGCAGGGGGACGCCGTCGGCGTCCACGTACGGGCCGGTGACGTCGGTGGAGCGGCCGACGGCGATCTTGTAGTCGCTGCCGACGCGGCAGCACAGGTCGAAGGAGACGAACAGGTAGTAGTAGCCGTCGCGGTGGAGGATGTAGGGCGCCTCGACGGCGTTGGGCGGCTCGCGGCGGTCGGCCAGGTGCAGGACCTCGGCGCCCTCGGCCACCTGACCGCTGGGCCAGTCCAGCTCCACCATGCGGATGCCGCTCCAGAACGAGCCGAAGGTCATCCAGCGGCGGCCCTCGTCGTCGGCCACGATGCCGGGGTCGATGGCGTTGTAGGGGTCGCCCGGGAAGGACTCGAACACCGGCCCCCGGTCGACCCACGCGTAGTCGGGGTCGTCGGGGTCCAGGGTGGTGTTGGTGGCCAGGGCGATGAGCGAGCGGTTCGAGCCGAAGGTGGAGGCCGAGTAGTACAGGTAGTAGGTGCCGTCGGAGTGGTGGATCTCGGGTGCCCAGAGGTTCTCCACCCCCGGGATCGCCTCCGTGAGCCAGGCGGGCTTGGTGTCCCAGACGGTTCCGGTGTAGCTCCAGTGGCGTCCGTCGGGGGAGCTGCGGATCTGGATGTTGCCGTCCCCGAGCGCGCCGTCGCCGGTGCTGAGGACGTACCAGTCCTCGCCCTCCCCGCCCCGGTACAGGGCGGGGTCGTGGGCCCGCAGGCCGTGGGTGGCGGGTTGTCCGTCCTCGGGCTGGTGGCCGAACAGGGGCAGGCCGGGGTTGTTGGGCGGGACGTCCCAGTCCGCGCGGGACGCGTGTGCGGGTGAGGTCAGTGCGGCGGCCGTGACGGTCAGTGCCAGGACCGCCGCGGCCCGGGTGAGTGTGCGCGACATT
The DNA here is from genome assembly GCF_000341065.1 of Nocardiopsis halotolerans DSM 44410. Taxonomy (GTDB): domain Bacteria; phylum Actinomycetota; class Actinomycetes; order Streptosporangiales; family Streptosporangiaceae; genus Nocardiopsis; species Nocardiopsis halotolerans. The sequence goes on along the minus strand of NZ_ANAX01000394.1, from coordinate 15,487 downwards.
CGGGGCTCCTTGGGGGTCGTGGGAGCGGGTCAGCCCTTGATCCCGGCACCCGCCACGCCCGTGACGATGTGCCGCTGGAAGAGCAGGAAGACGACGAGCAGGGGCACCGCGCCCAGCACGGCGGAGGCCATGACCTGGGCGTACTGGATGCCGTAACCGCCCATGACGGTGCCCAGTCCGACGGGGAGGGTCATCATCTCGGGGGCGGTGGTGACCAGGAACGGCCACAGGAAGTTGTTCCAGGCTCCGATGAAGGTGAAGATGCCGACGGCGGTGAGGATGGGCCGGGACAACGGCAGGACGACGCTCCACAGCACGCGCACGGGCCCGGCTCCGTCCATCCTGGCCGCGTCCTCGTAGTCGCGCGGGATGGCGTCGAAGAAGCGCTTGAGGATGAACACGAACACGGGAGCCACGACCTGGGGCAGTGCGATCCCCCAGTAGGTGTCGACGAGTCCGAGCTGGGTCATGAGGACGAACTGCGGCACGATCAGCGTCTGGGGCGGAATGAGGATGCCGCCGATGATGAGTGCGAACAGCCAGGGTCGGCCACGGAAGTCGAACCGGGAGAAGCCGTAGGCGGCCAACACGCACACGATCAGGGTCAGCACGGTGACGAGGGTGGTGCTGATCAGGGAGTTCGCGGTCCAACGGACGATGTCGCCACGCCCGAGCACGTTCAGGTACGCCTCGAAGGTCGGATTGGCCGTGAACCAGGTGGGTGGCATGGCGGTGGTCTCGCCCTCGGGCTTGATCGAGGTGGCGATGGCCCAGGCCAGCGGGACGAGCCAGAGGAGGGCGGCGAGGGCGGCGACCGTGTACAGGGCGATCACGCCGGGAGCGGGACGCCGCCGGGCTGTGGTCCGGACTTCCACGCGGGAGGCGCCGGACGTCGCCGGCGGTCTGGTCGCGGTGGTCATCGGTCAGTCCTCCTTCTGGGCGAAGAAACGGAACTGCGCGATGGAGACGACGACGACCAGCGCCATGAAGATGTAGGCCATGGACGAGGCCAGGCCGATACGCAGGCCCACGAACCCGGAGTCGTAGATGTACTGGATGATCGTGCGGGTGGCGAAGTTCGGTCCGCCTCCGGTCATGAGGTAGACCTGCTCGAACACGCGCAGCGAACCGATGAGTTGTAGGACGGTGATGAGCACGGTGGTGCGGCTCAGCATCGGGAGGGTGATCCGGCCGACGCGCTGCCAGGCTCCCGCCCCGTCGATCGACGCGGCCTCGTAGACGTCCTTGGGAATGGACTGCATGGCCGCGAGGTAGAGCAGGTAGTTGAAGCCCACCTGCCACCACGCGGTCGCGATGACCACCGAGAACATGGCCGTGTCCTCGCTGAACAGCCACTGCGACCCCTCAAGGCCGATCTGACCGAGGACACCGTTGAACAGGCCCAGGCTGGGGTTGTACATCCACTCCCAGATGAGGGCCATCACGGCGACGGGTAGGACGAACGGCGCGAAGAACGACAGGCGCAGGAACCATCCGAGCCTGCGGGCGTGGTCGGTGAGCAGGGCCAGGCCGAGCGCGAGCAGGACCATGATCGGCACGCTCAGCAGGGTGAACACCAAGGTGTTCCACAGGGAGTCGTACAGGGCGGGGTCGGTGAGGGACTCGTTCCAGTTGTCGAGTCCGACGAGCGAGACGGGACCGCCCGCGAGGCTTCGGTCGGTGAAGCTGTAGCCGAGTCCGACGATGGCGGGCCAGACCAGGAACAGCAGGTAGAAGGCGAGGAAGGGCAGGACGAACCACAGTCCGGTCCATGTGGTGGGTCTGCGGCGAACGTCCACGACGACGTGGCTGGCGTCGCCCGCGCCGCCCGTGACGGTTCTCGTGGAGTCAGTGGTGCTGTGAGTCATGATTCACCTCCTTCACACCGGTGAGGGCACGTCGATCAGGGTGCGGAAGGTCCGCTTGAGCTGTTCCAGCGCCTCGTCCGGGGTCTGGGTGCCCTGGTGGAGCCCGGTGAGCGGGCCGGTGGCCTCGTCCTGCAACCGCCCCGCCGATCCGCTGAACCACGCCTTGGGTTCGAACTGGACGTTCTCGGCGGCCTCGCGGTACTCCGCCTGCGGGTGCAGCGCGTCGTACTCGGGGCTCTCGACGACGGGCCGGTAGGCCGGGATGTGACCGGCGCCCTCGGCCCAGGTGAGACTGTGGCGCAGCATCCAGGCCGCGTACTCCAGGGCCGCCCGCGTCCGGGCCGGGGAACGGTCGCGCCGGTGCGGAAGCACGTAGCAGTGCGAGTCCCCGCGGGTTCGGTGGTTACCGAACAGGTTGGGGAACTGCGATGCGGAGAAGGGCGTGCCAGCGGCGTTCAACGTGGCCATCTCCCAGTTGCCGTGGATCATCAGCCCGGCCCGGCCGTTGGCCAGGTTGGCGGAGGTGTCGGCCCCCTGGGAGACACGGGGTGCCAGCCCCTCCTCGGAGAGCCGGTAGAGGACCTCCATGGCGGCCATCGCCTTGTCCTCGTCCCACTCGTAGTCGTCCTCGCCGAAGAGGAGTTCGCCGTCCTGTTGGCGGTACAGGGCCCAGAAGTTGGACCAGGGCCCCCACGTGTCCAGGGACAGGCCGTAGGCGCCGGTGACGGCCCGGATCTCACGGAGCGCGTCGAGGTAGGTGTCGAGGCCCTCGAGCGGGACGAGCCGGTCGTCGGCGTCCAGCAGACCGGCCTGGCGGCACACGTCCAGGTTGTGGAACTGGACGAGGACGTGGGTGTCGAGCGGGATCGCGTAGAGCTGGCCCTCGAAGAAGCACTGCTCCCAGACGTTGGGCAGGAACACGGACGAGTCGATGCCCGCCTCGGCCAGTTCCGCCGGGTCGATGGGATCCAGCAGCCGTCCCGGTGCCAGGCTCTCCAGACGGGAGACGTGCACGGTGGCGATGTCGGCGCCGCGCCCTCCGGCCGCTCCCATGGCGACCTTGGTGTAGAAGGGTTCGCCCCACTCGAAGGTGGTGGCGCTGAGGTCGGTCCCGGGGTGCTCGGCCCGGTAGGCCTCGTGCATCTCGATCATCCGCATGCCGTCGCCGCCCGCGAACAGGTTCCACTGGTGGATCGGTGTCCTCGCGCTGAGCAGGGTGTCGGGCGGGGCGCAACCCGCGGCGACCAGTCCGGCGGCGGCCAGGCCGAGGAAGGACCTGCGGTCAGGGCCGACGGGTCCGGACCGTGGTGGGGGGTGGGGTGTAGCGTCGCGCATGGTGTCTTCTCCTTGCGCTGAGGGGGGTCGGAGGGCCCGCCCGGAGCCCTCCGTGGGGGGTGGGTGGTGCGCCGGGGCGCATGGTGTCGGGAGTCGGTCAGACCCGGACGTACTCGATTCCGGTGAGCTCGCACAGGACCTTCCAGTCCTCGGCGCGCGTTCCGGTGTTCATGACCATGTGGTGGGTGCCGCCCGCGCGCAGCCAGGCGTCCATGCAGGCCCGCACGCCCGTCTCCGGGCGGAACTGGCCGTAGGGCATCTCCAGGGACGGCAGTTCGGGCGCGTCGATGACCTCGCCCTCGGCCACGACCAGCCGGAACTCCTCACCGCCGAGGGCGACCAGGGAGGCGAGGGTGGCCGGACCCGGCCGGTAGCGGAACACGAGGGTGGGCGGGTCGTCGAGGCCGCCGATGCCCAGCGGGCGCTTGATCAGCCGGACGGGCTCGTCCTCGCGCGCGACCCTCCAGTTCCCCTCGCCCATGTGGCTCATGAGGATGGAGTCGCTGGGGAAGTCCATCGCGTACATCTCGGTGAAGTGGCCGTCCCCCGCGAGCTGGTGGCCCGCGTAGACGACCGAGGCGGCCAGGACGTCGCCCTCGCCCGCGAACCCGTACCCCTTGGCCATCAGGGTGGAGGCGGCGGCCATCGGCAGCCGGGCGAAGCGGCCGTCCTCACCGATCGCGTCGAAGTGGGTGGAGTAGGCGCCGCACCCGGACTCCTCCAGCAGCCGCTCGATGCCCAGCTGCATGCGGGCGTGGTCCTCGCGTTCCTCCTTGGACAGCCGCCCGTCGACCTCGAAGACCCCGTCCTCCCAGTCCATGAGGCCCGTGACCGCGTCCTCGGGCAGGTCGGCCATGGTTCGGTGCAGGGCGCCCGGGGCGATGACGTGGACCTCGGGGCCGAGCCTGCGCAGCAGCGCGGTCTCGTCCACGCGGGCGTCGCCCATGCCGTTCATCGGGTAGCCGAACACGCCGACCCGGAGGTCGCGCAGCGCGGTGACCGCCCGGGAGGCGCGGGCCCAGCGGTCCACGCGGGCGGCGAACTCGGGGCTCTGCCACTCGCCGGTGATGACGTCGAAGGGCAGCCCGGCCCGCACCATGGCGTTCGCGGTGTCCTGGGCCCCGTGGATGCCCTGGTTGTAGGTCATGTCGTCCATGTCCCAGGACGGGCTGACCGCGGGGTCGGGCTGGATGTTGGCCAGTGCGAGGGGCAGACGCGTCTGGCTCAGCGCCCGGGTGACGCGCAGGGAGGGGCCGTAGGTGAGCATGACGACGAGGACCCCGTCGAGACCGGCGGCCTCGAAGTCGCGGATCGCCTTCTCCGCGTCGGCGCGACCGCGCACCGGCGGGCTGAGGGTCCACTCGGCGACACCGGAGAGCCGTTCGGTGATCCGGGCCGCGTACGCCGCCTGGTGCTCGGTGATGCCGGGGATCATGTCGTCGTAGAGGGGTTGCATGATGCCGAGCAGGCCGATGCGGGGTTGGCGTGTCCGGACGGGCGGGTGCTCGGTGGCGGGGGGTGTGGGTACGGGCACGATGCCTCCGTGGGTCGTTACTGGCCGTAGACGTTCTGGTAGCGGTCGTGGAGCGCGTCGATGTGCTCCTGGGGAAGACGCCTGATGGGGCCGCCCTGGCGGGCGATGTGGAGCGTGCGGGCGACGTCCTCGCACATCACCGCGGCCTTGACCGCGGCCTTGGGCCCGGCACCGACGGTGAACACGCCGTGGCCGCTCATGAGGACGGCGGGCGAGCGGTGGCCCTCCAGGGTGGCGACCACTCCCCTGCCGATGTCGTCGTCGCCGATGAGGGCGAACGGGCCGACGGGGATGTCGCCGCCGAACTCGTCGGCCATGGCGGTGATGGCGCAGGGGATGGCCTCGCCGCGTGCGGCCCAGGCGGTGGCGTAGGGGCTGTGCGTGTGCGCGACACCGCCGACGTCGGCGCGCGCGCGGTAGACGTAGGCGTGTGCGGCCGTGTCACTGGAGGGCTTGTGGCGTCCCTCGACGACCCGGCCGTGCAGGTCGCAGACGACCATGTCCGCCGGTGAGAGGTCGTCGTAGGAGACGCCGCTGGGCTTGATCACCATCAGGTCGGCGCCGGGGACGCGGGCCGAGACGTTGCCGCTCGTCCAGGTGACGAGGTTCCACCGGGGGAGCTCGGCGTGCAGCGCGCACACCAGGTCGCGCAGGCGTTCCACCTCCTCCCGGTGCTCCTCGGGGACCTCGGGGGGTGTGTCGGCGGTCATCGGTCTCCCCTCTCGGTGCCGCCCGCGGTCAGGGCGGAGTTGCGGATGGCGCGCAGGCGGTGCAGGCTCCCGCTGCCGCCCCGGCCGAAGTGGTCGTGGAGTTCGGTGTAGACGTCGAAGAGGTCGTCGTAGGCGGCGGCCCTGGCCGGATCGGGGTCGACGGTGGCGTCGCGGACCCGGCCCATGGCGGCGGAGGCCGTGTGGATGTCGGGGTGGGCGCCCGCGGCGACGGCGGCGTGGATGGCCGCCCCGACCGCGCAGCTGTGCTCGGACGCCACGAGCCGGATCGGCCGGTTGAGGACGTCGGCGTAGACCTGGAGGACGAAGGGGTTGCGGACCATGCCCCCGCCGACGGTGAAGTCCTCGACCGGCACCCCGGAGGCCGTGAAGGCGTCCACGATCGTGCGGGTGCCGAAGGCCGTCGCCTCCACCAGGGCGCGGTAGACCTCCTCGGGCCTGGTGGCCAGGGTCATACCGACGAGCACGCCGGACAGGCCGTGGTCGACCAAGACGGAGCGGTTGCCGCTGTGCCAGTCCAGGGCGACGAGGCCGTGCTCCCCCACCGCCGCGTCGGCGGCCTTCTCGGAGAGCAGCGCGTGCACGGACAGGCCGCGCTCGCGGGCCTCGTCGTGGTAGGCGGGGGGTACGTGGGTGTCGGCGAACCAGCCGAAGATGTCGCCGACGCCGCTCTGTCCCGCCTCGTAACCCCACGTGCCGGGGGTGATGCCGCCGTGGGCCAGGCCGCACATGCCGGGCACCTCGGCGAGCACGTCGGAGTTCATGACGTGGCAGGTGCTGGTGCCCATGATGGCGAGCATCCGGCCGGGCCCGGTGGTCCGGGCGGTGGCGGCGGTGACGTGGGCGTCGATGTTGCCGATCGCGACGGAGATCCCCTCGGGCAGCCCGGTCCAGGCCGCGGCCCGCGCGGTGAGGGTGCCCGCGCACTCGCCGAGCTGGGAGAGGGGGTGGGCGAGCTTGTCCTCGACGAAGGAGGCGAAGCCGGGGTCGAGGGCGGTCAGGAAGTCCGTGGTGGGCCAGGCGCCGTCCTGGTGGATGCCCTTGTACCCGGCGGTGGCGACGTTGCGGGTCTCGCGTCCGCACAGCTGCCAGACGATCCAGTCGGCGGCCTCGATCCAGCGGTCGGTGCGCTGGTACACGTCGGGGTCGTCGCGCAGGACCTGGAGGGCCTTGGCGAACTCCCACTCGGAGGAGATCTTCCCCCCGTAGCGGGCCAGCCACTTCTCGCCGCGTTCGGCCGCGACGGCGTTGATCTCGTCCGCCTCGGGCTGGGCGGAGTGGTGGCGCCACAGTTTGGGCCAGGCGTGCGGGCGCCCGGCCAGGTCGGGGAGTTCGCACAGGGGGGTGCCGTCGGCCGTCACCGGCAGGACCGTGCAGGCGGTGAAGTCCGTGCCGATGCCGATGACCTGGTCCGGTGCGACTCCGGAGGCGCGCAGCGCCTCGGGGACGGCGGTGCGCAGGACGTCCCGGTAGTCCTCGGGGTGCTGGAGCGCGGTCTCCGGTTCCAGCGGGTCGGCCGATCCGGGCAGGTGCGCCGTGATGACGCCGTGCTGGTAGGTGTGGGCCGCGGATCCCAGTTCGGCGCCGTCGGAGACCCGGACCACGACGGCGCGGCCGGAGAGGGTTCCGAAGTCGACGCCGATGACCACCGGGTCGGGTGGAAGTGAACTGTTAGCGCTAACATTCCGGTCCAAGGGGAAGACCTTCCACGAGGAGGGACGGACGGAGGTCGGGGGCAGGAGGTCAGAGGGGTCGGGGTCAGGGTGGCGGGGGTCCGCTGCTGCCTCGGACCCGCAGCCGCGCCGGGACGACCCGGCGCGCGATGCGGTCCGCGGACCCGTTCCGGTCGATCTCGCCGAGCAGCAGGGCCAGGCTCTCCCGGCCCACCTGGGCGAAATCCTGGTAGACGGTGGTCAGGGACGGAGTCAGGTACTCCGCCTCGGGAACGTCGTCGAAACCGACCACGCTGACGTCCCCGGGCACGTTCAGGCCCGCCTCGTGCAGGGCGCGTAGTACGCCGATGGCCATCTGGTCGTTGCCCACGAAGATCGCCGTGACGCGCTCCCCCGCGGCCCGTCTCTCCACCAGGGAGAAGGCGAGCTCGTATCCGGAACGGGGGCTCCAGTCGCCCTGGAGCGGTTCGGGGACCGGCGCTCCGGCCTCCTCCAGCGCCCGGCGCCACCCGACCACGCGGGCCTCGGACTCCAGCCAGAGGGGATCGCCCTCGATGTGGTGGACGGTCGTGTGGCCGAGTCCGAGCAGGTGGTGGACGGCGTCGCGGGCGCCCTGGACCTGGTCGACGCACACGACGGGCAGGCCCGATCCCTCGCCGCCCTCGACCGTGACCAGGGGGCGCGGTCCGGACAGCGCGGCCAGGGCCTCGACCAGGCTGCGCTGGGGGGCGATCGCCACACATCCCTCGACCGACTGCTGGATCAGGTAGTCGGCCGCGGTGGCGACCCCGTCCGGGGACACGTCGTCGAGGCTGACCATGCTCAGGAAGTAACCCGCCTCACGGGCCGCGCGCTCGATTCCCGCGAGGGTCTGCGCGGGGCCGAAGAGCGTGGTGTCGAAGGCGATGACGCCGAGCGTGTTGGTCCGCCGGGTGACCAGGGCGCGCGCGGTGGAGTTGCGGTGGTAGCCGAGTTCGTCGATCGCGCGCCGCACCCGGAGCACCGTCTCCTCGCGGACGTTGGGATGGCCGTTGACCACCCGGGACACCGTCTGGTGGGAGACACCGGCCAGGCGGGCCACGTCCGCCATGACGGGGGTACGGCTCTCCGCCGGGTTCACCTGGACGACACCTCCGAACAACACATGGGAAACCTCTGTGACGTGGCCAACATTGTTAGCGCTAACATCAAGGATGTCAACCCCCGTGCCCAGGAAGGGGAGGGAGGAGGTGCGCGTTCAGCCCAGCAGGCGCGCGTGCAGGGAGGTGGCCGAGGTGTCGGTGAGTGAGGCGACCTGGTCGATGACCACGCGCAGCGCGGCGGCGTCGTCGGCGGCCTCGGCGAAGGGGGCCCGGAACTGCGGGTCCAGGCCCTCGGGGGCGCTCTTCCACAGGGCGTCCACCAGCTCGGCGATCAGGCGCCGCTCCTCGGCCTGGTAGACCAGGGCCTCCTCCCGGGAGATCACGAAGTGGGCGGCGACCGCCTTGAGCAGGGCGCACTCCAGCAGGGGGCGACGGGGCACGATGAGGTCCGCGCCGTAGCGGGTGAGGCGGTCGGAGCCGTACGCGGCGCGGGTGGCGTCCTCGGCGGCACGGCAGAAGCGACCGATGAGTTCACTGGTGAGGTTCTTGAGGGCGGCGAGGGAGGCGAGGTCCCCGGTGAACTCGCGCGGCCAGACGGGATCGGCGGTCAGTTCGGTGAACACCTCGTCGAGTTCGGCGGTGTCGGCGTCGCAGTAGTCGGCGGCGGCGATCCGGAGGATCTCGGCGCGTTCCTCGGTGCCGCGCAGGGCGGCCGGGTCCACCAGGCCAGCGTGCAGGGCGTCCTCGACGTCGTGGACGGAGTAGGCCACGTCGTCGGCCCAGTCCATGACCTGAGCCTCGAAGCAGGTGCGGCCCCGGGGCGCGTCCCGGCGCAGCCAGGCGAACACCTCGGTGTCGTCGGGGTAGCAGTTGAACTTGTGGGTGTCGCCGCCCTCGCCCCGGAGCCAGGGGTACTTGACGGTGGCGTCGAGGGTGGCGCGGGTGAGGTTGAGCCCCGCGCTGCGCCCGTCGGGATCGATGACCTTGCCCTCCAGGCGGACGAGGAGGCGCAGGCTCTGGGCGTTGCCCTCGAAGCCGCCGCAGTCGGCGGCGGCCTCGTCCAGGGCGCGTTCGCCGTTGTGGCCGAAGGGCGGATGCCCCAGGTCGTGGGAGAGGCAGGCGGCCTCCACCAGGTCGGGGTCGCAGCCCAGGGCCTGGCCGAGTTCGCGGCCGATCTGGGCGCACTCCAGGGAGTGGGTGAGGCGGGTGCGCGGAAAGTCGCTCACGCCGGGCTGGACCACCTGGGTCTTGGCGGCCAGGCGGCGCAGGGCGGAGCTGTGCAGGACACGGGCGCGGTCGCGCTCGAAGGGGTCGCGGGCCCGGTTCTTACGGCTCTCACGCGCCCAGCGCTCGGTGTCCTGCGGCGTGTAGCCGAGTGCTCCGCCCTCGCGGGGATTGTTCGTCATGACTTGCGAGCCTACTCCGAGGCTACGACCCGACCCACTGTCCGTGCTGGTCAGGCGGCCTCGACCTGGAGTCCGCTGCTGTCGCGGAAGATCCAGTAGTACCAGAGCGCCGCGGTCTCCCGGGAGATGTACCACAGCTGGGTGCTGCGCTCGATGACGGCGGGTCCCGTGCGCGTGGGCGAGGTCATCGCCTCGATGCCGTGGTAGGCGATCATCTGCTCGGACCGCAGGCTGTGCCAGGGGTCGGAGACGATGGTGGCGCTGTCCCAGGAGTGGGCCTCGAAGATCTCCGCGACGGCGTCGATGCTCTGGAGCGTGTCCCGCCCCTCCTGCACGGCGATGACCTGGCTGCCGGGGATGCCCACCTCCATCAGCCAGTTCCTTCCGGAGGCCGCCTCGGTGAAGTTGTCGCCGGGCATCTTGCCGCCGACGGTGACGATGAAGGGGGCGACGCCCTCCAGGTAGAGGACCTGGGCGTGCCGCAGCCGGGCCTCGAAGACGGGTGAGGGGTCGCCGTTGTACTGGCTGGCGCCGAGCACGACGATGGCGTCGGTGGGGGCGCGCTCGTCCTGGCGGGCGACGTACCAGACCCAGACCCAGGTGGCGCACGGGGTGGCCAGGGCGGCGACCAGCATGAGGGCGACCAGCCAGCGCAGGCGGAAGCGGCGGCGTCCGCGACGCCGCGGACGCGGGGACGGGGGCGGGGGCGGTTCGGGGCGGTGGTCACGGAGGGGGTCCGGTTCCGGGACGGGCGGAACCTCCTCCTCGGAAGGTCCCGGTGCCGGGGGCGGCGTCGGGGGGCGCGCCGAGGAGCCGGGCGCGCGGGTGCGGGGCAGCGGGCGCTCACGGACGAAGCGCCGGGTGAAGGCGGTCCCGCCGGATCCCTCGGGGGCGTCGGCGGCGGGAGTTCCGAAGGCCTGGGTGGTGTCGGCGTCCGGGGGAGCGCCGACATCCGGAAGGCCGTCGGTGTTCGGGATGTCGTCGGGGTTCGGGGGGTCACCGACGTGGGGAAGGCCCCGGGCCACGGTCTGGTCCGCGGGAGCGGCACGGGCGCCGGGCGGGGTCTCGTCGCGCCGGAACTCCCGGGTGCTCTCGTCGTCGGCGGAGAGGGCGCGGGTGTCGTCGGCGCCGTCGGCATCGTCGACGCCGTCGGCTGGGACGAAGGCGTCACGGGAGAAGACCCGCGTGGCCTCGTCGTCGGGCGAGCGGGCGGTGGTCGGGTCCTCCCAGGGCTCCTCGCCGCGACCGTCGTTCACCGTTCGCACCGGTTCACCTCCGCGCATTTCTCTGGTCAGGGGGTGCGTACCCCCACTGGGACGGCCCCCGCCAACCGCTGGTTCTCAACGGTCCCGGCCCCGCGGAGGAGCCGTGGCGGAGGGTGGTGTCGACACACCCCTGTGCTTTTCCATGTGTGAGGAGGAAGGCGGGGGAACGGTGACCCGGCTGGCGGCCAGAATACATCACGAACAGGTCACAGCGAATTCTCGCGTGTGTGACCGCCGACCGGGATGAGTCTAGGGCGTTGGGAGGGTGCTCTTTCCCTGCCAGCAAGGTGTTCCGCGGTACCCCGGGAGGAGCGAGGAGCTTCGCGCGTGGCCCCGCCCGCCCCCTCCCGGGACCGTCCCGATACCGCGCGGTCACGGCTTCCCCGTGGCTGTCCACAGGCGCACACGGACCCTTGTGGGTGGGTGGCGGGGCGGAGGAGACTGGAAAGCGGGGGACCACCCTCCCCGACGGCGGCGCGTGGCGCCCCCGAAATCCAGCCCGGACCGGGCTCCTCCCGCCCCACCAGCCCTTCTTCGGACCTGCGCACGAGGTGCGGGTGCGGTGGCCGGGCCACCGCACCCTCCGCCCGCGACCGGTTTCCGTCGGGTCGCGGGACGTCGGACTCGGTTCGGTCAGGTCGCGGAGCGCCCGGCCGCCCGGCCCGCCTCCAGGCGGGCGACGGGTACCCGGAACGGGGAGCAGGACACGTAGTCCAGCCCCGCCTCGTGGAAGAAGTGCACCGAGGCGGGGTCACCGCCGTGCTCACCGCACACGCCGAGTTTGATCCCCGGCCGGGCGGCGCGCCCCTCCTCAGCGGCGATGCGGACGAGACGGCCCACGCCGTCCACGTCCAGGGACTCGAACGGCGAGACCCCGAACACGCCCTTCTCCAGGTAGGCGGAGAAGAAGGAGGCCTCCACGTCGTCGCGGGAGAAGCCCCACACCGTCTGGGTGAGGTCGTTGGTACCGAAGGAGAAGAACTCGGCGTTCTCGGCGATCTGCCCGGCGGTCAGCGCGGCGCGGGGCAGCTCGATCATCGTGCCGACCGGGAAGTCGAGTTCGACGCCGTGCTCCTGGCCCACCTCGCGCAGTACGCGCAGCGCGTCCTCGCGGATGATCTCCAGTTCCTGCACGGTACCGACCAGCGGAATCATGATCTCGGGACGGGGACGGCCGCCCCGGGCGATCCGGTCCACGGCGGCCAAGGCGATGGCGCGCACCTGCATGGTGAACAGTCCCGGCACGACCAGGCCCAGACGCACGCCGCGCAGGCCCAGCATGGGGTTCTGCTCGTGCAGCTTGTGCACCGCCTGGAGCACCCTCAGGTCGTTCTCGTGGCTCTCGCCGCGCGCCTCGGCCACGGCCACGCGTACCGACAGTTCGGTGATGTCGGGCAGGAACTCGTGCAGCGGCGGATCCAGCAGCCGCACGGTCACCGGCAGTCCGTCCATGGCCTCCAGGATGCCGCCGAAGTCCTCACGCTGGAGCGGCAGCAGCGCGTCGAGGGCCTGCGTCTGCTCGTCCTCGGTGTCGGCGAGGATGAGCCGCTCCACGAGCTGTCTGCGGTCCCCCAGGAACATGTGCTCGGTCCGGCACAGGCCGATCCCCTGCGCGCCCATGCGCCGGGCCCGGGCGGCGTCCTCGGCGGTGTCGGCGTTGGCGCGCACGCGCATGCGGCGGGCGGCGTCGACGTAGTGCATGAGCCGGTCCACCGAGCGCACGAGGTCGTCGGCCTCGTCGGAGGCCGGATCGACCTGGCCCTCGAAGTAGCGCACGACGGGCGAGTCCACCACGGGCACCTCACCCAGGAAGACCTCGCCGCTGGCACCGTCGATGGAGATGACGTCGCCCTCCTCGACCACCTCTCCCCCGGGCGCGGTCATACGCCGGTTCTTGGTGTCGATGTCGAGCTCCTCGGCGCCGCACACGCACGTCTTGCCCATGCCCCGGGCCACCACGGCGGCGTGCGAGGTCTTCCCACCGCGGCTGGTGAGGATGCCCTCGGCGGCGATCATGCCCTCCAGGTCGTCGGGGTTGGTCTCGCGGCGGCACAGGATGACCCTCTCCCCGCTGCGCGACCACTTGACGGCCGTGTAGGAGTCGAAGACGGCCTTGCCGACGGCGGCGCCGGGCGAGGCGTTCATGCCGCGTCCGACGCGGTGGGCGTCGGAGCCGGAGACGGCCTCCTCGTCGAAGCGCGGGAACATCAACTGGGCGAGCTGGTCACCGGTGACGCGCTGGACCGCCTCGTCCAGGGTGATCATGCCCTGGTCGACGAGCTGGTCGGCGATACGGAACGCGGCGGCGGCCGTGCGCTTGCCGACACGGGTCTGGAGCATCCACAGCTTGCCGCGCTCGATGGTGAACTCGATGTCGCACAGGTCGCGGTAGTGGTTCTCCAGGGTGTCCATGACGCCCATCAGCTCCCCGTAACTGGAGGCGTCGATCCCCTCCAGGTCGGCGAGGGGGACCGTGTTGCGGATCCCGGCCACCACGTCCTCGCCCTGGGCGTTCTGGAGGTAGTCGCCGTAGACGCCGGGTTGCCCGGAGGCGGGGTCGCGGGTGAAGGCGACGCCGGTGCCCGAGTCCATGCCGAGGTTGCCGAAGACCATGGAGCACACGTTGACGGCGGTGCCCAGGTCGGCGGGGATGCGCTCCTGACGGCGGTAGAGGACGGCGCGGGGCGCGTTCCAGGAGTCGAAGACCGCCTTGACGGCGAGGACCATCTGCTCGCGGGGATCGCTGGGGAAGGGGCTGCCGGTCCGCTCGTGCACGATGGCCTTGAAGCGGTCGACGAGCTGGCGCAGGTCGGCGGCGTCCAGGTCCAGGTCGCTGGTGACGCCCCTGGCGTCCTTGACCTCCTCGATGGCGTCCTCGAAGAGCTCGCCGTCGATGCCCTGCACGGTCTTGCCGAACATCTGGATGAGGCGCCGGTAGGAGTCCCAGGCGAAGCGCTCGTCACCGCCCTGGGCGGCCAGGCCGACGACCGACTCGTCGTTGAGGCCGATGTTGAGGACGGTCTCCATCATGCCGGGCATGGAGAATCTGGCACCCGAGCGCACGCTCACCAGGAGGGGATCGTCGGGTTGGCCGAGGCGGCGCCCCATGGCCTTCTCCAACTCCTTGAGGTTCGCCTCGATCTCGGCGTCGAGTCCGGACGGAACGCTGCCGTGGGAGAGGTAGTGGCGGCACGCCTCGGTGGTGATCGTGAACCCGGGGGGAACCGGCAGCCCGAGATTGGTCATCTCGGCGAGGTTGGCCCCCTTACCGCCGAGGAGATCCTTCAGGTCCTTGTTGCCCTCGGTGAACTTGTAGACGTACTTGGTCACGGGGGTACTCCCTCGTTTCTCGACGACGCAGCGCTGGATCGGCGCCTGTGCCCGGATGGGCGCGACTCTATCCGCACTGTGCGCACTCACCTGTTCATGAACTCCCATTTCGATGCATATTCCCAGCTCAGAGCCCTTAGAAAGGTCTACACCAATGGTTCAGCCAGGGCATGGCGGAATCCACGTGCGAGGAGGCCCACCGCCCACCCCCGTGACAACGACACCGCTGGTCACGGAGGTGTGCACGTGACAGAACACACCCCGACTCCCACGAACACCGCCACACGGAGGCACACGACCAATCCCCGCCACGCCCACACCCCACCCGCCCCGAAAGGGTCGCTGTGCCGTGAAACACAGGCTTACCCATCGGTAACCTACGGGTCCGTAGGTTAGGCTTCGGGAGGGCCCGCAGCGGTGCGGACCGCGGGATGGAGGAGTGCAGCGTGTCGGAGGAAGAGGCGCGGACCACCGGAGACGCGAAGGCCGGCGGCTCGGCCGACCCGACGCCCCGGAGGAGCGAGGGAAGCACGCGGGACCCGGACGCCGGAATCCCCGCGGACGCGTCCGTGCCGGAGAAGGCCGCGGCCGCGGCCGGTGACCTGCTGGAGGCGGTCAAGCCCAAACTACGCGGCTGGCTGCACCTGGGGACGGCCCCGCTCGCCCTGGCCGCGGGCATCGTCCTGGTGGCCCTGTCCCCCACCGTGCCCGCGATGATCGCCAGCGCCGTGTACGCGCTCAGCGCGGTGCTGCTGTTCAGCACCTCGGCGATCTACCACGTGGGGCGCTGGTCGAAGCGCGCGGAGAAGGTCCTGCGACGCATGGACCACTCGAACATCTACCTCATCATCGCGGGCACCTACACTCCGTTCGTGCTGCTGGTGCTCGAAGGAACGCTGCGCGCAGCCATGCTGGCACTGATCTGGGGCGGGGCGATCGCCGGAGTGGGCTTCAAGCTGCTGTGGCTCAACGCTCCGCGCTGGCTGTCCACGGCGCTGTACCTGGCCATCGGCTGGGTGGCGGTGCTGTTCATCCCCCAACTGGTCGGCGGCACCCATCCGGCGACGTGGATCCTCGTCCTGGTGGGCGGGGTGCTCTACAGCGTCGGCGCGGTGGTCTACGGGCTCAAGTGGCCCAACCCGGCGCCGCGCTGGTTCGGCTTCCACGAGATCTTCCACTCGCTGACCATCGCGGCGTTCGTGTGCCACTACGTAGCGGTGTCGTTCGTGGTC
This sequence comes from Nocardiopsis halotolerans DSM 44410, assembly GCF_000341065.1. Taxonomy (GTDB): domain Bacteria; phylum Actinomycetota; class Actinomycetes; order Streptosporangiales; family Streptosporangiaceae; genus Nocardiopsis; species Nocardiopsis halotolerans. Next base: position 34 of record NZ_ANAX01000394.1, on the reverse strand, counting down.
TACACCTCGGCCTGAGGGCCAGCGGCGGGGCGGG
>NZ_ANAX01000393.1:500-2728 GCF_000341065.1 Nocardiopsis halotolerans DSM 44410 | reverse complement strand
AAGCCGCTCCGCCGCGGCCTCGGCGGGCCGACGCCCCCAGGACACGATCACCGTCCGTGTCAGGCGAAGCCGAACACCGGCGGGAACACCACCACGACCAGCCCCGCCCACAGCGCGTAGACCGGCAGGTAGGTCGTCTGCCACCGTTCGACCGCGGCGAACGGACGCGTTCCCCGAACGAACCCCGCCATCAGCCACGCCGACCACACCAGGTGCACCAGCAGTACGAGGTTCAGACCGAGCGCGGCGGTCTTGTTCGCGGTGAACCCGAACTCGGCGATGCGGGTCAGCATCGCCGTCAGCGCGACGGCGTCCACCGCGAGCGCCGCTCCCACCAGCGCGAGCTGGAGCCAGTCGGACACACTCGGTGGTGCCAGCGGGTCGCGGGCGGAGACCGAGTACAGCAGCAGGAACAGGACCAGCACCAGGACGGCGTCCATGATGATGAGCAGTTCGCGGTCCACCGTGGTCAGGGGACCGTTCACCAGGAGCGCCACCAGGTCCGCGAGCAGCATCAGGACCGCCAGCGGAGTGAAGACCCTGGTCAGGACGGGCGCGATGTTCTCCACCACGCTCTTCTTGGCCTCCACCAGCCATGCGGCCACCAGGAGCGCACCGGGCATACCGAACGGCAGCAGCCAGTCCTCGAGGAACGGTTCCAGATCGATGTCGACCAGGGTGAGCACCCCGAAGGTGAGGCCGACGAGGACCATGGACCCCAGCATGATCAGCGCCAGGTACATCACCAGCTCGCCCATGAACCGCACGAAGTCCATACGCCGGTCGTGGGACCGCCAGTGCCCGCCCGTGTGCAGGACTCCCGCGAGCAGCCACAGGACGACCGGAGCGTGCGTGAACGCGAGTACGGCGGTCATCCCGGGGCTCGGGAACGGCCCGGAGGTGGTCCCGAACGGGTAGAGGTTCACGGCCAGGGCCGGTACCACCGCGACGGCGGCCAGCACCGCGCACACACGCCACGTGGCCCACCGCTTCCACGCGAACCATCCCGCCAGGAACGGGAGTACCACGAAGGCGAGGTTGCGGAACTGCGCGGTCTCGTCGTCGACCACCGTGAAGAGGAGCTTGACCGCCACCCCCGCGCCGATCGCGAACGCGAGCACCACGCCGAGTTCCCGCCAGCGCGCGAGTCCACCCGCTCCGTCGTCGGCCTCGGGGACGAGGACCAACTGCTTCCACAGCCGGTGGGAGTGCTCGCGCGCGAACTCCCGTGACACCTCGTCCAGGTTGCCCATACGCCTGACCGCGACGAGGAAGGCCTCCTCGTCGTCGAGGCCGCTCGCCCCCAGGTCGGCGATCTGTTCGCGCAGGTGGTCCTCCAGTTCCTCAATGTCCGACGGGGCGACGGCCCGACGGCGGCGCACGAAACCGCGCCACTGGTCGATCTGCTCCTCCAGAACGTCACCGCTTGCGGCCCCGCTCATCAGGCGATCCCCCCTACCGTGGCGTCCCCGAGGGCCGGGGGCCGCGACGCGGCCTGCCACACCTGCTTGAGCGCGTCAGCGACGACGCCCCACTGCTTCTGCCGCTCGGCCAGCGTCTCGAGCCCGGCCTCCGTGATCGCATAGTGCTTACGCCGACGGCCCGTCTCGGACGTCCCCCAGGACGCCCGGACGTAGCCGTTGCGTTCGAGACGGTGCAGCAGGGGGTAGAGCATCCCGTCCGTCCACCGCATCTGCCCGTCGGAAAGCTCATTGACGCGTTTGACGATGGCGTATCCGTAGGACTCGCCCTCAGCCAGGATGCCCAGGACGAGCGGTGTGGCCGACGCCGCGACCAGGTCCTTGTCGATGTGCACGTGCACTTCCTCTGCCTGTGTTCTCCATCGGGGCTCACTACCCTAGCACCTCTAGGCATAGAAGAACGATGTATCGAATCAGGTCACCCCCATGGCCGCCGAAGGACCCTCCAGCCATCGGCGGCCTTGGACTCCGGCAGACTCGGACTCCGGCGGCCTCGGACGTCGACAGCCCGGGACGCCGGAGTCACGATTCGCTTACGCGATAGGACAAGACGCAACAAACGACCCCGTACCGCGCACCCCCTACCGCTAGGTTGAGGGCAGGATCCCGCGGCCGTGTGCGGCCAGGGGGACCACAGAGGCGGCCGGAAACCACAATCCCCCCGGGTCCGGCCGCCTCGCCGTGTACGGGGCCTCGTTCCACCCCCAAGGGGCCACCGGATGCGAGGAGCCCACATGGTGGGGCAGG
>NZ_ANAX01000393.1:0-493 GCF_000341065.1 Nocardiopsis halotolerans DSM 44410 | reverse complement strand
GGTGGTTGGGGCTGTCCCGGGGTGGGGCCGTGATGGTTTCCTGGAAATAGGGGGGATCCCACCCCTGCGCGCTTTGGCATGCCCACAACCTCTCAGGGACCTGGAAATCAGGAATTCTGAATTTTAGTGGGGCCGTCTGGAAATGCTTGGAGCCATCTGGAAAGGCTCCGGAGAGCGGAGTACATCATCGAGGGGCAGGGGGAGCCATCCTCAGGACTCCTCCCTACGCCATTCTTGTTGGGGGCTGTTGGCGGCAACGAAAGCGCACCAGCTGCCGCGAAGTGGTGCGGGCGGTCGGGGAACGGTTGGGGCTTGGCGAGGGTTGAGCACCCAACGAAAAGCGGCACCAACGGCACGAGCGGCCACCGGAGGCCGACCAACGCCTGAGGTTCGCGGGCGGTAGGCCGCTCCTGCGAAAAGCAGCACCAACGACAACAGCACATCCCGGGCACGCTTTCCGGTCACCCTTTCCCGGTGGCCTTTTTCGGGCGCC
>NZ_ANAX01000392.1 GCF_000341065.1 Nocardiopsis halotolerans DSM 44410 | reverse complement strand
CTGCTCACACATCGGACTCACTCATCTAGGGGTCCGTGTCCGGTCACGGGCCGACGGCCCCGGAGAACACCGACGGGGGACCGGGTACGCACCCGGTCCCCCGCTCGCGTGTGCGGACGCCCCGCGTGGCGGTGCCCGTCAGGCCGGAGCGCCGGCTCCGGCCGGGACCACCGGACCCTCCCCGGCCCCGGTGCGGACCGTCGCCTCCGCGATGTGGGCGAGGTCCTCGGCGGTGAGCTCCAGCCGCCCGGCGGCCACCCAGTCGTCGACCTGACGGGGGCTGCGCGCGCCCACGATGGCCCCGGTCACACCCGGCCACGCCACCGCCCAGGCGACCGCGACGGCCGCCCTGGTCGTGCCGTGCCGCTCGGCCACGGGGGCCAGGGCCTCGGCCAGGTCGAGATTGCGCTCCAGGTTGTCGGTGAAGTCCACGTGACCCCGGCGCCAGTCGTCCGCGGCGAGCGAGGCGACCCTCTCCCTGGAGAAGGCGCCGGTGAGCAGACCCGACTGCATGGGTGAGTAGACGATGACGCCGGTCCCGTGCTCGTCCGCCCACGCGACCTCCGCGGCGTTCGACCGGTTGATCGCCGAGAAGGGGGGTTGGAGGACCTCCACGTGCGCCAGTGCCTCGGCGCGCTCCAGGAGGGGGACGCCGTGGTTGGACAACCCGATCGCGCGGACCTTGCCCTCGGTCCTCAGGTCGTCCATGACCTGCCAGTACTCCTCGATCGGGGTGGCCTGGGGCGGGGACTCCCCCGGCTCGTCCACCCCGTCGTACTCCAGGGAGGCACCCGTGTCGGGCCAGTGCACCTGGAACAGGTCGATCCGCTCCACCCCCAGGCGTCTGAGGGAGCCCTCCACCTCCCGGCGCACGCTCTCGGGGCGCATGACCCTGTACGGCGCGGCGGACGGGTCGTCCTCATCCCAGACCAGGCCGCACTTGGTGAAGACCAGCGGCCGTTCGGACTCGGGCATCCCCGCGACCGCGCGGCCGATCACCTCCTCCGAGTGCCCCAGGCCGTAGACGGCGGCGGTGTCGATCCAGTTGACGCCCTGCTCGACCGCGTACCGGATGGTGGCCACCGACTCTGCGTCGTCCTGCGCTCCCCACGAGTAGCGCCAGCCGCCACCGCCGATCGCCCAGGCCCCGAGGCCGACCCCGCTGACCGCCATCCCCGTACCGCCGAGTTGACGGGTCGGAAGACTCATACGTGAACCCTCTCTGGTCACTGTCCGCGTCCCTGACGACGCACAGACAGACATCGTCATGTTATACGCACACGTAGTAAGATTCACGTACTTACCTAGATAAGCTTTCCAATAAGCATAAGAGTTCGTATACTGATCTCGTCCGTCCCCCTCCCCCGGAACGAGGTGCATCCACCCCATGTGCGGTCCCGACCTGATCAGGAATGCCCGAAGCGGCCTCGACACGGCCGCCCACGCCCCCGACACGGCCCCCGCCGGAACCGCCACCCTCCCCCGGCCCGAACCGACCCGAACCGCCCCCAGGATGGACCGGCGGCGGATACTGACCGGCTCCGCCGCGGTGGGCGCCGTCCTCACCGGCATCGGCGCCCTCGGAGGGGCCAGCGAACCCGCCTACGCCCAGGCCATCAGCCGTATCCACCCCTCCCGGCTGAACGTGGTCAACCTCAGCCACGCCATCCACACCGACTTCCCCGTCTACTCCCCCTTCGTCCTGGAACCCAACATCGTCCAGACCGCGCACGTCGACGAGGACGGGTACAACGCCCTCAAGTTGGAGATCGACGAGCACACCGGGACCCACATGGACGGGCCCTGGCACTTCTACGACAACGACGACGCACTGCGCACCGACCAGATCGCCCCCGACAACCTCGTCTGCCCCCTGGTCGTGGTGCGTATCGCCGACCGCGCCCGCCATGACCTGGACGCGGCCGTCACCGTCAGGGACCTGAAGCGCTGGGAGCGGCGCCACGGGCGCATCCCCAGGCGTGCGCTGGTGGCCATGGACTCGGGCTGGACCGACCGCGTCCTGCGAAGCGCCGACGCCATGACCAACAGGGACGGCGAGGGCGTGCCCCACTTCCCTGGCTTCAGTGAGGAGGCGTGCGCCTGGCTGCTCTCCCGACGCGACATCGCCGGGATCGCGGTGGACACCCCCAGCCTCGACCCCGGACCGCAGTCGGTGGGCGACCCCCAGGCCCACATGCTGATGCTGGGCGCCAACAAGTACGGCATCGAGATCGTCGCCCACCTGGACCGGGCCCCCGACTCCGGCGCGATCGCCGTCGTCGGAGTCATCAACACCAAGGGCGGCACCGGAGGCCCCACGCGCCTCCTGGCCGTCCACTGACCCGACCCCGCCCCCCGGCACGAACGGGCTCCCGGGCCGCGCCGACCTTGGCCATCGGCGCGGCCCGGGAGCCCTCCGCGTTCAGTTCCAGCCGTAGCGGGCGCGCAGGACTCCCGCGACCCTCCAGAACAGGTCCTCGTCCATGACGGCCGCCTCGCGCCGGATGTCGTCCTCGTCGAACTCGAAGAGCCGGTCCACCCGAACGTAGGAGTCACGCTGCTCGCGGTCCCCGGGGCCCGAGCCGATCGGCAGCCAGTCCTGGCGCTCCCACTCGTCCGGGCGCCGGGAGGACAGCATCAGGCCGTGCAGGCGCCCGCCCCGGCGGCCCACGACCAGCAGCGGGCGGTCCTTGCCCCGCCCCGGGTCCTCCTCGTAGGGCACCCACGTCCACACGATCTCGCCCGCGTCGGCGAGCCCGTCGCGCTCGGGCGCGTAGACGAGCGTGGTGGCGTTGGCGGCGGTGGGGATCTCTCGGACCTCGCCCCTGTGGGGGTGGTCGTCGCTTCGGCGCATCGTTCGTTCGTTCACGCCCGCATCCTAGGCCGTGGGCACGGAACGCCACCTGGTTCCCCTCCCCGCGACGGCCGGGCGGCCCGAAGCGGCCACGGGCGGGACGGCTACGGTGGCAGGACGCACGACGGCACGGAAGAAGTACGCATGAGCAAGGGGACGATCCTGATCACCGGCGCCAGCGCCGGACTGGGCGCGGAGATGGCACGCCAGTTCGCGGCGCTCGGCTACGACCTGGGACTGTGCGCGCGGCGCACCGCGAGGTTGGAGGAGCTGCGCGGGGAGATCGCCGCCGCCCACCCCGACCGCCGCGTGGAGCTGCGTGCGCTGGACGTCACCGACGACGCGTCCGTGTTCGAGGCGTTCCACGACCTGTCCGCCGCCTTCGGCGGCGTGGACCGGGTGATCGTCAACGCCGGGCTCGGCAAGGGCGCCGCCCTGGGCAAGGGGCGCCACGACGCCAACCGCCAGACCGCGATGACCAACTTCGTGGGCGCCCTCACCCAGGTGGAGGCGGCCATGGAGATCTTCCGCGCCCAGGGCCGCGGCCACCTGGTACTGATCTCGTCGATGTCGGCGCTGCGCGGCATGCGCAAGGCCATGACCGTCTACGCCGCCACCAAGGCCGGTGTCGCCGCCATCGCCGAGGGTCTGCGTTCGGAGCGGGTACCGGGGCTGGACGTGTCCGTCATCTACCCGGGCTACATTCGTTCGGAGATGAACGAGCACGTGGAGCACAGGACCCGGTTCATGGTGGACACCGCGACGGGCGTGCGCTCGATGGTCGCCGCGATCGAGAGGCGCAGGGTCAGGGCGTACGTGCCCGCGTGGCCGTGGGCACCGATCGGCTTCGCCATGCGCGCACTCCCCCTGTCGGTGGTCAGGAAGCTGACGTAGGCGCAGGACGCGCGGTGGCGCTCAGAGCTCCTGGACGGTGCCGATGATCCGCGCACGCGCCCTGCTGCCCTCGGGGACCGGGACCAGCGGGTAGACGTGGAAGGCACCCTCCTCCTCGTGCAGGTCCACCGCGCCCCCGGCCTCGGCGATCAGTGCGTGCAGGCGGCGGGTGTCGGGGAGGAACACGTCGTGGGTGCCGATGTAGAGGTCCACGGGCGGCAGTCCCGAGAGCACGCCGTTGATGGGGCTGAGCCGGGGGTCCGCCAGGTCGTCCCCGCCCGCCCAGACCCTGGCGGCCTCCTTCAGCCCGACCGGGCTGAGCCAGGGGTCATCGCCCTCCACCTCGACGATGTCGGGGTTGGACATGCTCAGGTCCGCCCACGGGGAGACCAGGATCAGCCTGGCGGGCCGGGGCAGGTCCACCTCGGGCAGCGTCTGCGTGAGGGCGAGCGCCAGCCCGGCCCCCGCCGAGTCACCGGCGAAGACGGTCCGGTCGGCGTCGACGTGCTCCAGGAGCTCCCGGTACACGGCTTGGAGGAACCCGAAGGCCTCCCGGTGGGTGTGCTGCGGCGCCAGTCCGTAGAGGGGCACCTCCACCCGGCAGCCCGCGTCCGCCATCCGGGAGATCAACACCCAGTGCCACGGCGAGATCTCGCTGATGTAGCTGCCTCCGTGCACGTACAGCACGGCCTTGCCCGGCGTCTCCTCCCGTGGCAGGACGGTGTAGCTGTCGAAGCGCCCCACCGTGCGCCGGGTGATCCCGTGTCGTTTGGCGACCCAGGCCGGGGGAGCGGGATCGTCCTTGGGTTCGCCGATGCGCCGCCGCGCGCCCTCCACGGTCTCCATCTGGCGCTTGCGCGCCACGCGGAACGCCAATGACAGCGCGCGTGCCACCAGACTCGGCATGGGGATTCCTTCTCTCTGATGTGAGAGTCCTACGACGGACTCTTCCACAGAAGGGCGACGAAACGGCCCTTGCCCATGGTAGGAAGCGGCCCGGGAGAAGCCGCGTGCGCCCCGCGTGACCGTGCCGCTCTCAGCAGGCCTCCCGGAGGTGGCCCGGCTCGTCGGAGGCGAGCAGGTCGCGGTCGCGCAGGAGGGTGGTGGGCGGTGTGTCCGGAGCGGCGCAGACCTCGGCGAACGGCACGTCCAGGGTGTCGGGGTACTCGACCACCAGGACGGCGTCACCGTAGACGCCGGTGTAGGCCCCGCACTCGTCGAAGGCCACGCACTCCTCCGCCACCGCGAAGTCGAAGCCCGCCTCCTCCCGGGCACGGCGGGTCAGTTCGGCGGCGTTCTTCTGCGCCGCGGCCAGACCGTGCCCGTGGGCGACCCCGACGAGTTCGGTGGCCAGTGCCAGGTTGTCCCCGGCCGACAGGGCTCCGCCCGACCGGGTGAAGGAGTCGAGGTTGTCGAACTCCACCGCGTCGAAGCCCCTCTCCGCGCAGGTGGCGATGGTCTCCCCCACCACACGGACGATCTCCTCGCGTGTGTCGGCGGAGGAGGTGTCCAGCAGGTACTCGTCCGGCCAGTCGGGGTCGGCGACCGGGTTCCCGTCCGCGTCGCGGAGCAGCAGGTCGGGGAACTCCGCCAACCATCCCCCACGCTCCTGCGGCTGGGTCTGGAACGCGTTGACGTAGCAGACCGAGTACGCACCGGGCGCGGGGGCGTCCGTGGCGTCGCGGACCACCGTGACCACCTCCGCTG
>NZ_ANAX01000391.1 GCF_000341065.1 Nocardiopsis halotolerans DSM 44410 | reverse complement strand
CGGCCCGGCCGGTGGTCCGCCGAACCGGCCGTCCGACCGCTCCGGCGCTCCTCGCGGTTCCGCCGGTGCGGCGCACGAGGCGCACAGGGCGGCGGTGAGGACGGCCGCCAGCACGGCCCGGACCGTGTCCCGGGCGCCCGGGTCCCTAGAGCACAACGAGGTCGTCCCGGTGCACCAGTTCACGCTCGTAGGAGGGACCCATCTCCCGCGCCAGCCACCGGGTGGACCGCCCCATCAGGTCGGGCACCTCGGCGGCGTCGTAGTTGACCAGCCCGCGGGCGACCACGCCGCCCTGCTCGTCGCACAGGTCCACCGGGTCGCCCGCGCTGAAGTCGCCCGCCACCCTGGTCACACCGGCCGGGAGCAGGGAGGCCTTCTCCCTCACCACCGCCGTGACCGCGCCGGGGTCCAGGACCAGGCTGCCCCGCCCCGNNCCCCCCAGCCACAGCTGGCGTGCGGAGGGGCGGCGCCCGCGCCCCGGGGCGAACAGGGTGCCCACCGGTCCGCCCCCCAGGGCGGCGCGGGCGTTCGCGGCCGAGGTCAGCACGGTGTGCACCCCCGCCTCCGTGGCGATGCGCGCCGACTCCACCTTGGTGACCATCCCGCCGGTGCCCACGCCCCGCCTGCCCGTGCTGCCGATGTCGATCCCGTCCAGGTCGGCCGGACCGCGCACCAGACTGACCACCGACGATCCCGGGGTGGAGGGGTTGCCGTCGTACAGGGCGTCCACGTCCGACAGCAGTACGAGCGCGTCGGCGCGCATCAGGTGCGCCACCAGGGCCGCCAGCCGGTCGTTGTCACCGAACCGCAGCTCGTGGGTGGCCACGGTGTCGTTCTCGTTGACGATGGGAAGGGCACCGATGTCCAGCAGGCGGCGCAGTGTGCGCTGGGCGTTGCGGTGCTGTACCCGGCGCATCATGTCCTCGACCGTGAGCAGGACCTGCGCCGCGGTGAGGCCGCGCGCGGCCAGCTCGGCCGTGTACGCGGCCAGCAGCAGCCCCTGCCCCACGCTGGCCGCGGCCTGTTGGGAGGCCAGGTCCCGGGGTCGGCGGGCCATGCCGAGCGGGGTCATCCCGGCGGCGACCGCGCCGGAGGAGACCAGGATGACCTCCTGGCCCGCGTCGCGGCGGTCCGCCAGCACCCGGACCAGGTCGCGGATGCGGCAGGAGTCGATCCGGCCGTCGGGGGTGGTCAGGGACGAGGAGCCGACCTTCACCACGACGCGGCGCGCGGCGGACACCGCCGCGCGCCCGGTGGTCTCCAGGGAGTCGTTCTGTTCGGTTCGTGCGCTGTGCACCGTCTGGGGCTTTCCATCCAGTGGCGCGGCGCCGGGCGCCGCGCTCGTGCCTGTTCGGCCGGGCCGTCGGTCCCCGCGCGGTTCAGCCCAGCCGGGCGTCGGTTCCGCGCGGGCCGGACGGGACGACCTCGGCGTCCATGGAGGGGTCCCAGTCGAAGACCACGGAGTCCTCCTCGGTGCCGATGCGCACCTCGGCGCCCTCGGTGGCACCGGCCCTGGCCAGCTCCTCCTCGATACCGAGGCGGTTGAGGCGCTCGGCGAGGTAGCCCACGGCCTCGTCGTTGGAGAAGTCGGTCTGGCGCACCCACCGGGCGGGCTTGTCGCCGCGCACCTGGAAGGCGTTGTCACCCAACGGCACGACCTCGAAGGGGGTGTCGCCGATGGCCTGCGGACGGATCACGATGCGGGTGGGCTCCGCGGGGGGTGCGGCCCGACGCGCCGCGGCCACCTGCTCGCCCAGGGCGAAGGACAGTTCCCGCAGCCCCTCCCGGGACGCGGCGGAGACCTCCATGACCCGGTAGCCGCGCTCGACGAGCATGGGGGTGACCAGGTCGGCGAGCTCGCGGGCGTCGGGAACGTCCACCTTGTTCAGGGCGACCAGACGCGGCCGGTCGGACAGGTCCACGCCCGCCCGCTCCCCGTAGGCGGACAGCTCCGCCTCCAGGGCCTCCAGGTCGCTGATCGGGTCGCGGCCCTGCTCGTAGGTGGCGCAGTCCAGAACGTGCAGGAGGGTGGAGCAGCGCTCGATGTGGCGCAGGAACTCCAGACCCAGGCCCCTGCCGTCGCTGGCGCCGGGGATGAGGCCGGGCACGTCGGCGATGACGTACTGGACGTTGCCCGCCTCCACCACGCCCAGGTTGGGCACGAGGGTGGTGAACGGGTAGTCGGCGATCTTGGGGCGGGCCGCCGACATGGCGGCGATCAGCGACGACTTGCCGGCGCTGGGGAAGCCCACCAGGCCGACGTCGGCGATGGTCTTCATCTCCAGGCGCACGTCCAGGGCCTCGCCCTCCTCGCCCTTGAGGGCGAAGCCGGGGGCCTTGCGCTTCTTGGTGGCCAGCGCGGCGTTGCCCAGCCCGCCGTTGCCCCCCTGGGCCAGCACCAGACGGGTGCCGTGACCGACCAGGTCGGCGATGACCTCGCCGTTCATACGGCTGACCACGGTGCCGTCGGGCACGGTGAGGACGAGGTCCTCGCCCTTGGCTCCGGCGCGGTGGCCGCCCTGGCCGGGCGTGCCGTTGCGGGCGGTGCGGTGCGGGCGGCGCTGGTACTCCAGCAGGGTCGCGGTCTGGGTGTCGACCTCCAGGACGAGGTCCCCGCCGCGACCGCCGTTGCCACCGTCCGGGCCCCCCAGCGGTTTGAACTTCTCACGGTGCACGGAGGCGCAGCCATGCCCGCCGTCCCCGGCCTTGACGTGCAAGACCGCCTCGTCGACGAAGTCCGGCATAGCTCTCCCCGTTACTCTCCGGCCCACACACGGGGGCCTGGACGAACACACGTGTCATCCATGACAACGCGAGAGGCGGGCCAGTGTTCCCTGGCCCGCCCGACACAACGTCCGCGCGCGAACCTACTCGGCGGCCGCGGGAACGATGTTCACGGCCTTGCGACCGCGGAAGTTGGCGAACTTGACCTCGCCGGCGACCAGCGCGAACAGGGTGTCGTCGCCGCCACGGCCGACGTTGGCACCGGGGTGGAACTTGGTGCCGCGCTGACGGATCAGGATCTCGCCGGCCGAGACGGACTGGCCACCGAAGCGCTTGACGCCGAGGCGCTTGGCGTTCGAGTCACGACCGTTCTTGGTGGACGAAGCACCCTTCTTGCTTGACATTTCTCAGGCCTCCTACTTCGCCGCGATGCCGGTGACGCGCACCTGGGTGTGCTTCTGGCGGTGACCCTGGCGCTTCTTGTAACCGGTCTTGTTCTTGTACTTCAGGATGTTGATCTTGGGGCCCTTGGTCTCGCCCAGGACCTCGGCGGTGACCGTGTAGCCGCTCAGCTTGCTCGCGTCGCTGACGACGTTGCCGTCCTCGACGACGAGGATGGGCTGCCACGTGATGGTGGCACCGGTCTCCTCGGAGACCTTGTCGATGTTCAGGACGTCATCGACAGACACCTTCTCCTGTCGGCCGCCCGCTCGCACGATCGCGTACACCGGGTAACTCTCTTCCTGCTCGCTCAACGAATAATGCTCGGGACCATCCCCGAGACGTGAGGTCCGGGGTCCGGGTCCGGCCGTACCCGTGCCCAGGCCAGCCGGGAGGCTCATCCCCGTGTGGGCGGGGAGGGACCTCGTTCCACGATCCACTGATCGCCTGTAGCGGGGCGCGGGGATCCGAGGGAAACAAACCCTGCGTGGAGAGCACTTCGGTGTCGGGGCGCGCGATTGTGGTGGAGCGCGCCGACGCACCGTCCCTCAGATTACCACCGGCCCGCCACGGGCCTGTACACGTGCCGTGGTCCGGCCCGGGACGGTACCCGGTCCCGGACCACGGCGGGGCCACCGCCCCCGTCTCAGCCCGCGTCCACGGCCGTCGGCGAGGTGGCCGACGTCCTGGTACGGCGGGTACGGCGCCGCTTGGGCCGCTCCGCGGCCTCGTCGTCGCCCCCCTCGGCGGGCGTCTCCGCGACGGCGGTGTCCGCGTCGCCGGAAGCGCTGTCGTCGCCCTCGGTCCCACCGGTGTCGGCCGCCGCGCGGGCGCTCCGACGGGTGGTGGTGCGCCGGGTCCGGGTCTTCCTGGCCGGGGCCTCCTCGGAGGGCTCCCCGGTGGATTCCGCGGGGGCTTCCGCGGCCTCAGGAGCCTTCTCGGGGGCGGTGATCTCCCCCTGCTCCTCCGTGGCGGCATCGGCGGCCTTGCGGGAGCGGGAGGCCCGCTTGCGGGTCTTCTTGGCGGGCTCGGGGGACTCGGCGCCGCCGTCGGCCTCCGGCCCCTCGAAGGCCGGGGCGATCTCCTCGGCCTTGTCCGACGCGGCCTTGTCCGCCTTGCCGGAGGGCTTCTCCGCCTTCTCGGCCTTGCCGGAGGCCTTTTCGGCCTTTTCGGCCTTCTCGGCCTTCTCCGCGGCCTTCTCGGCCTTCTCCGGCTTCTCGGCGGGCTGCTCGGGCTCGCCCTTGCCCTTCTTCTTCTTGCGGCCGCCGCCGTTGCCGCCGCTCTTGCTCTCGGTCGGCTCGCTGGTCACCACGAGGCCGCGCCCGTTGCAGTGCTCGCAACTGTGCGAGAACGCCTCCAGCAGGCCCTGGCCGACCCGCTTACGAGTCATCTGGACCAGCCCCAGTGAGGTGACCTCGGCCACCTGGTGCTTGGTGCGGTCACGCGCGAGGCACTCCAGCATGCGGCGCAGCACCAGGTCGCGGTTGGACTCCAACACCATGTCGATGAAGTCGATGACGATGATGCCGCCGATGTCGCGCAACCGGAGCTGGCGGACGATCTCCTCGGCCGCCTCCAGGTTGTTCTTGGTGACCGTCTCCTCCAGGTTTCCGCCCTGGCCGGTGAACTTGCCGGTGTTGACGTCGACCACGGTCATGGCCTCGGTCCGGTCGATGATCAGCGAGCCGCCGCTGGGCAGCCAGACCTTGCGTTCCAGGGCCTTGTTGATCTGCTCGTCGACCCGGTAGGCGGCGAAGACGTCACGGTCCTCGGACCAGTGCGAGAGACGTTCGGAGAGGTTGGGGGCCACGTAGTCCACGTACTCGTGAACGGTGGTCCAGGCCTCGTCACCGGCCACGACCAGGCTGGAGAAGTCCTCGTTGAACACGTCGCGCACGACCCGTACCGTCAGGTCCGGTTCGCTGTTGAGCAGCGCCGGGGCGTTTGCCGACTTGGACTTGCGCTTGATGGAGTCCCACTGCTTGGCCAGGCGCGTGATGTCGCGCTCCAACTCCTCCTCGCTGGCGCCCTCGGCGGCCGTCCGCACGATGACACCCGCTCCGGAGGGCATGACCTTCTTGAGGATCTGCTTGAGGCGGGCGCGTTCCTTGTCGGGGAGCTTGCGGCTGATGCCGGTCATCGAACCGCCGGGCACGTACACGAGGTAACGGCCGGGCAGGCTGATCTGGCTGGTCAGGCGGGCGCCCTTGTGGCCGACGGGGTCCTTGGTGACCTGCACCAGGACCGACTGGCCGGACTTGAGCACCGACTCGATGCGCTTGGGCTGGCCCTCCAGGCCGAAGGAGTCCCAGTTGACCTCGCCCGCGTACAGGACGGCGTTGCGGCCCTTGCCGATGTCGACGAACGCGGCCTCCATGGAGGGCAGCACGTTCTGCACCCGGCCCAGGTACACGTTGCCCACGTAGGAGCGGTGCGTGGCCCGGTCGACGTAGTGCTCGACGAGGATGTCGTCCTCGAGGACCGCGATCTGGGTGCGGTCTCCGGTACGGCGGATCACCAGGTCCCGTTTGACCGACTCGCGGCGGGCCAGGAACTCCGACTCGGTGACGATCGGGGCGCGGCGGCGGCCCTGCTCGCGGCCCTCGCGGCGGCGCTGCTTCTTGGCCTCCAACCGGGTGGAGCCGCGGACCGCCTGGACCTCGTCCTCGATGGGCTTGTCCTGGCGGGGCTCACGCACCCGGACCACGGTGTTGGGCGGGTCGTCCACGGTGTTCTCGGGACCCTCTCCCCCACCGGAGCGGCGTCGACGACGGCGCCGACGACGGCTGCTGCGCTCCTCCGACTCGGAGGACTCCTCGTCGGTGGCCGCGACGGTGTCGGCGGCCTTCTCTTCCTTGTCCTTGTCCTTCTTCTGGTCCGCCTTCCTGCGCTCCGTCTGCTCCGGGGCGGGCTCGGCGGTCTCGC
>NZ_ANAX01000390.1 GCF_000341065.1 Nocardiopsis halotolerans DSM 44410 | reverse complement strand
CGCCGCGACGGCGGCGGCGACGGCTGGGGCGGTCCTCGTCCGACTCGCCGTCCTCCTCGGTGCCGGTGGACTGGGCGGTCTCCTCCTCCGGCTCCTCGACCTCGTCACCGGTGGTGGCGGTGCGGGAGGACGCCGGGGCGGCGCTGGCCACCGGTGGCTGGAAGAGCATGGCCGGGGCCTGGAAGACGTTCCCGCCGCCGTTCTCGTCGACGTCCTCGTCCTGTTCGACCAACTCGACCGGCTCGACCGGCTCGGTCTTTCCTGCCTTCTCGGTCCTGGCCTTCCCGGCCTTGGACTTCTCGGCCTTCTCAGCCGGCGCGGCGGACTTCGTCCCACCGGACGCGGCGGTCTCGGCGGAGCGGGCGCGCGAACGGCCGCGGCCCCTGGTCGCCGAGGAGGCGGAGGCGGTCGGGGACGCGGAGGTCTCCGAACCCTTCGACGCGGTCCCGGTCTCCTCCTCGGGCTCGGAAGCGCGACCGCGGCGTGGGGCGGGACTCTCCTCGGGACGGCCCGCGGCACGCACGGTGCGCCTGCGTGACGTGGTGGCCACCGCCGTCTTGACCGTGCCTCCCTCACCGGACCCCGCGAGGGAGGTGACGGGTGCGGAGGGAGGGGTGAAGACGTCGTCCGGTTCGGGGGGTGGTCCGGCGGCGCGACGGACGCCCTTGGCGGGCGCGGAGGTGGTCACCCGCACCTCGCCGCCCTCCGCGGGGGGCGCCGCCGCCACGTTGTTGGTTGTTTCAGTTGTACCCGCGGTGCCGTCGGCACCGTTGTTGGGCTCGTTGTCGAGCATCCGGGCGGTCTCCCGTCAGAGTCCTCGGGCGCGCCGCGACCTCTCGGTCGGCGGCGCGGCTCACGAGAACTGTCGTCGCTGTGTCAGCGCCGACGGCGCCGGGGCGCCGTCGGGGCAAAGTCCTGTGGTTTCGCCCATGTTCCCCGCTTCGGGGCCGCTCATCCGCGCGGTCCCTTCATGGGCGTTGACGGCCGTGGTGCGTTGTCACGCCGCTCCTCCGCGTTGTCGTCCGCGGGTCCGGAGCTCGTGTGGGCTTCGGGTCGGTCCCGGGAGAGCGGGTCCGCGATCGCACCTGTGGTCTCGTCCAGTGGCCCCTGCGCCAGGCGGGTCATCAACGGTGATGACGGCGGCGCGAGGTCGGCCACGTGGCGAAGACCGGTCAGCACGTCGTCCGGTCGAACAGCAGGTGTCGTGTGCCGTACGACCATCCGAAGTATGGCATATGTCGTGTGATGTTCCTCTGGGGCGCGCCCATGGGAGTCCGCGCACACGTCGATACGGACCACCGCGGGTCGCGTGTCGAAGCGGCGACGACCCTTCTTCGTCATCCGCTCCACCTCGGCGCTGTCGGCGGCCAGATAGGCGGCCACCGCTTCGGCGGCGTCGTCGGGGTCGACGCCGACCATCTCCACCCGCCACTCAGATGCCTGGAGCCGTTCGGCGAGCCCGGGATGTCGGGCCTCGACGACCTCGACGATGTCGATGCCCTGGGGCATGGCCGCGTCGATGTCGGCTCGGACCCGATCGGGCGGGCGCTGCTCGGCCAGGGTGATTTCAAGGTACTCCGCCTCGCTGGCGACCCCGGTGGGGGCCGCGCCGGTATAGGAGACCTTGGGATGAGGCGAGAAGCCAGCGGAGAAAGCCACGGGTACGGAGGCCCTGCGCAGGGCGCGCTCCAGAGCCCGGGCGATGTCGCGGTGGCTGGCGAACCTCATGCGTCCGCGCTTGGCGTAGTGAACGCGAAGCCGCTGTCCGGGTTTGGCGGTGGAGGGTGAGGTGGTGCCCTCGGATGCGGGGGGCAGCTCAACTCCTTTCCTCGTGCCCCCTGGTGTGGCCGGCGGGGCGACCTGAAGGGGCTGTTCCTCGTCCTGTTCAGCGTACGGTGCGTCGTGGTGCACATGCGCCAACAGGACTACGCATACCGGTATCTCCCCCACTGACCTGCGATCGAAAAGTCCCCCGAGCGGTCAGAGCGGATGCCGAACCGGAGTTCACCACCAGAACACGGGGCCCGCCGAAAAAAATCCGAAGAAAATCTGGATCCGATGGCAACCCCCCGCGTAGCCCGCGAGTCCTACTACACGTACGGCCCGGCGCGAGCGGGGCGCCGGGCCGTACGCCTTCCTCCCCCGGGCCGCTCCCCTCAGGGGTCGAGAGAGCGCCCGGAGCGCGAAATCCTACTCCACGCCCTCCTGGGACGCCTGTGTCGCCCCTGCCCCGGACACGCCCTGAGAATCCCGGCCCCCACCGGCGACCGGTGCGCCCGGGGTTCGCCCGCGCCCGGAGTCCGGGTCAGGCCCGGGAACGCAGCCCGGCCAGGACCACGGACATGGTGCGCCGGCGGGCGTCCTCGTCGGCCTCTCCCCGCCCGCGTTCGATGCACCCGGTGATCAGCGCCTTGACGTCGGCGGCGTCCACGTCGGCACGGACCTCCCCCGCCTCCTGCGCCCGGGCCAGGAGTCCGCCCAGGACCTCGAGGACGTTGTGATCGGTCCCCCTGGCCGCGGCCGCGATGTCGAACCCGCCGCCGCTGAGCGCGTCGGCCAGTCCGTGGTCGAGCGCCCCCGCGTCCACCATGAAGCCGAAGAAGGCGGCGAAGGCCTCCCCCGGCTCCCTCTCCGCGGCGAACCGTTCCGCCGCCCCGGCCAGGGCCTCCATCCGGTCGAGGACGATCGCCTCGTGGAGCGCCTCCTTGGTGGGGAAGTGACGGCTCACCGTGCCGGTACCCACGCCCGCACGGCGGGCGATCTCCTGCCCCGCCGCCCGCCCGTGAAGGCGGCGGAGCGGGCCCCGCGTACCCCAGGTACGTGGGGCCCACGCTGACGATCGAGGAGATCCAGCGGGCGGGGGGCGTGGCCTCCCCGCGTACACGGGGCCACCGCGGACGGCACGCGAGGCCGCGGGACGTCACCGTCCCGCGGCAGGCACCCGGGCGCCGGGCTACACCACGGTCAGCGGCAGCATCGGGCGCCCCTCCGCCGGGGCGTTGATCTGGATCTCGGTGCCCATGCTCGGGCACACACCGCAGTCGTAGCAGGGGTTCCACCGGCAGTCGTCGACCTCCAGGGACTCCTCGCCGTGCAGCGAGTCCTGCCAGTCCTGCCACAGCCACGACCGGTCGAGACCGGCGTCCAGGTGGTCCCAGGGCAGGACCTCGTCCTCATCACGCTCACGGGTGGTGAACCAGTCCACGTCCACCGGGGAGTCGGCCAGCGCCGACTCGGCGGCCTCCATCCACCGGTCGTAGGAGAAGTGCTCGCTCCAGCCGTCGAACCGGCCCCCGGCACGCCACACCTCCTCGATCACCCGGCCGACACGGCGGTCACCCCGGGAGAGCAGGCCCTCGACGATGGACGGACGCCCCTCGTGGTAGCGCAGACCGATCGACTTGCCGTACCTGCGGTCGCCCCGCAGCCTGTCGCGGAGCTTGCGCAGCCGGGCGTCGACGTCCTCGTGCGAGGTCTGCCCCGCCCACTGGAACGGGGTCTGCGGCTTGGGCACGAACCCGCCGATGGACACCGTGCACCGGATGTCCTTGCGCCCGGTCACCTCGCGGCCGGTCCGGATCACCTCGGTGGCCAGGTCGGCGATGGCCAGGACGTCCTCGTCCTCCTCGGTGGGCAGACCGCACATGAAGTACAGCTTCACCTGCCGCCACCCGGCCTCGTACGCGGCGGTGACGGTGCGGATGAGGTCCTCCTCGGTGACCATCTTGTTGATCACCCGACGCATCCGCTCGCTGCCGCCCTCCGGCGCGAACGTCAGGCCGGAGCGGCGCCCGTTGCGGGTCAGCTCGTTGGCCAGGTCGATGTTGAAGGCGTCCACCCGGGTGGACGGCAGTGACAGGCCGGTGTTGGTGCCCTCGTACCGGTCGGCGAGCCCCTTGGCGATGCCGCCGATCTCGCTGTGGTCGGCGCTGGACAGCGAGAGCAGTCCCACCTCCTGGAAACCGGAGGACTTCACGCCGTCCTCGACCATCTTGGTGACGGTCTCCTTGTTGCGCTCGCGCACCGGCCGGGTGATCATCCCCGCCTGGCAGAACCGGCAGCCGCGCGTGCAGCCCCGGAAGATCTCCACGCTGTACCGCTCGTGCACCGACTCGGCGGTGGGCACGATCGGCTTCTTGGGGTAGGGCCATTGGTCCAGGTCCATCACGGTGTGCTTCTGCACCGTGCCGGGCACCCCGGGCCGGTTGGGCGTGTAGGAGGCGATCCGCCCGTCCTCGTGGTACTCCACGTCGAAGAAGCGCGGCACGTACACCCCGCCGGTCGCGGCCAGGCGCAGCAGCAGCCCGTCGCGCCCGCCCGGCTCGCCCTCCTCCTTGAACTCGCGGATGATCTCCGTGATGGCGAGGGTGATCTCCTCGCCGTCACCCAGCACCACCGCGTCCAGGAAGTCGGCGATCGGCTCGGGGTTGAACGCCGAGTGCCCACCCGCCAGGACGACGGGGTGGTCGTCGGTGCGGTCGGCCGCGTACAGCGGGATACCGGACAGGTCCAGCGCGGTGAGCATGTTGGTGTAGCCCATCTCGCTGGCGAAGCTCAGCCCGAGCACGTCGAAGGCGGACAGCGGCCGGTGCGCGTCCACGGTGAAGTGGGGGATCCCGTGCTCGCGCATCAGCTTCTCCAGGTCCGACCACACCGCGTAGGCGCGCTCGGCCAGCACGCCCTCGCGCTCGTTGAGGACCTCGTACAGGATCTGCACGCCCTGGTTGGGTACTCCGACCTCGTAGGCGTCCGGATACATCAGCGCCCAGCGCACCTGGGCGTCGTCCCAGTCCTTGACCACGGAGTTGAGCTCGCCACCGACGTACTGGATGGGCTTGCCCACCTGTGTCAGCAGGGGTTCCAGTCGCGGGAAGAGGCTTTCGACGGACATGGTGTGGGCCTTCGTTCGTCGGAATCAGGTCAGGAACACGCGTGGACCCCCGCCGGGGCGGGAGTGGTCACCGGAGCACGTGGAGCACGCACGCGCGGATGTTCCCAGGCTACCGGCGCCCGGGGCCGCTGACCGCTCCGTCCACAGGCCCGGTCCCGGCACGTGGTTCCCCGGGACGGAGCGGCTAGGCGAAACCGCGGTCCCGTGAGCCGACCCCCAGCACCAGCCCCAGGGCGAGCATGTTCGCCAGGATCGCGGTGCCGCCGTAGGACATGAACGGCAGCGGCAGTCCGGTCACCGGCACGATCCCCATGCCCATGCCGATGTTGATGAAGGCCTGGAACCCGAACCAGGAGACCACGCCCACGCACAGCAGGCGCGGGTAGGGCTGCTCACAACTCTGGGCGATACGCAGGATCCGCCACAGGATCAGCGCGAACAGGCCGATGACCAGCACCGAACCCACGAACCCCAGTTCCTCGCCCGCCACCGTGAAGATGAAGTCGGTGTGCTGCTCGGGCACGAACTGCCCGTGCGTCTGCTCGCCCTGGAACAGCCCGGTCCCGTCGAATCCGCCCGACCCCACCGCGATCATCGCCTGGTTGGTGTTGTAGCCCGCGCCCTTCGGGTCGGCGGCCGGGTTCATCAGGGTCTGGATGCGGTCCATCTGGTAGGGCTCCAGTACGTCGAACCACCACACGCACAACGCCCCCGCCACACCGCACGCCAGCATTCCCGCCACCCACACGATGGGGGCGCCCGACAGCGTGAGCATGCCCAGGAAGATCACGATGAGCACCAGCGTGGTCCCCAGGTCCGGCTGGGAGAGCACCAACGCCAGCGGTACCGCCAGGGTCACCAGGCAGAACACCACGTCGCGGGTCATCGGCCGAGCCTCGCCGTCACGGGGCTCCCCCAGCAGCGTGGCCAGGACCAGGAGCAACCCGACCTTGGCCAGCTCACTGGGCTGGAACTGGAATCCGCCGATCACGATCCATCCGCGCGACCCGTTGACCACCTCGCCGAGCGGGGTGAGTACCAGGACCAGCATGACCACCGTGACCAGGTAGGCGATCGGCGCGTACGCCCGGATCCCGCGGTGGTCCACCGAGGCCACGACCAGGCAGGCCGTCCACCCGAGCGCCAGATAGAGCAGGTGGCGGCGCAGGGCGTCGGTGGATTCGAGCGGGTCGCTGCCGTCGCCCGGGATGGTCGCCGACCACACCAGCAACGAGCCGATGAGGGACAGGGCCGCGACCGACGCGACCAGCGTCCAGTCCAGCCGGCGCGCGAGCCCCGCGGCGCTGCGTCCGAGTTCGGCCCCACGTGACCTGGGCGCTCCCATGTATGTGGTCATCGGCTACCGATCCAACACGTTGATGGAACCGTCGGGACGGATGGTGGGCAGCTCCTCGGGCGGCACGCCGCCCGGGATCTGCGGCTTCCCTTCCCCGGCCGCGATCTCCACGTCGGGGGTGACCTGGCCCGAGAACTCGAACCCGTAGATGCCCTCGTAGATGGCGCGGGCGATGGGCGCCGCGGTCGCGCCACCGGTACCGCCCTGGGAGACCAGGACGACGACGGCGTACCGCGGGTCGTCGGCGGGCGCGTAGGAGGCGAACCACGCGGAGACCTGGCGTCCCTCCGCGTCGGCGCTACCGGTCTTGCCCGCGATGGAGACCTCGTCCTGCGGGAACCCGGCGAAGGCGCCGCTGGCCGTGCCCTCCTTGGGAACCGCGGTGAGCGCGCCCTGGAGGTACTCCAGCGTCTCGTCGCTGACCGGCAGGCGGCCGCTCACGACAGGCTCGATCCTGCGCACCTCCGTGCCGTCCGCGGAGACCAACGCCTTGCCGATGCGGGGCTCGTGGAGTGTGCCGCCGTTGGCGATGGCCGCGTAGGCGTTGGCCAACTGGAGCGGGGTGACCAGGACGTCGCCCTGCCCGATGGAGAAGTTGACGGCCTCGTTCGCCCGCCACTGGAAGCCCGTCACGCACTGTTCGTAGGCCAGCAGCTTGAGATAGGCGGCGCGCGAGGGATCGGTCTTGGCGACCTCCGGGTAGCCGTGCTCTCCCCGGTGGCAGTTGCTCTCCCGGTTCGTCTGCCAGAAGGTGCGCTTCCACTCGCGGTCCGGGATGCGCCCGGAGGTCTCGTAGGGCAGGTCGATCCCGGTCGGGGACCCGAAGCCGAAACCGCGGGCCATCTCGGCCATGGCCTCGTCGGCTCCTCCGTCGGGGTACAGCCCGCCGTCGTCCTTCCACATCTGGTAGCCGAAGTTGTAGAAGACGGTGTTGCAGGAGATCACGATGGCCTTGTGCAGGCTGATCGGCCCGTACCCCTGGCCCGCGTAGTTCTGGTAGTTCTGCCCCGCCAGGGTCACCGAACCGGGGCAGGCGTAGGTGCTGCGCAGCGAGTACCCGTTCTCCGCGGCGGCCGAGAGCGAGGAGACCTTGAACGTGGAGCCCGGCGGGTAGGTGCCCTGCACCGCGCGGGAGAGGAGCGGGTTGTTCGCCTCCTCGCCGAGCAACTGGTCGAAGCTCCCCTGGTCGATGCCGCCGCGCCAGACCTCGGGGTCGTAGGTGGGCAGGCTCGCCATGGCCACCACACCGCCGGTGCGCACGTCCAGGACGACGGCGGCGCCGGAGTCGGCCTTGTATCGGGGGCGTGCGTTGGCCATGCCCTCGGCCAGCGCCGCCTCGGCGATCTTCTGCACGCCCAGGTCGATGTGGGTGACCAGGTGCATCCCCGGTTCGGGAGCCGTCTCGGAGAGCACCTCCATGACCCCGCCGTGGTTGTTCACCCCCAGGACGCGCCTGCCCGCGGTACCGCGCAGCTGCGCGTCGTAGACCGCCTCCACCCCGTCGCGGCCGACCATGTCGATACCGGTGAACTGGGTGCGCAGGTCCTCACGTGCCTCCAGCTCCTCCTGGGTCACCGGTTGCAGGTAACCCAGCATCTGGGCGGCGTGCTCGCCCTGCGGGTACTCGCGGATGGCCTGGGCCTGGGCGCTGATCCCGGGGAAGCGGTCGGAACTCTCCATGATCTGGAGGGCGACGGACGGCTCCACGTCGTCGGCGAGGGTGACGGGCTGGTAGGGCGAACCGGGCCAGCACGGGCGGCTCACGTCGGGCCCGCACAGGCGCATGCGCTTCTGGAGCTCCTCCAGCGGAACGCCGATCACCTCGGACAGGTCGGTGAGGACCTTCCTCCCGCCGTCGTCCATGCCCGTGAGCTCGTGGTAGTCGCCGGAGACCACCAGTTCGACGCTGTTGTTCACCAGCGGGCGGCCCGAGGCGCCGAGGATCTGACCGCGCGTGGCGGGGACGATGAGCTGCTGGTGGTGGTTGGCCACCGCGAGTTCACGGTAGTGCTCCCCCATCGGGATCTGGAGGTACCACAGCCGCATGGCCAGGACGGCGAAGAGCACCAGGACCAGGATCTGGGCGAGCAGCAGTCCGGCGCGGCCGAGCTTGCGTCCGGGGAGTTCGACGTCGTCGACGGGCGTCATGTGCATCCTCACCACCCCCTCGGGGTCACGGGGCCCCGTACTGTGGCGAAGTCACCCTCGGAGAGCGCCCCGCGCGCCCACAGCGTCGGAAGAGCGACCAGCGGTGAGGCCAGCGCCGTCAGGACGGTGCCGACCAGGGTGTTGACCACGACGGCGGCCAGCGTCACCCGCGGATCGTCCATGAGCACGCCGACCAGCGCGTACCCCAGGCCCACGCCCGCGGAGGCGACGGCGGTGACGCCCATCACCGCCCACACCGAGGGCCGACCGCCCAGGGGGCCGGCCGATCCGGTGTTCCTGTGCAGCAGGGCCACCAGGTAGGCGGCCACGCACAGCACCAGGGCGTAGCGGCCCATCGCGTGCTCGGCGGGCGGCAGGACGTCCATGGCGAGTCCGGCGGCGAAACCGCACCCCGCCGCGGCGGCGGGGGTGCTGGTCAGGGCGACGGCGACGACCGCCGCGATCACCAGGTCGGGTCCGGCGCCCCACTCGAACGGAAGCCGGTTGACGATCGTGGCCTGGGCGAGCACGGCGCCGGAGACCAGGAGCAGGGTCGCCGCGGTCCTCATGAGCGGTCCTCCTCGTCGGGTCGTGGCGGAAGCACGGAGTCGCGCGGATCCTCCTCGGGTCCCTCCACCACCACACCCACCACGTCCAGGGACGCGAAGTCCACGGCCGGGGCGATCCGGGCGAGGCGGCTGAGCGCGCCGGGCGCCGCCTGCACCTCCTTGACGGTGCCGACCGGTACGCCGGGCACGAAGGGCGCGCCCTCGTGCGAGCCGAGTGTGACCACCCGGTCCCCGGGCTTCACCGGGGCCTGGAGGTCGAACAGTTCCAGGGTGAGCTTGGCGTCGGGACCGCCGGGGGCGGTTCCGCCCCTGACCACGCCGATCTTGCGCGTGGCCTCCATGCGGGCGCCGACCGCGGAGTTGACGTCCGTGGCGAGCATGACGGTGGCGGTACCGGGACCGGCCTCGATGACCTTCCCCACCAGGCCGGAACCGTTGACCACGGTCATGTTCGGATGGATCCCGGAGTCGGTTCCGGCGTCGATGGTGACCGTGTCCGCGTAGCCGCGCGCGGTGACGTGGGTGACGGCCTGGGCCGGGACGATCTCGTAGCCGCCGAGGCCGGCCAGGCCCAGCAGGGCGTCGAGCTGCTCGGCGCGTTCCCTGTCGATGCGGGCGGCCCGGAGTTCGTCCCTGAGGTCGGCGTTGGCCTGTTCGAGTTCGGCGACGCGCTCCGAGTCCGAGCCTCCGAGCAGGTTCTCGTGGAGGGCGGTCGCGGGTGTGGTCGCCCAGCTGACGCCCGTGGCGGCGGGTGCGAAGACGAGTTCGCCGCCCGCGCGGACCGCGGAGGTGACGGGGTTGCCGCCGGGGCGCGCGTCCAGGACGAGCAGGGTCACGGCCACGGCGACGAGTACGGCCAGGAGTACGCGTGATCTGCGTGAGTCGCGGAACATGGTCACCTCCGCCTCTCGGGAACGAGGACCTGGTGGAGCCGTTCGTAGTTCTCGACGCAGGTGCCCGAGCCGACCGCGACGGAGTCGAGCGCGTTGTCCGCGATGTGGATGGGCATCCCCGTCTCGTGCAGGAGCCGTTCGTCGAGTCCCCGGAGCAGGGCCCCGCCGCCGGTGACGGCGATGCCGCGGTCCATGATGTCGCCCGACAGTTCCGGCGGGCACTTGTCGAGGCTGGTGCGCACCGCGTCGATGATGGCGGTGACCGGCTCCTCCATGGCCTGGCGGACGTCGCTCTCGGCCAGGACGATGGTCTTGGGCAGGCCGCTCACGAGGTCGCGCCCGCGAACCTCGGCGCGGACCTCCTCGGAGCTGGTCGGGTACGCCGAGCCGACCGCCATCTTCAGTTCCTCGGCGGTGCGCTCCCCGATCATCAGGGAGAACTCCTTCTTGACGAAGGTCGCGATGGCCTGGTCGAGTTCGTCGCCGCCCACGCGGATGGACTGGGAGGTGACGATGCCGCCCATGGAGATGACGGCGACCTCGGTGGTGCCGCCGCCGATGTCCACGACCATGTTGCCGGTGGGTTCGTGGACGGGGAGCCCGGCGCCGATGGCGGCCGCCATGGGCTCCTCGATGATGTAGACCCGGCGGGCGCCAGCCTGGTAACCGGCCTCCTTGACGGCGCGGTGCTCGACCGAGGTGATACCGCTGGGCACGGCGACGATGAGGCGCGGTTTGGCGAAGTGTCGTCGCCGGTGGATCTTCTGGATGAAGTAGCGCAGCATGCGCTCGGTGATCTCGAAGTCGGCGATGACACCGTCCTTGAGGGGACGGATGGCCGTGATGTTGGTCGGCGTCCGGCCGATCATCTGCTTGGCCTCGATACCGACCGCGACGATCCGCCCTGTGGAGGTGTTGAGCGCGACGACCGACGGCTCGTTCAGAACGATGCCGCGTCCGCGCACGTACACGAGCGTGTTGGCGGTACCAAGGTCGACGGCCATGTCCCGGCCGAGAAAAGCAAGGTTGTTCGGCATGTAACGTCCTCAGAGGCGCCGTGTCGGACGTGGTTGCCCGGGGCGACCATACGTAGTCGATCCGGCACGATAGGTATGCAGTCCCCCGTATCGTAACGGTCAGCACTTAGCCCGTTACGCAAACACACCGAATTGTTGCCTCGTCGGCGGGCGAATCAGTAGAAGTCGCCCGTGGCCGCGGGTCCTACATGCCGAAGGACCCGCGGGCCGTTCCGCTCTCCCTACAGGTCGGGGAAGAACAGCTTGATCTCGCGCTCGGCGGAGTAGGTGGAGTCCGAGCCGTGCACGATGTTCTGCTGCACCTCCAGCGCGAAGTCGCCGCGGATGGTGCCGGGGGTGGCGGTCACGGGGTCGGTGACGCCGGCCAGGGCGCGGAACGCCTCCACCGCGCGCTCGCCCTCGACCACCATGGCCACCAGGGGGCCACCGGTGATGAACTCGACGAGCGAACCGAAGAACGGGCGCTCGGCGTGCTCCTCGTAGTGCGCCTTGGCGGTGTCGGTGTCGAGCGTGCGCAGCTCCATCGCGACCAGGCTGAGGCCCTTGCGCTCGATGCGCGAGATGACCTCGCCGACGATGTTGCGGCGGACGCCGTCCGGCTTGATGAGAACGAGAGTGCGCTCCACGTGCGTGTCAACTCCTCACTGGGACTCCGCGTGGCGCACGTGGGCACCCGCCCACGGCGTCGCCGCACGCGGAGGATTCGGGTGGTGGGTCACGGGATCGGGGGCCATGGAGGGGGAGTCCTCCCCGGGCCGCCCGCCCGGACGTGCGTCACACTATCGCGTTTGGCGTGAGGGCGCGGAGGCCACGGGGTCTGCGTCCTCCCGGGCGTCCTCCGCCTCGGCGCGGGCCCGGTGGGCGGCCTTCATCTCGTCGGTGCGACGGCCCATGATCACGCCGGTCACCCACAGGGAGACGAACACCACCGCGACGAGCAGCGCCCCGGAGACCAGGAAGGAGGTGAACAGGAGCGCGGCTTGCAGCGCCCAGGCCGCGTAGTGCGCCCAGCGGTACCTCTGGAGTCCGGACAGCACCAGGGCGGCGGCGGCCATCCCTCCCCACAGGCCCCCGGCCAGGGCGGGGTCCATCCCCTCCAGGGAGATGGCGACGGGAATGAAGAGGCCGATCACGATGACCTCGAAGACCAGGATGACGGAGCAGACTACGCGCACGGCGTGTTCCCTTCGTAGTGGGTCGCCCGACCCGTCACTCCCCCGCGCCGCGCAGCAGGTGGACGGCGTCACCGGCGGTGACGACCGAGCCTGTGACCAGTACACCGGTGCCGCCGAACTCGCCGCCCTCCTCGGCCAGGCCCACGGCCTGGTCGATGGCGTCGTCGAGTCGGGGTGCCACGTGTACGCGGTCCTCTCCGAAGATGTGCTGGGCGACGTTGGACAGCCGCTCCGGATCGAGGGAGCGCGGGGAGGAGTTACGGGTGACGACGATCTCGTCGAGTAGCGGTTCGAGGGGGTCGAGAATCCCCTCAACGTCCTTGTCGGCCATGATCGCGACCACTCCGACCAGACGGGAGAAGGTGAAGGCCTCCTCGACGGCCGCGACGGTGGCGATCATTCCGGCCGGGTTGTGCGCCGCGTCGGCGATGATGGTCGGGCTGGTGCGCACGACCTCCATACGGCCCGGGGAGTCCACTCCCGCGAGGGCCTCTCCGACGATGTCGGGGTCCAGACCGGCGGCGTCGTCACCAGAGGAGGCGAACGCCTCGACGGCGGCGACGGCGACGGCCGCGTTGCCGGCCTGGTGTGCCCCGAACAGGGGCAGGAAGAGGTTCTCGTAGCTGCCGGTGAGGCCCTTGACGGCGATCTGCTGTCCGCCGACGGCGACCTCGCGGGAGGTGACGCCGAACTCCAGGCCCTCCCTGGCCACCCGGGCCCCGATCTCCGCGGCGTTGCGGATGAGGGTCTCGGCGGCTGGCAGCGGCTGCTGGGCCAGGACCGCGATGGAGTCGGGCTTGATGATGCCCGCCTTCTCCTCGGCGATCCCCTCCAGCGTGTCGGGCAGGTACTCGGTGTGGTCGATACCGACGGGGGTCACCACGGCGACGTCTCCGTCGACGACGTTGGTGGCGTCCCACCGGCCACCCATGCCGACCTCGACCACGGCGACGTCGACGGGTGTGTCGGCGAAGACGGCGTAGGCCATCACGGTGAGGATCTCGAAGAACGACAGCCGGGTGTCGTTCATCGAGTCGGCCATCTCGACGTAGGGACGGATGTCGTCGTAGGCCTCGACGAACCGTTCCTGGGAGACGGGCTCCCCGTCGATGACGATGCGCTCGCGCACGGTGCGCAGGTGCGGGCTGGTGTAGCGGCCCACACGCAGGCCACGCGCGCGCACGAGGGCGTCGATCATGCGGGCGGTGGAGGTCTTGCCGTTGGTGCCGGTGACGTGGATGACCCGGAAGTTGCGGTGCGGGTCGCCCAGGAGGTCCAACAGGACGCGGACCCGGTCCAGACGAGGATCGATGTCGGACTCGGGCGCGCGGGCGAGGATCTCGGCGGTCACCTCGGCGTAGCGCTGCTCGGCGCTGGTATCACTCACGATGTCTCGGTGTCTCGCGTGTTCGGGGTGTGCACCCGCGCAAGTGTACGCGCCCTCACCTGCGCACGGACGCCGGGTAAAGGAACCGGTGGGGTATGTCGCACAGAGCATACTGGTGCCATGCCTGAACTTGACCCGTTCTTCGCCGAGTGGGCGCGGCGCCGCCCCGGACGGACCCGGAGCCTGGAGCGCGCCGAGGCGCTGATGGACGCGCTCGGACTGCACAGGCGCCCCCCGGTGCTGGGAGTGGTCGGCTCCAAGGGGAAGGGAAGCACGGCGACCACGGCCGCGGCGGCACTGGCGTCCGCCGGACTGCGCACGGTCCTGGTCACGGGGCCGAGTTTTCGCTCCTACCGCGAGCGGGTGCGTGTGGACGGGACCTCGGTGACCGACGCCGAGCTGGACACGCTGGGCGCCCGGATCGACGCCGCCCGCCGGGAGCTGCCGCCGTCCGACGGCTACCTGGCGCCGAGCGGCCTGTTCCTCATGGCGGGGTTGCTGTGCGCCCGCGACGTGGACGCCGACGTGTGCGTGCTGGAGGCCGGGATGGGCGGCCACCGCGACGAGCTGCGCCTGGTCGGCCCGGAGGTCGTCGCGCTGGGAAGGGTCTTCGGCGAGCACCTGGGGGTTCTCGGTGACACCGTGGAGGAGATCGCGCGGGAGAAGGCCCGGGTCGCCGGGGACGGGACCCTGGCGATGGTGAGCCTGCCGCAGACGGCCGAGGCGGTCGCCGGGGTCGACTCCGCTCTGGCCGAGGCCACCGGCGGCCGGGTCCGCGCCGAGGTGGTCGACCCCGAGCGGCCGGGGGTGGAACCGCCGCCCGGGCTGCGTCCACCCGGCCTGTCCGCGGCCTCGGGGGTGCTGGGGACGGCCGCAGCGGAGCGGATGCTAGACCACCTGGGCCGCCCGCCCCTGGACCCGGAGCGCCTGCACGCCGTGCTGGGCACCGTCCGGCTGCCGGGAAGGCTGTCGCGCCACGTGGTTCCGGCCGGAGGCTCCGCGCGGGTGGCCGGGCACGACGGAGCCGCCGGGGAGCCGGAGGGGTTCGATGCGCGAGGAGGACGCGGTGGGCGGGGAACGCGCGGTGGGGCCCCGGACACGGGTGGGACCTCGGGCACGCGTGCGGTTCCGGGCCCGGACGTGACCTCGGACACCGAGGTCATCGTGGACTCGGCCATCGACCGCCACGGGGTCACCGCGGCCCTGGCCCACGCGCGCGGAGTGTGGGGCGGGGTGGACCACGTGCTGCTGTGCCTGCCCGACCACAAGGACGTGTCGGGGGCCGTGGAGGTCCTCGGCGACCTGCCGGTGACCGCCGTGCGCCTGCCCGAGGCCCACCTGCGGTTCGAGCACGAACTGCCGGGCCACTGGGGTCGTGTGGACGCCGCGGACCTCACCGCGTACCTGCCCGCGCTCGGCGGACGCGTACTCGCCCTGGGCACGGTGTACTTCACCGGCCGGGTCCTGGAGGCCGTGGACGCCCCCACCGACCGGCTCTTCGGCTGAACCGTGTCTCAGGTGGCGGGTGGGTCTTGGGCGGACAGTTCTTCGGCCAGTTCCATACAGCGTTGGCGGGCTGGGGAGAAGTCGTAGGGCATCTTGCCGATGGCTTCGAACGCGCTCATGGAGCCTGCCTCCCGCCTGCCGGAGCTGAGGTCGGCCTCGTCCTCGCCGTCGTCTGCGGGAGCGGGGTGCGACGTGTCCCAGACGTCGAAGAGGGCATCGTCGTCCTTCCCCAGGCCGGACTCCTCGATGACGGCCTGTAGGGCGCTTTCGAAGGCGTGCCGTTCGGCGGCCACTCGAGCCACCCGGGGATCGTCCACGGCGACGCTGTCGTCGAGTGCCTCCTCGGCGTCATCGATGCGGGCGGAGTCCTCCCGCAGGGTGGGATGCGTGGCCAGGACGACGAAGCGGGTGGCCTGGACGGCCGCGCCGAGCGGACCGAAGATCCGCTCAGTGACCAGCAGACTGTCCAGGTCCGCCTGACGCAGGGAGCCCTCGGGCAGGCTCTTGAGGCGTTCGGTGACGAAGTCGGAGAGCAGGCCCGTCCGGCTGCCTTCGGTGCGCATCCGCTGCACGGCGGTCCGCTGCCGCCGCAGTTCTGTTTCCTGCTCGGCGAGGGTTTCCTCCAACCGCTCCAGGATGCCCGCGATACCGTCTCCGCTTCCTGCGTTGGCGGAGGTCGTGCCGGTGGTGAAGGCGTCGCGGATGTCGTCCAGGGCGATCCCGGCGTCGGCCATCCTGCGAATCCACAGCAGGCGGATCATGTCCTCGTACCCGTAGCGGCGGCGGTTATCGCCGCCCCGCTCAGGCTCGGGGAGCAGGCCGATCTCGTGGTAATGACGGATCGCCCGTGGCGTGCTGCCGACGAAGGCCGCCGCGTCACCGATCTTGACCTGGCGGGGTGGCACGAAGGGCGAACGCATGAGCAGGGACCTTTCCTCAAGGGATCGGGACGTGAGTCCACCAGACCACATGCCGCTACGGAAGGTGCAACCCCATACACACCGCCCCGCGCCAATGCCAGGGAATGCGCCCTTCCTCCGTCATGACCGCAGGGCCGTCGTTTCCCGCCGGGGCATCCGCACGACGGCAGGCTGAGGGTGCACAGCCACTGATGAATCGCCGCGGCCCGAACCGTCGCCTCGAACCGAACCGCGAGTTCGTCGGACCGGGTCGCCACGGTCCGATGCTGCTTGGGACGGCTGATCCCGCGTTCGACCGCGTGCCGTGCCCTGTGGTCCTCGCGGTCGAAGACGGGCGGACGGCCACCGCCGCAAGCCGCGGGCAGCGACGATTCCAGCACCGACCACTGCTCATCAGCGAGATCCCCTCGCCCCACGTCTTGGTCATCACCGCGCAGGGCGCGGACGGGGCCCTCCGGGGGTCCGGGGTCGTCCACAGCCGCGAACGCGGGGCTGGCGGAGGACGGCGGCGACGCGGGACACTCGAATACGGGGGTGCCGCCCTCTCCCCGCAGCGACGTGCAGCGCCCCCGAAATCGAGCCTACGCCGCCCGGCTCCGCTCCGGAAGCGCCACCTCACAGCTGTGGACGGCCCCCGCGCGCGCGTCCCGGACACGCGAAGCGGGGGCGGCACCGAGGCACCGCCCCCGCCAGGGGCATCCGTTCGGGAACG
>NZ_ANAX01000389.1 GCF_000341065.1 Nocardiopsis halotolerans DSM 44410 | reverse complement strand
TACCGGGCATCCGCTACCTGCCGTTGCCGCGGCCCGGCCGGTAGCTCTCCTGACTCTGCGGGTTGAACTGCTCCATCCGCACCTGCTCGGCGGCGCGCAGACGCGGGTCGTCGATCCGGAGGACGTCCAGACCGCGGGCGATGTCGGAGGAGTAGATGTAGCCGTTGTAGTAGTACGTCGACCAGGTGTCGTTGTCCTGCACACCCTCCTCGACACGGGAGTCCACGTCGAAGAAGCCGATCTCCTCGGGGTCGCTCGGGTCGTTGAGCTCGATCACCGAGACGCCGCCCTGGTACCAGGACTGCACGAAGTAGTCACGGCCCGGCACCGGGATCAGCGAACCGTTGTGCGCCACGCACACCTGCTCGCCCTGGTGGCGGTCGATCTTGTAGTAGCTGGCGAAGTCCAGCTCCGGGGAGTCCCCGCCGCCGAGCTCGTAGATCGCGTCGGCGCCGCGCGTGGGACCGATCTCCTCCGTGCAGGTGGGGGCACCGCCACCGCCGAGCTCGTCGGTGAACAGCACCGTCCTGGCGTCGTTGGTGAAGGTCGCCGAGTGCCAGAACGCGAAGTTGTCGTCCCGGACCCGCTCGGTGACGACCGGGTTCACCGGATCGGAGATGTCGAGCAGCAGACCGTCACCCATACAGGCCGCGGCGGCCATGTCCCGCTCGGCGTACACGGTGATGTCGTGGCAGC
>NZ_ANAX01000388.1 GCF_000341065.1 Nocardiopsis halotolerans DSM 44410 | reverse complement strand
GTTAGCCGTGGCGGGAGGTCCAGGACCGTCCCGCCGAAGCGGGCGCCCTCCTCGGCGAAGCAGACCGAGCGCCGGATTCCGTGGTCCTCGTTGCCCTTGAGGCTGGGCAGGTCCTCGTGCTCGACGAGGTTGGGCACCGCCGTGAGGGTGGGGACCCCGCGCGCCCGGAGGAACCGCAGGGCGGCGCGGTCGTCGGAACGCCCCTCGGCGTCCTCCATGAAACGCCCCATGTCCACGGCGAGGTCACGCGGCAGGAGCAGGGCGAGCGTGGGCATGTAGGGGTTGATGACCGGGACCGCGCTCGCACCGGTGAACACCGCCCACCGGGCCAGGTAGGCGGTGCGCGATCCCCATTCCACGAAGAGGGAGATCGCGGATTCGGGGTGCCTTTCCACGGCGGCGCGTACGGACGCGGGAAAGTCAGTGCAGACGCGCACGTCGTCCTGGAGGACGAGGTGGTGGGTGGAGTCGAAACGGGCCGCGTCGGAGAAGGCGACCCGGGAGGCGCGCAGGGAGCTGGGCGGACCCTCGGGGTCGGGGTCCACGGCCACGGAGGCGTCCGCGATCCCGAGGGAGTCCAGGACCCGTCGCGCGTCGGCTTTCCGGCGGGGATGGGTCATGACGGACGCGGACAGCACAATGGAGGAAGGAGGGTTCGGCATATACCGAGAATATCCACACAACGCCCGGAAGCAAGCCCGAAGAAAGAATTAATTTCTTCCCCATAACCCTTTACCCGGCCAGCTTAGCACACACTTTTCTACAATTCCATTCCATCGGTTCTCCACTGAACGGGGGTTCCGGGAGGACCGGTCGGGCCCCGGTACCCGCGCCGGGGCGGCGGTGTCGTGGACGTCCACGCCGTTTTCCGGGCGCCCCCGCCCCGGGCTCGGGGGAGAATGCCGGTATGCGTGTCGGTGTTCTGGGCCCCCTGCGAGTGGTCGCCGACGGCCGGAGCACGGGCGTCGGCGGTCCCCGCCTGCGCGCGCTCCTGGCCCGGCTCGCCCTGGAGGCGGGCCGCACGGTCGGCCACCGGACCCTGGCCGGGGCCCTGTGGCCCGAGGCCGGTACGGCGGACGGCCCGGACCACCCCGCGGCCGCGCTGCACTCCCTGGTCTCCCGGCTGCGGCGTGCCCTCCCGGAACCGGGCGTCCTGTGCTCCGAACCGGCCGGGTACCGCCTGGACCTGCCTCCCGACGCCGTCGACGCCCTGCTCTTCGAACGCCTGGCACGGCAGGGACGCGACGCACTGCGGGCCGGACGGCACGACGCCGCGGCCGAACACCTGGCACGGGCCCTGGATCTGTGGCGGGGTGACCCGCTGTCCGACATCGGACCGCTGCCCTACGCCGAGTCCGCCGCGGTCCACCTGCGGGAGATCCGCCTGGGCGCGGTGGAGGACCGGGCCGAGGCCGGGATGGCCCTGCCCGGCGAGGCCCCGCGCACCGCCGAACTGGAGCGGTTGGCCGCCGCGCACCCTCTGCGCGAGCGCCTACGCGCACTGCTCGTCAGGGCCCTCGACGCCGAGGGCAGGCGTGCGGAGGCCCTGTCCGCGTACGAGGACCACCGGATCCGTCTGGCCGAGGAGCTGGGTACCGATCCCGGGCCGGAGCTGCGCTCGCTGCACCTGCGGCTCCTGCGCGAGGAACGTGCCCCCGGTCCCGCGTCCGTCCCCGGGGTCGCGTCCGCGGCTGGGCCCGTGTCCGCTCCTTCGCCGCGCGGCAACCTGCGCGCACCGTTGACCACCTTCGTCGGCCGGGAGGGCGAACGGCGGCTCGTCGGGGAGCGGCTGGCCGAGTACAGGCTGGTCACCCTGGTCGGCCCGGGCGGCGTGGGCAAGACCCGCCTGGCGTCGGTCCCCCCCGCCGACACCGCCGACCGGGTGTGGCTGGTGGAACTGGGTCCGGTCGACGACCCCGACGGCGTCCCCCGCGCGGTCGCCGGGGCCCTGGGACTCCGGGGGCGCACCGATCCGGTGTCCGCCCTGGTGGACGCGTTGACGGCCGCCGACACCCTGCTGGTCCTGGACTGCTGCGAACACGTCGTCGACGCCGCCGCCGGACTGGCCGGGGAACTGCTGGGCCGCTGCCCCCGGCTGCGTGTCCTGGCCACCAGCCGCGAACCGCTCGGCGTTCCCGGCGAGGCCCTGTGCCCGGTGCCCCCGCTCGCGCCGGAGGCGGCGCGGCGGCTGTTCACCGACCGGGCGCGGGCGGCACGCCCCGACTTCTCCCCCACCGGTGAGGTGACCCGGATCTGCCAACGCCTGGACGGCCTTCCCCTGGCCATCGAGCTGGCCGCCGCGCGCCTGCGCTCGATGACCGTGGAGGCGCTCACCGCCGGTCTGGACGACCGGTTCCGGGTCTTGGGCGTAGGCAGCCGCACGGCACCGCCCCGCCACCGCACCCTGCGCGGGGTGGTCGCGTGGAGCTGGGACCTGCTCACCGACACCGAACGCGACGCCGCCGAACGGCTGTC
>NZ_ANAX01000387.1 GCF_000341065.1 Nocardiopsis halotolerans DSM 44410 | reverse complement strand
CGCCCGCCGAACACGTCGGGGTCGCCGCCGAGACCCTGTACTCCCTGGTGGACAGGTCGCTGATGGAGGCGGACGGCGACCGGTACCGGATGCTGGACACCATCCGCGAGTACGGGACGGAACGCCTGGCCGCGACCGGCCGGCTGCGCGGCGCCCGGGCCGCCCATGTCGCCTGCTTCCTGGACCTGGCCGAACGGGCCGAACCCCACCTGCGGGGACCGGGGCAGGCGGAGTGGCTGGCCCGGCTGACCGCCGACCACGGCAACCTGCTCGCCGCGCTGGGGCACGCCCGTGACTCCGGTGACCACGGGAGCGCCGTGCGGCTGGGTGCGGCGCTGGGCATGTTCTGGGCCGTCCACGGTGACCACGCCAGCGCCGTCGTGCGGCTCCGTACGGTTCTGCGCGCGTCGGCGCCGCGTCCCGGTTCCGCCTCCCCGGGCGGGTCCGGTCACCTCGGGGATGACGCGGACGGCCCCGGCGTTTCCCGCCCGGCCGGATCAGAGGAGGGTTCCGCGGTTCCGGAACACGGCGACGGCCGGTGGCGGGACGCGCGGCTGCGCGCGTGCGCCGCCTACCTGCTCAACGCCACGTTCACGGGTGAACTCGCCGACGCCCGGTCCGTCGTCGGCCCGCCTCCGGACGCCTCGGAACCCGTCGGTGCGTTCGTGGCGGCTCTGCTGGCCATGGCCGAGGGCCGGACGGCCGAGGGGCGGGCCGCCCTGGAGCCGCACCTGGCCCATCCCGACCCCTGGACCCGGGCGATGCTCTGGCTGGCCCGCTCCTTCCTGGACGGAACCGCCGGTGACACCGCGCACGAGCCGAACGACGCGGAGCGCGCCGTGGCCGCCTTCCGCGAGGCCGGTGAGCCGTGGGGACTGTCGCTGCTGCTGATGTCCCTGGCCCACGCCCGCGCCGCGAACGGCGACGCCGACGAGGCGCTCGCCCTGCTGGATGAGGCCCGGGTTCTGACCCGTGGGCTGGGCGCCCACCACGGCCAGCGGGTGTGGCTGGCGACGGCACGCGTCGACGCCGGGGACACCGACGGTGCGCGCGCCCAGCTGGAGGCGGTAGTCGCCGAGGCCGCGTCCGCGCGCCAGGTGGCCCTGGCACGGATCTGCCTCGCCGACCTGGCACGTCACGGAGGGGACCTGGCACGGGCCGGACACCTGCTCGACCTGGCGCGCGAGACGAGCGAAGACGGGGAGCCACCGGACCGGGCCCTGTACGCGACCGCGGCCGGGTGCCTGGCCGCGGCCACCGGCGACCGGGCGGCGGCCGTCCGTCACCTGGACGAGGCCTTCGCCCTGGCCGACACCATGCCGGACATGCCGATGCTCGCCCAGGTGGCCGTGGGCACGGCGGACGTGCTCCTCCGGAGGGGGGAACCGGAGCGGGCGGCACGAATCCTGGGGACCGCCCACGCGCTGCGCGGCGGCCCCAACCCGCACCATCCGGACGTCGCCCGCCTGGTCCGCGAGCTGGGCGCCCACCGCGCCGCCTACGACCGTGCCAGCGCCCTGACGCCGGAGGAGGCCCTGGCGGTGGTCCGTGCGGAACACGGCGCCCAGGCCGCCCGTTAGGCCCGGGGGCCGCCGGGATCCGCAACGGTGGGCCGGTGCGAACCACCGGCGGAGCGGGAGGCCTCCCGCTCCGCCGTCGGAACCGTGTCCGTTCCCCTACGCGGACGCGGTCTCCTTCCGCTGCCTCCTCAGGAACTCCTCGCGGCAGGCGGAGCAGCAGAAGCCGTACAGGGTGCCCTCCCACTCCAGGGTGACGGCGGTGCCGTCGAGGGGCACGATCACCCCGCACAGCGGGTCCCGTACGGCGCGGCCCTCGTCGAAGTCCTTCCGGTAGGGCTCGCTCATGAGCTCCACGAGCCCCTCGGAGTCGACCGTCCTGCCGTACACACCCATGCTGCCCTCGGTCACACCGACGACCTGGACCTGGACCACGGGCTCCCGGTAGGGCCGTTCCGCGTCGGCCTCGACGTCGGCGACGACCCTGGTGGCGTAGGAGACCAGGGCGTCGCTCATGGCCTTGCGCCACGGGCCCGGTACGTGGAAGCGCACCACGTACCGGGGCGCGGCGACGGCGTCGAGGACGCGCTGGTCGACCACCCACACCTCCGGTTGGTGCACCACCACCTGCATGAGGGAACCGAGGACCTGCTCCCAACCGGGCTGGATCCTCTCCCCCTCGGTCAGTTCGGTCACGTTCCCCAGACACGCGGCCAGGCGGCGGAGCCGCTCGGGGTCGAGGGAGCCCCGGGGGACGAACAACTCGATGAACATCATCGCGATCACCTCCGGGACGAACGGTGCCCGACCGTTCTGTCAGAGGGCTGTCACACCGCTGTCAGGCGCGTTCGGAACCCGCACGGAGGCGAACGGGAAAGGGAGGGGAAACGTCCGTCCGAAGGACGGCCCCGGACTCCTTCCGTCCTGATGCGTCCGGGGGCCGCCGGTCCCACTCGGCCCTGACCACGAGCGGGCTCTCCGGGGACCGTTCCTTTCCTTCCTTTTCCTTCCCTTTCCCCCGCCAAGGGTCGCGGACGTGTTCGCGTGAAAGGGAAGCGCTCCGCCGGACAACGCACGAGAGACACTCCCGGGAATTCCAAACTCCACGGAGAACCATCTCCGGCGGGACAGTTCCAACGGACTGGCGGAGAACCCCCGTCGCCCCCGCGACGGCGCCCCCGGAGTCCGGAACCAACGGCAGGCCATGTGACATGCTGGGATCCCCTCTCCGCGCCCGCTCCTTTCTTCACAGGGCATGCGGCATCGGGAGCCATGTTTCGCCAGACGGAACTACTACTGGGTAACCATTTCGGGCCGCACTCCACCCGTACGGGGGATTAGCAGCACGTGGGAACTCGTTGGCGGATTCGTTCACATGGGCGTCGTCACAACGGCGCGAATCCCGCTGCCAGCAGGGCGATCCCCCACCGTAATTCGGATCACGCGCCTTGCCGGGTAAAGCTGGGATTGCCTGCTCCTAGCCTCGTGTTGGAGGCGGAAGTGATCCCCGGGACCGTGTGATCCCCTCATGGGACTTCTGCTGGCGCCCCGCCCGAAGGCGGTTCACGGCGCCCCCACCCACCGCTCGTTGAACACCTCTCCCCGCGTTGGAGCCTTCGGTGACCCTTACTTCCGCACGCCCGAACCGCCGTGTCCCGGCCGCCACGGACGTCCAGGTCGTCCTGGACGCCCCGGACGCCCCGGACGTCCCGACCACCCACGACACCCCGAACCACCACGACGACAAGGCCGCCGCGAGCACGTCCCGGACGCGCCGCCACACGCTGCTGCTCGTGTCCATCCTCGGTGTGCTGTCCGCGCTCGGCCCGCTCGCCACCGACCTGTACCTGCCCGCGCTGCCGCAGATCGCCTCCGGTCTGGGCACCAGCGAGGCCAGCGTCAAGCTCACCCTGACCTCGGTGATGGCCGGACTGGCCCTGGGCCAGCTCGTCATCGGCCCACTCAGCGACCGGTGGGGGCGCCGCAAGCCCCTGCTCGCCGGAATCGCCGTGTTCACCCTCACCACCTTCGCCATCGCGATGGTGAGCAGCGTGGAGATGTTCAGCCTGCTGCGTTTCGGCCAGGGCGTGTCCGCCGCGGCCGGACTGGTGATCTCCCGCGCCATCGTGCGGGACGTGTTCGACGGCGACGCCGCCGCCACGTTCTTCTCCCGGCTGGTGCTGCTCTCCGGGCTGGCTCCCATGCTCGGCCCGGTCCTGGGCGGCCAGCTGCTCTTCTTCGGTCCCTGGCAGCTGCTCTTCGCCGTGCTCGGCGTGACCGGCCTGGCCACCTTCGCCCTGGTGCTGTTCACCCTGCCCGAGAGCCTGCCGGTCGAGCAGCGCGAGCGGGTCAGCCCGCGGGAGCAGATGCGCGTGTTCGGCGGCCTGCTGCGCGACATCCGCTTCACCGGTCCCACGCTCACCCTCGCGCTGAGCTTCGGGATGAGCTTCACCTACATCTCGACCTTCTCGTTCGTGGCCCAGTCCCGCCTGGGGGCCAGCGCCCAGGAGTTCAGCCTGGTGTTCGCGGTGACCACGCTCGGAATGATCATCGGCAACCAGCTGAACGCGTACCTGATCAGTCGGGTGGAGATCCACCGCCGCCTGTTCCTGGGCCTGGCCGGGTCGATCGCCTCGGTGGCCGCGCTGGCGGTCCTGGGCGCGTCCGGCGGGGCGACCCTGGTGACGGTGACCGTCGCCCTGTTCGTGATGATGGTGTTCACCGGTCTGGTGTCGCCGAACGCGACCGCGCTGGCCCTGGACGGGCAGCCGCCGAAGGTCGCCGGAAGCGGCTCGGCCCTGCTGGGCACGCTCCAGTTCGCCATCGGCTCCGGCCTGGCCTCGACCGCCGGACTGACCGGGCCGGTCACCCTGTCCAGCATGACCGCGGTCATGCTCGCCACGGCCGTGGCCGCCGCGGTGGTCTTCACCGGGTTCGCGGTGCGTGCGCGACACACCGCCCCGGCCGCCGCCTGAGTGTCGGTACCCACGGCTAGTCTGATCCGCCCACACAGGCGAAAGCGAGGAGCGCGACGTGTTCCCCAGTCCCCAGGCCCAGTCCCTGACGAGTGAGGCACCCGGCGTGTGGGAGGAGGTGCTCCCCCACCTGGTGGAGTCCGCCGGGAAGGGGTGGCTGACCGTGACGCGTGCGGACGGTCAGCCGCACACCCGGCCGCTGCTGGCGGTGTGGGTGGACGGCCAGCCCTGCTTCGCCTCGGGGAAGGACACCGCCAAGTCTCGGCTGATGGCCGCGTCCCCGCAGGTGAGCATGGGCTTCACCACCGAGCGGATGGACGTGGTCGTGGAGGGAACGGTCGAGCTGGTACTGGACCACGCCCACGTGGAGCGGGTGGCCGCCGCCTACGCCGAGCGCCACGGGTGGGCCCCGATCCCCGACGGCGGCGAACTGACCGGTCCGGAGGGTGCGCCGACGGCCGGTCCGCCGCCCTACCGCGTCCTCACGGTCTCCCCGTCGACGGTGTTCGCCTTCCCCGTCTCGGAGCTGCCGCACGGACCCACCCGGTGGCGGTTCGACGTGTGGCCCTGAGACGCAGCCGGGAGGCGGGGGCGCGCGGGAAGCGGGTGAGAGGCCGGATCTCGGGGGTAGACCTCTGGCGAAGTCAACGCCACCTCCTCAACCCCGACCCCCCAGGAGGCAGAGAGTGCGCGTACGGATCCTTCTTTCGGCCCTCGCCGCCCTGTGGCTGATCATCGGACTGATCGCCACGTTCCAGCGTGGACTGTTCGACGACGAGACCTCGTGCTCGACCCTGGGACACATCGTCGGAACCGTCTTCGTGGGCCCGTTGAACTACGTGGGGGTGAACCCGACCATCGAGTGCCCGCCCCTGCCCCAGCCCTCGCGGTAGCGTCCAGGCGGTCGGTGGCGTGGTCTCCATGACCGGACGTCAACCGCCGACGACGTCGTTGCGCGCGGTGCGGCACGGCGACGTGCCCCGCCTCGCGGGTTCTCACCGAACTCTTGCCCTCGCCGCGTACCGTCTCCCGAACGGAAACTCCACCACCGGCCAGGACTCCAGCATGCGCGAAGAACACTCCGGCGCCACCCAGGCGACGGCCAGGGCCCTCATCGTCGAGGACGAACCCAACATCCTCGAACTGCTCACCGCCTCCCTGGAGCTGAGCGGATTCACCACACGCGGCGCGCCCGAGGCCGGGGCCGCCCTGGCGGCGCTGGGCGACTTCACCCCCGACATCGCCGTCGTGGACGTGACCCTGCCCGGCCGCAGCGGTCTGGACCTGGTCGGGGATCTGCGCGGGGTCGTGCCGGACCTTCCCGTGCTGTTCCTCACCGCACGCGACACGGTCCAGGACCGGGTGGCCGGTTTCCGGGCCGGAGCCGACGACTACGTGACCAAGCCCTTCAGCCTGGAGGAGGTCGTCCTTCGGCTGAACGCGATCCTGCGCCGGGCGGGCAGGCCCGGCGACGACGACGCCGAAACCCTGCGCTACGCCGACCTGGAGCTGGACGAGGAGGCGCACGAGGTCCGCCGCGCGGGCACGCCGGTGCGGCTCTCCCCCACCGAGTTCGCGCTGCTGCGCTACCTGATGCTCAACGCGGGCAGGGTCGTCAGCAAGACGCAGATCCTGGACCGGGTGTGGGGCGGGGAGAGCGACGACAGCCGTGTGGTGGAGACCTACGTCAGTTACCTGCGGCGCAAGGTCGACGCGGGCCGCCCCGCGCTCCTCCACACCGTGCGCGGCATCGGCTACAGCCTGCGCCTGGCCCCCGGGGAGACCGGGTGAACGGCCGGCCGAGGCGCCCGTGGCCCCGGAGCCTGGAGGCCGGACTCACCCTGGCTGTGCTGTGTCTGACCACCGTGTGCCTGGTCGCCTTCGGCGCGGCCGGAACACTCCTGCTCCAGCGCTCGCTGACCGCGGAGGCCGACCAGGCCCTCCACCGGCTCATGGGTCCGGAGTACGGGAGCGGGGGACCCGAGCCGCCCGCCGGAGCCGGGACGCCCGAGCCGCCCGGCGGGCCGCAACCCCCACCGCTACCCACCGACCTGCGCACACTGTTCATCGACGCCGACGGCGACGTGGTGGAGAGCGTGGGACGGACCAGCTCCGACGACGGCCTTCCCGACGCCTCGGCGATCTCCGTCCAGGAGCTGCGAGCACGGGCCGGGGAACCCTTCACTCTGCCCGGGACCGCGGACGAGGGCGACTGGAGGGTGCTGACCACCGTTCGCGAGGACGGCGGCGTCTTCATGACCGCTCAGTCCCTGTCCGGGATCGAGGACACGCTCGACCAGCTCGTACTCATCGAGGCCGGTGCGGGGCTGGTGGTGCTGACGGCCGTGGGGTTCGGCGCGGCGGCGATCGTACGGCTCCAGCTGCGGCCCCTGCGCGAGATCGAGTCCACGGCGCGGGCCATCGCCGCGGGCGACCTGGACAGGAGGATCCCCCACCAGGATCCCGCGACCGAGACCGGGCGGCTGGGCGCCTCCCTCAACACCATGCTCGGTGAGCTCTCCGGGGCCCTGGGCGAGCGGGACCGCGCGGTCGAGGCGACGCGGCGCTTCGTGGCGGACGCCTCCCACGAGCTGCGCACACCGTTGTCGTCGATCCGGGGATTCGCCGAACTGTACCGGCAGGGCAGGAGGCAGGGCCTGGTCGCCGAGGACGCCCGGGCGGACCGGTGGATGTCGCGGATCGAGGACGAGGCGGGGCGGATGGGGAGCATGGTGGACGACCTTTTGATGCTCTCCCGCTTCGACGAGGCGCCCGAGCTGGAGCGCTCCGACATGGAACTGGTCGGTATCGCGGAGCGGGTGGTGCTCAGCGCCCGGGCACGGGCTCCGCGCACGCCCGTGGAACTGGAGGCGGACGGACCCGTGCGGGCGGTGGGGGACGGTGACCGCGTCCGCCAGGTGTTGGAGAACCTCGTGGGGAACGCCCTCACCCACACGCCGGAGGGAACACCGGTCCGGGTGTCGGTGTCCCGGACCCAGGACCCGCCGCCCCCGGGACCGGCCCACGCGGGCGCACTGCCCCCGGGGGTCTCGGAGGTCGCCGTGATCACGGTCGAGGACGAGGGGCCCGGCATCCCCCGTGAGGGTCTGCCCCATGTGTTCGACCGTTTCTACCGGGCGGACGGGCCCAGGCAGCAGGCCGGTGCGGGGCTGGGCCTGGCGATCAGCGCGGCCTTCGTCGCCGCCCACGACGGTTACGTCACGGTCGCGTCGACCCCGGGCGCGGGCAGCGCCTTCACCGTGGTCCTCCCCCTGGGTTGACCAGTGGTCACACGGTCCCGGTCGCCGCCACGCGGTCGGGGGACCAGCGGGCAGCGCGCGGTGTGTCCGGTACGGACGGAGGGACGAGGGACACGGAACCGTTCCGCGCCGGACGGGTGTTCCTCCCAACCGCCGGAGGAAACGGCCGGTACCCCACACGAGGGAACGCCGCCCCGGCCCGTGCGGGCCGGGGCGGCGTCCGGGGGGTCCGGCGCGGGCGGGGGACACGGGATCCGTCCGCGCCGGACGAGTGTTCCTCCCAGGCGCTGGAGGATGCTGGTGGACCTGGTGGACGGGGAAGGGTCAGGGCTCCGACTGGTCTCCTGTGTCCCCGTCCTGGCCCGGCGTCCCGGTCCCCTCCTGCGGGGTCCGCGGGATGGCGGCGATCCGCTCGGCGAGCTGCTCGCCCGCGGCGGCGGCTCCCCCGTCCCCGGCCGCCTCGGCGCGGGACACGGCCGACTCCAGGAGTTCGGCGGCGGTGCCGCTCTCCACCAGCGCGGAGTGGAGGTCGGCGTAGGCCTGCTCGTAGAGCTGGTGGAAGTCCTCGTTGGCGAGGAAGCGTTCCTTGAGCGCTCCGCTGCCGCCCATGGACATCCCGCCCCCGCCCTCGGGGGCCTCCCCCTCACCGGGCATCGGCATCCCCTCCGGTGGTCGCGCGCCCTGGGGGAGCTCCATGCCCTCGGGCGGCTGCATGCCCTCCGGTGCCGTGCCCTCTTCGGAGGGCTCCGTCCCCCCGGGCGCACCGCCACCGCCGCCCCTACCGCCACCGCCGCCCATACCGCCGAAGGACAGGTTCAGGTCCCACGACAGGACGGTGAACCGGTCCTGGTCGAGGTCGTACCACAGGTAGTAGTTGTTGCCCGGTCCATCCATACCGTCGCTGTTGGACATCAGGTCCTGGAGCGCGAGGTAGCGGGCGAAGGACTCCGCGTCCAGGTGTTCGTCCAGTTCGCGCGCGAACTCCTCGTCGTCGGACTCCTCGACGAACCGCAGCAGGTCCATCACCGGTTGCAGGTCGTGGGTTCCCTCCCCGTTGATCTGCTTGAAGCTCTCCTCGTATTCGGTGGGGTCCCCGCCCAGGTAGGCGAAGGAGCCCTCCGCCCGGCCCTTGTAGAGGATCCCGTTCCCGTACCGGGACGCCCACGAGGCGTCGGGGTGGTCCAGGACCAGGCGCGGGACCGCCTCGCCGCCGTTGACCGCGAACGAGGTGAACGTGTGGTCCTGCGTGGTCTGCCCGTCCGCCGCCGTCAGGTCCAGGGCCAGGGCCTCGTTGAGGGCGGTGTCGGACGTGGACGTCGCCGGGCGCAGGGCGATCTCGGTGTGCCCCTGGTAGGCGCGTCCGGGGACGAACTCCTCGAAGCTGATCAGCCACGGGAGCCTCTCGGGCTCGTCCTCGGACAGGGTGACCGCGCCCGGGCCGAAGCCCCCGCCCATGCCACCGTCCTCGGCGGCTCCCTCCTCCGTCGCGGTGTCCCGCCGGGTCTGCTCCTGCTGCTGAGCCCGCTCCTGCTGGGCCTGCGCCGCCTCGCCCTGCCGCTGGGCCGCCTCGCCGCCCTGGGTCCCACCCCCGGGCATCCCCGCTCCCCCGGCTCCGGTCCCGTCGCCGCGCAGGCTCATGAGGGTGGAGTTGCCCTTGAGGCGGAGCCCCACGTCGTCGACGACCGTGCCGTCGATGATGATGTCCGCGCTGATGAACTCCTTCTCGCCCTCCTCGCGGAAGGTCTCCATCATGTCGGCGTACTCGGCCTCGTTGAAGGTGACCTCGATGGTGTGCTCTCCGCCGTCGAACAGGTCGCCCTCGCCCTCGACGTTCTCGGTGACGACGTCCCGTGAGACCAGCTCGGAGGTGATGTAGGGGCGCACCCTCGCCTCGCCGAGGAACAGGACCAGGGCCAGCAGGGCCGCGCACACGACCGCCGCGGTCCTCCAGTGCTGGCGGAGGCGGACGGGGACGCGGTGTCGCAGGCGCCTCGATCTCCGCAGGCGCCCTTCGGATCCTTCGTCGCTCATCGCCATCACATGTCCTTTCCGGAGGATGCCCCGGCCTTCAGTCCGAGGAGGGATCCAGAAAACGGCTTACTCATACAGTCATCGCCTGTAACTTTGGGTGCATGCGGACGGCGTACAAGTGCCGGGCCTACCCGGACCCCGAACAGCAGGCCCAACTGGGCCGCACGTTCGGATGTGTACGCCTGGTGTGGAACAGGACCCTGGCCGAGCGCCATACCGCCTACCACCAGCGCGGTGAGAAGACCTCGTACAAGCAGACCGACGCCGCGCTGACCGGGTGGAAGAAGACCCAGGAACTGGCGTTTTTGTCCGAGGTGTCCTCGGTTCCCTTGCAGCAGGTGCTGCGCCACCAACACAGCGCGTTCGCGAGCTTCTTTGCCAAGCGCGCCAAGTATCCCCGGTTCAAGTCGCGCACCGGGCGGCAGTCGGCGCACTACACCCGGTCGGCGTTTCGGATGCGCGACGGGCAACTGACGCTGGCCAAGCAGACCGCGCCCTTGCGGGTGGTGTGGTCCTTCG
Organism: Nocardiopsis halotolerans DSM 44410; assembly: GCF_000341065.1. Taxonomy (GTDB): domain Bacteria; phylum Actinomycetota; class Actinomycetes; order Streptosporangiales; family Streptosporangiaceae; genus Nocardiopsis; species Nocardiopsis halotolerans. The sequence goes on along the minus strand of NZ_ANAX01000387.1, from coordinate 11,487 downwards.
ACGACGTCGACCTGACCACGCTCAACCCAACCACGGTGATCGTCTCCCGTGAGGCGGACGGGCGTTGGTATGTGACCTTCGCCGTGGAGAGCGAGGCCCCCGCATCCCCACCTGAGGCTGGATCCGAGGTTGGTGTGGATCTGGGGTGAAGGACTTCGCGACGTTGTCCACGGGGGAGAAGATCGCCAACCCCCGCCACCTTCAGCGCAAAGCCCACAACCTGGCCCGGTACCAACGCCGGATGGCCCGCAAGACCAAGGGGTCGAACAACCGGCGTAAGGCCACACGCAAGGTCGCCGCCGCCCACCGCAAGGTCCGCCACGCCAGACAGGATTTCCTGCACAGGACCACGGCCCGGCTGGTGCGCGAGCACGATCTGATCGCGATCGAGGACCTCAACGTACGGGGCATGACTGCCTCGGCCAAGGGCACTGTTCAGTCCCCGGGTCGGCGGGTGCGGCAGAAGGCCGGGCTCAACCGCGCGGTGCTGGACACTGGCTTCGGGGAGTTTCGCCGCCAACTGGAATACAAAGCCGCGCGTGCGGGCCGTACCGTGGTCGTGGTGGACCGGTGGTTCGCCTCCTCCAAGACCTGCTCGAAGTGCCACCACCTACTCACCACGCTTTCCCTGGGCACCCGCTGGTGGACGTGCCCGTCCTGCCGCACCCGACACGGTCGGGACGTCAATGCGGCGACGAACATCCTTGCGGCTGGTCGAGTCGCAGCCCGGGAGCAAGTCCGGGGTGAGGCCTGCGGAGCTGGTGTGAGACGGCAAGGGACCTCCCTTCCGCGATCGGCGACGAAACAGGAAACCGGGCCCGTGAGGGCTGAGCTCTAGGGCTCATACGCGCGCGAGCGCGTATCGGACTCCCCTTCCTCTAGGAGAGGGAGAAAGTCAAATGTCGGTCTGGTCGTATCCGGTCAGGACGGTCGCCTTCTGCCCGGAGTTGATCCCGCGCAGGCGTTCGATGAGGTCACCCGGCTTGACGCCCTTCTTCAGGCGCGCCGTGTAGGCCGTCTCCAGCAGGGACCCGCCGCGCACGGTCTCCGTGCTGATCAGCTCGTACTCGTCGGTGGAGCGGATGAGCACGTCGTCGATCGCGGGGCCGTGGTCGGTCCCGTCGGCGGGCACCTGGACCTTGACCACCTGGCGCTGCACGTTGAGCGCGAACCAGTTGAAGCGGTGCATGAGCAGGATGACCGCGCAGATGACGAGGGTGGCGATGACCGCGAGGGTGTAGAAGCGCGTTCCGCAGGCCATGCCCAGGCCCATGACCAGGAAGATGAACCCGACGTCGCGGGTCTCCTTGATGGCGTTGCGGAAGCGCACCACCGACAGGGCGCCGACCAGGGCGAAGGCCCGGGCGATGTTGGAGCCCACCACCAGCATGATCAGGGCGATGAGCATGCCCAGGATGATGAGGGTGTGGACGTAGCTCTGTGAGTAGGAGATGTTGCGGTGGGTGGCTCGGTAGGTCCAGGCCGCCACCAGGCTGGTGACGAAGGCCAGCGCCAGGGACAGGACCACGTCCATGACGCTGAACGTGCCGGACAGGTCGGTGATGCCGAAATCGAGGTTCATGGTGCGGTTGGCGCCTTCGGTACTCGGTGGGATCGGTCGGGCGGGCGGGTAGGTCAGTGGCGCACGGCCCCGGGCGCGCCCTCCGGAGCGTGCGGGGCGGGCCGGGCCCCGGCCGCCACGTCCTCCTCGGGCACGTGGAAGACCGAGCGCGGGGCCAGCCCGTGGGCCTCCACGCTCTGGCAGTACTTGGAGATCCGCCGTACCTGGAGGCCGTACCGGGCGGCCATGTCGGTGACCCAGTAGGGCGCGCGCTCGTTGGCCTTGACCTCCATGACGGCCAGGCCGGGGCTGATGATGTGGCGGTTCTCCGCCTCCGCGCGCAGGTCGAAGTCGCGGTCGCGTCCGCGGACCCGGTGGTCCAGGGTCACGCGCAGCCCCAGGTCGGCGTCGACGCCGACGTAGGGTTCGCGCCGGTACCCGGTCATGGCGGTCGGGCGCAGGTCCAGGCGGTGGACGAGGTCGAGGACCTCGTCGACGAAGGCCTGGTCGACCCCCGGGTGCTCCACGCGCACGCGCCGGTCGCACAGGTCCCGGGCCAGGCGGTACGGCAGCAGGACGCGCCGCTTCTGGGTGACGCGGTTGACGCGCTGCTTGATCTCCACGGACACGGGTGTGTCCTCGTCGGCTGGTCCCGTCTCGCCGTAGCGGCGGACGCGCAGCTTGCGGCGGAACCTGAGCCCCTCGATCTTCTCGTGGTAGAAGCGCAGGCGCCGGGTGTCGTAGTACAGGCTCCACACGCCGTAGCCGTCGGCTCCGGCGTTGTGGTCGGTGCGCATGCGCGCGGTGAGTTCGGCGCGCACGTCCGCGACCTGCGACACGGGGAGCAGGTACTTGAGTTCGTAGCGGTTGAAGGCGTGCAGTCTGCTCGGTGCCCTCAGCCGCTCCCCGGCCGCGGTGTTCCCCGGTGCGCCCTTGGCGGCGCTCCCGTCGGCCCTGGCGGTGGTCGGTGCCGGTGCCACGCTGCCTCCTCTCGTCGGGTGGTGGCGACAGGGTGAACACCACCGGACGAGTGTGGGAGGAGACGGAGAACTTCCTGAGAGGTTCCTGAGAGGCGAGGGCCCGATCCCCTGGTCAGCGGCCGGTCTCGGATCCGGGTGAGATCTCGGTGAGAACGCCGGTCCTGCCGCGCTGGGGGAGGCGGCCGGGTGACACTGGTACCGGGCGGTGTCGGACCGTGGGACGGAACCGACCGGCGGCGACGCCGCGGGCCGGACGGGAGGGGACGATGCAGACCTTTCTGCCCCACGCCGCGTTCTCCGGGTGCGCGCGGGCGCTGGACGACCGCAGGCTGGGCAAGCAGCGGGTGGAGACCATGCAGATCCTGCGGGCTCTGGTGTGGCCCGAGTACGGGTGGAAGCGCCATCCCGCCGTGGCGATGTGGCGCGGCTTCGTCCCCGCGCTCGTCGGTTACGGGGTGGCGGTGTGCCGCGAATGGCGCCGTCGCGGGTACGCCGACGCGGTCCTGCCCTCGCTGCTGGCCTTCAGCGGGGGCCGTGTCCCCGAGGAGGAGTGGCTGTGGGAGCACGACCTGCTGCCGCCGTGGCTGGGGGACGAAGAGCTGCACGTCTCGCACCGCTCGGCCCTGGTGGGCAAGGACGGGGCGTACTACGGGCCGTTGTTTCCCGGCACGCCCCGCGGCCTGCCCTACGTCTGGCCCCGGCCGGTCTTCCCCCGGTGGCCGCTGCGGCGCGGGGGCGCCGCGCCGTTGACTCCCGGGGAGGGCCTGGAGGCTGTGGCGGCGGACTCCCTGACGGACGAGCAGGCGCACGCTCTCGAACGTCTGGTCGGCGGCCGTGACGCGTCGTTGCGGCTCACCGCACCGGGCGACACCGTGCCGGGCCTGCTCGCCGGGTTGTGCACGCCCGGCGAGACGCTGTGGCTGGTGCCGGGGTGTCCGCCGCCGAGGCCGGAGGGCGTGGTGGATCCGGGTCCCCTGGGAGCCGTCGGGCGGACCAGCGGCTCGACCGCCCGGCAGCCGCGGCCCGAGGACGAGGCGGCGATGCGCGAGGAGGGCCGCGAGCCGGAGTTCCGGTTCCGCAGGGTCGCCCCCGGAAGCGGGCCGGAGGTGCCCGTGCCGTCCTCGACCGGGTTGGTCGTCCTCGACGGCGCCGCGCTGCCCGAGCCGCGCTCCGCCCCGCTGGTGCTGCGCCTGCTGCCCGCGGAACGCGACTCCCCCTCGGCGGACGACGCCCCGCCCGGCGGACGGTCCGGAAACGGGGACCGCCCGCCGGGGTCCGGCTGACCGGCCGCCGTTCAGCGCTGGGCGGCGGGGCGGACGATGAGTTCGTTGACGTCGACGTCCGCGGGCTGGTCGAGGGCGAAGGAGATCGCCCTCGCGACGGCGTCGGCGGGCAGCGCGTTCCTGCGGTAGGTGCGCATCGCCTCCCTCGCGGTCGGGTCGGTGATGTGGTCGGCGAGTTCACTCTCGACCACGCCCGGGGAGACGGTGGTCACCCTGATACCCGGGTCGAGTTCGAGGCGCAGTCCCTCGGTGATCGCCCACGCGGCGAACTTGGTGCCCGAGTACACCGCCGAGGTGGGGACGACCTCGTGGGCGCCGACGGAGGCGATGGTCACGAGGTGGCCGGACCCCTGGCGCTGGAAGTGCGGGAGCGCCGCGGCCACACCGTGCAGCAGTCCCTTGACGTTAACGTCGATCATCCGGTGCCACTCGTCCACCAGGAGCGCGTCCATCCGGGACAGGGGCATGACCCCGGCGTTGTTGACGAGGGCGTCGAGGCGTCCGCGATCGCGCACCGTACCGTCGACCACCGCTCGGACGCTGGCGGGGTCGGTGACGTCGAGGCGCCGGTGGTCGGCGCTACCGCCGGAGTCGCGGATGCGGCGGACGAGTGCGTCGAGGCGGTCCTCGCGCCGAGCGCCGAGCACGACGTGGTGGCCCTCGGCGGACAGGCGCAGCGCGGCGGCCTCACCGATCCCGCTGCTCGCCCCGGTCACGACGATGACCTTGCGTGCCGTCTCCCGCGTCTGGTCGCTCATGGTCGTTCTTCCCCTCTCGGTGTCTGGACACGTCCAGTGTTCGCGGGTGGCCGGACCGGAGGAAGACCGCGCCGTTCCTGGGTGGAGCGCACCCAGGAACGACGGGACGCGGAGTCCTACGCTGGGTGCCATGGCTTCTTCTTCGCTGGGTGACTACCTCCGGAGCACGCGCGCGCGTCTCGCACCGGAGGCGCTGGGCCTGCCCGTCCACGGGCACCGCCGTGTGACCGGGCTGCGGCGTGAGGAGGTGGCGATGCTGGCCGGTATGAGCGCCGACTACTACACGCGGCTGGAACAGGGGCGCGAGACCCGCCCCTCAGCGCAGGTCCTGGACGCGCTCGCGGCGGCGCTGCGCCTGGACGACGACGGCCGTGTCCACCTCTACCGGTTGGCCGGGCTGGGGCCGCGTCCCGCCGCGGTCGCGCCCGACGAGCACGCCGACCCGTCGCTCGTCGACCTGATGGGCCTGTGGCACGGAACCCCGGCGATGGTCCTGGGCCGCGCCTACGACGTGTTGGCCTGCAATCCGCTGGCCGAGCGGCTCATGCGGGGGTTCCCCCTGTCGCGGAACCTGGTGCTGGCGGTGTTCCTGGATCCGGGGGCACGCTCGTTCTACCCCGACTGGGAGGCCGTCGCCGCGAACACGGTGGACGGCCTGCGCCTGGCCGAGGGCGCCCGGCCCGACCATCCCCGCGTCCGTGCCGTCATCGAGGAGTTGACGGAACGCAGCCCCGACTTCGTGAGGTTGTGGCGGCGCCACGGGGTACGCGGCAAGAGGCTGGAGACCAAGCGGATGGCCCATCCCGAGGTGGGCCTGCTGGAGTTGCGCCTGCACGCCTTCGACGTGAGGTCGGCTCCGGGGCAGGAACTCGTCGTCTACCACGCCGAACCGGGTTCGGCCACCGCGGATTCGCTGTCCCTGCTCGGCACGCTGGCGGCCGAGGCCGCGCGGCCCTGACCGCCCCCCGCCGGGGTCCCCGCGTTCGCGGTCAGCCCCGCTCTCAACCCCGCTCCTCGGGATCCGGCGTGTACGTGGCGGCGATCTCGGTGAGCAGCCGCTCACGTGCGGCCGGGCCGGGGTGGATGCCCACCAGTACGTAGTAGGCCAGGCCCTCGGCCAGAGCGACGAGCGAGACGGCCCGCTCCACGGGATCGAGGGCGCGGGGCACCGTTCCCCGGTCCTGTCCCTGACGCAGCAGGTCCGCGATCTGGCCGTGAAAGCGCTCGTACTCCCGGCGCATGCGTTCGGCGATGGCCTCGTCGGACAGGGCGAGCGCGGTGAAGGCCTGACGGACGCGCATGTGGGCGCGCGTGACGGTGTCGTGGGGAACGAGTTCGGTGAGCACGGTGGTGAGCACCTGCCGCGGATCGGCGTCCGGGCCCGTCCTGGCGGCGATGCGTGCGGAGCTGAGGGCGTTGCCCCGGTCGAAGGCGGCCTCGATCATCCGCCGTTTCGCGGGGAAGTAGTGCTGGACGCGGCCGGGTGAGACACCGGCGCGCTCCGCGACGCTGGTCTGCGACACGGCCGCCATCCCGCGTTCGGCCGCGACGGCCAGGACGGCGTCGGCGATCTGCTGGCGGCGCTGCTCGTGCTCGGCCCCCGGTCCACGGGTGGGTGTGTTCACACGACCCCTCTTCTCGATGTGATCACATTGCTTTGCGGTCGCACTGGCGCTACCGTTCAAACCAATGTAACCACATTGATTTGCTGGGACGGGGTGGTCACGTGCGCGAAACCCGACCCCGGGCGGCGGGCACGCGCCCGGTGCTCGCCCTGGTGTGCGCCGCGCAGCTCATGGTGGTGCTCGACGTGTCGGTGGTGAACGTCGCCCTGCCGTCGATCCGGTCGTCGCTGGGGTTCTCCGCGACGGCGCTGCCCTGGGTCGCCCACGCCTACACCCTGGTCTTCGGCGGCCTCCTGCTGCTGGGCGGGCGCCTGGCCGACCTGTACGGGCACAGGCGGGTGTTGGCCGCCGGGCTCACGCTGTTCACCGCGGCCAGCCTGCTGGGCGGAGCGGCCCCGTCCCCCGGAGCACTGGTCGCCGCCCGCGCCCTCCAGGGTGTGGGCGCGGCGGTCCTGGCCCCGGCGACCCTGACGGTCCTGACCGCATCCTTCCCCGAGGGGCGCGCCCGGGTCCGGGCCCTGGCCGTCTGGACCGCGGTGAGCGTCGCGGGCGGAGCGGCGGGCAGCCTCGTCGGCGGCGCGCTGACCGAGGCGCTGTCCTGGCGTGCGGTCCTGCTGGTCAACGTGCCCGTCGGTGCCGCCGCCCTGGTGCTGTGCCTGTACTGCCTGGAGGGGCGCGGGGAGAAGGGCCGCGGCGGGCGGCTCGACCTGCCCGGGGCCGTGACGGCGACCGGCGGTCTCACCGCGATCGCCTACGGCCTCACCCGGGTTCCCGGACACGGCTGGACCGACCCGTCCACGGTGGCCGCGCTGACCGCGGGCGTGCTCTTCCTTGCGCTGTTCGCCGTGGTCGAGTCCCGCGCCCGGGTGCCCCTGCTGCCGCCCCGCCTCCTGCGGCGCCGGGCGGTCTCGGTGGGCAACGCCATGGTGTTCCTGGCCGGGGCCTGCTTCCAGGTGCCCATGTGGTACTTCCTCACCTTCTACATGCAGGGTGAGCTGGGATTCGGCGCGCTGCTGACCGGTCTGGGCTTCCTGCCGCACACCCTGGTCACCATGGCTGTGAGCTGGACGGTCACCCCGTGGCTGATGAGGTTCGTGGACGCACGGGCCCTGATCGCGACCGGCTGCCTCCTCGCTGCGGCGGGCTTCGCCTGGCAGGCCGCGGCGGTCTCGGAGCACACCTACGCGTCGGCGGTGCTGGGTCCGGCGGTCGTGGTCTCCGTGGGCGGCGGTCTGTTCAACACACCGTTGACCACCGTCGTGACCTCGGGGGCCGCCGCGGCGGAGGCCGGAGCCGTCTCCGGTCTGCTGAACGCGGCCAAGCAGGCGGGCGGCGCCCTGGGCCTGGCCGCGCTGGTCACGGTGTCCGCCTCCACCGCGCCGGAGGGGCCCGCGTACGGCCTGGCCTTCCTCCTGATCGCGGCCGTCCAGCTCGTGGTGGCCGGGCTGGCCCCCGTGCTGCCGCGCGGCACGCGGGGATGAGTGCCGTCCACGCCGGGGACGTATGAGCGGAGCTGGAAGGGTCACGCCCGCCGTGACCTGCGGTGGGCCTGATCGGCGCGACCTTCCGCTGGTTACCCCGAACAGGTCAAGGTTACGGCTCGCTCGAGTGAAGACGCATCAATATCACGTCTGCGGGTAATGCGACAGGAAGAGAAGAAAAACGTATCCCGTTCGTCATCATCCCTCTGTTCACGGCGGCGAGGATCCGACGATGAGGAGGAGAACGATCATGAGGAACCCCCTCAGGACGGCGAAGAACCAGCTGATGAGAAGGGCGGGACTGGGCCGTCCGGCACCGGGGAGGCGTCCGCGCCCGCGGACGCGGACGCGGACGAGTGATCCCCTGGCGATGGCGAGGAGGCTGGCCAGGTCCGCGAGCTCCCACCGGGGCGGAAACCCGCTGACGCGGGGTACCGGACCGCGCCGGGGCCCGGCGCGAAGGACGCCGCAGGGCGGGGGAAGTGTCCGCAGGAGCGCCATGCGATGGGTCAACAGCCTGGCCCGGTCCCGCAGGCCCCGCGTCTGACCCCGGCGCCGCGGCCGCCCCATCGAAGGCCGCGAACCGCTGGGTTCAAGGGCTCCGAAGCCACGGGGCCGGGCGGGCCCCTTCCGTCCGACCCCGTGTCTAGTGTGGGGGGATGACCCCGAACGAGGACCGCAACCGACGGCTGCTCCGGGCGCGCGACGTGATGGACCGCCGCTTCGCCGAGCCACTGGACGTGCCCGGGCTGGCCCGGGTGGCGCTCATGTCCCCCTCGCACTTCTCCCGTTCCTTCCGCGCGGTCTTCGGCGAGACCCCGCACCGCTACCTCCAGCGGCGCAGGATCGAGCGGGCGATGGCGCTGCTGCGGGAGACCGACCGCAGCGTCACCGACATCGCCCTCGCGGTCGGTTTCGACAGTCTCGGCACCTTCAGCCGCACGTTCCTGTCGGTGGTGGGGTCCCCGCCGTCGCGTTACCGCAGGCGGACCGCACCGGTGGCGGGAGCGGTGTGCTTCGTCAAGACGTGGACGCGACCGAGCAGTTTCGGAGAAGCGCACGGCGCTCGCACACCTCTAACGTAAGACGCATGTTCGACAACATCTCCATCACCGCGGTCAACGTCCTCGACCAGGACGAGGCACTCGACTTCTACGTCGGCAAGCTCGGCTTCCAGGTCAGCAACGACGTCGACATGGGCTTCATGCGCTGGCTCACCGTCACCCTGCCCGAGGCCCCGGACCGCCACCTGCTGCTGGAGGTCCCCGGCCCGCCCGCGCTCAGTGAGGAGACCGCGGCCCAGGTCCGCGACCTGCTCACCAAGGGGGCCCTGGGTGTGGCCTGCATCCTCACCACGAAGGACTGCCAGGCCACCTACGACACCCTGAGGGCCCGGGGCGTGGAGTTCACCCAGGACGTGGTGGAACAGCCCTACGGCGTCGACTGCGCGCTGCGCGACCCGTTCGGCAACCACATCCGGATCACCCAGCCCGCCGACCAGGTCGGCGAGATCACGGACACGGACCTGAGAAGGTGGGAGTGCGGGGCCGAGGCCGACCACCGGGACTGAACGTATCGCGGTGTGTCAGGATCGTTCCCCCTCACCCGTGGGAGAGGGCACGTCGTCGGTTCCGGCCCCGGGCGCACCGCCCCGGTGCCGGAGCGAGAGCAGGGAGCCCAGCCCGAGCACGATCGCGGTACCGATGGCCGTGTACCAGGTGAACCCGACCAGCTCGGGCCTGAAGAGGAACAGCCAGACCATGGTCGCCACGGCGACGGAGAAGGCGATCACGGCGTCGAGCTGGCGCGCCCTTCGCACCCACAGCCCCAGGAAGAACGCGCCGAGCAGACCGCCGTAGGTCAGGCTGGCCACGGACAGGCCCAACTCGACGACGGGGTTGTCGGTACCGGTGAACAGCGCCGCCGCCCCGATGAACACCAGCCCCCAGCCCAGGGTGAACAGCCTGCCCAGCCGCAGCCCCTGGGCACCGGTGAGCGTGCGGTGGCTGAACCGCTCGTACAGGTCCGCCATGGTCGAGGAGGACAGCGCCGACAGCGACGACGACAGGGTGCTCATCGCGCTGGCCATCACCCCGGCGAGCAGCAGGCCCGACAGGCCGACCGGCATCCCCTCGACGACGAACGTCGGGAAGAGCTCGTCGGAGTTGGCGAGTCCGAGCCCGTCGACCGAAACGCCCCCGAAGTAGGAGTACAGCGCCAGACCCACGGTCAGGAACAGGGCGAACTGGAGGAACACCACGACGGCGCTGCCGATCACCGCCCTCTGGGCGTCGCGCAGGCTGCGGCAGCCCAGCAGCCGCTGCACGATGATCTGGTCGGCGCCGTGGGAGGCGGTGGACAGCAGGGCGCCGCCCAGCACCGCGGTGACCGTCGCGTACGGGGCCGAGATCGGGTTCGACGTGAAGTCCAGGAACTGGGTCTTGCCCGCGTCGGCGGCGACCGCGAGGAAGTTCACGTCGAGACCGCCCGCGATGACGACCAGCGCGACCACGCCGCCGAACACGTACAGCCCCATCTGCAACACGTCCACCCAGACCACGGCCCTGATCCCGCCGATGAGGGTGTAGAGGACCGTGACGACGCCGAGCATCGCGATGATCGCGAAGTAGGACAGGTCCAGCCCGTAGGAGTCCAGGACGATCTTCATCGGGATGGCCGCCGCGAACAGCCGCACCCCGTCGGCCAGGAGCCGGGTGAACAGGAACGCGACCGAGGCCGTGCCCTGCATGCCGCGCCCGAAGCGCACACCCAGGTAGGCGTAGGCCGTGGTCATCTCGCCCCGGTAGTAGCGGGGCAACAGCACGAAGGCGACGACCACCCGCCCGATCAGGTAGCCGACCGCCACCTGGAGGAAGGTGACGTTGCCCAGGTAGGCCACGCCGGGGATGCTGATCACGGTCAGGGCGCTGGTCTCGGTGGCCACCACCGAGAGGCACACCGCCCACCAGGGCAGCTGCCGGTTGCCGATGAAGTAGTCCTTGGTGTCGCGCTGCCGGCCGGACAGTCTCAGACCGAGCCATGCCGAGCACAGCAGGTACACCACGATGACCAGGAGATCGATTGCATGCACTGCGCTACTCCGGGGGATAGGGGTGTGCGGGTGTTCAGGAGGCGTGCGCGTCCACGCGCAGCCGCCGNCCGGCGGGTTGGGGGAGCCGCAGCGGCCCGGCTCCGGGAGTGAGGCGTCCCGCCACCGGCGCCCGACGGGCACCGGTGCAGGCGGGCACGGACCCGGCGAGCCCGTGCCAGGTGAGGAAACCGATCAGCGCGAACAGGTAGGCCTCCTTCGCGTCACTGTCCAACCCCAGGTCGTCGAACCTCCCGATCCGGGCCGGGTGGAGCCTGGCGGCGAGCCGCTCCATCAGGACCGGGTTGCGGGTGCCGCCCCCGGAGGCGAACACCTCGGTCACCGGACGCAGCGCGTCCGCCACGGTGACGGCGGTGAGCTCCACCAGGGTGGCCAGCAGGTCCGCGTCCGAGGGCGTGCCGGTGTGCCGCAGCGCCGCGTCGAGGTAGCCGGGGCCGAACAGCTCCACCCCGGTGGTCCTGGGCGGTTCCAGGCGGTAGTACGGCTCGGCGAGCAGGTGTTCCAGCAGAGCGGGATCGGGCGTGCCGGAGCGGGCGAGCGCACCGTCCGCGTCGAAGTCGGCGCGGCCTCCGGTCACCCGGCGCGTCGCGGCGTCGAGCAGGGCGTTGCCCGGACCGGTGTCGAAGGCCACCGGCGGCGCCCCGTCCCGCACGACCGTGGCGTTGGCGATACCGCCGAGGTTGAGGGCGG
>NZ_ANAX01000386.1 GCF_000341065.1 Nocardiopsis halotolerans DSM 44410 | reverse complement strand
GGCCAGGGGCGCGCCCTGGCCGCCCGCGGCCACGTCGGCCACCCGTAGGTCCGACACCACGGGAAGGCCGGTGGCCTCGGCGATCCACGCGGGCTGGCCCAGTTGCAGGGTGCCGTTCACCGTGGTGCCGCTGACCCAGTGGAACAGGGTCTGGCCGTGCGAGGCGACCAGGTCGGCCCGGCCCCCGGCGAGCTCGTCGATCCCCCGCCGGGCCGCGTCGGCGAACTCCCGGCCGATGCGGGTGTCGAGCCGGCACACGGTCTCCAGCGTCGTCGGCGCCGGGGGAAGGGCGTCGCGGAGCATCCGCTGGAGGTCCGCCGAGTAGGGCGTGGTGCGGTGTCCCAGCGGTGCCAGGCGCACGAGGTCGCCCTCCAGGTCGAGACGCGCGGCGGCGACGTCGATCCCGTCGGCGGAGGTGCCCGAGGACAGGCCGAGGACGGTCACGCCGTCTCCGGCCACGGATGGCGGGCCCGAGGACGCGCGGTCCGGGTCCGCGCGCGGCCCGTGGACGTCGCCCATCCCCACCTCCGGTCTCCGAACGTGCACCAGCGGTATACCGCGCGTCGCCTCCGGTCAATCCCCTGCCTGGTCAGCCCCGGTCCGGCGGCGTCGGGGCCGCCTCACGCCGAGGCCGGCGACCTCGGCAGGTCCGGTTCGATGTAGATGATCCGGGCGATGGGGACGGCCTCGCGGATCCGCCTCTCGGCCTCGTCGATGGCGCGGGTGACGCGGCGGGCGTCGTCCTCGGCGTCGACGGCCACCTTGGCCGCGACCAGCAGTTCCTCGGGTCCCAGGTGCAGCGTGCGCATGTGGATGACGGCGTCGATGTCCTCGCAGTCCAGGATGGCCCGCCTGATCAGCCGGATGTGCTCCTCGCTGGCCGACTCGCCGATGAGCAGGCTCTTGATCTCCACGGCCAGGACCACGGCGAACACCACGAGCAGGAGCCCGATGGCCGCCGAGCCGATCCCGTCCCAGACTCCGTTGCCGGTGATCAGGGTGAGGGTGACCCCGGCCAGCGCGAACGCCAGACCGATCAGGGCACCGCTGTCCTCCAACAGGATCACCGGCAGCTCCGGTGCCTTGGAGCGGCGGATGAACCCGAACCAGCCCATCCGGGCGCGCGCCTTCCGGGACTGGCGCATGGCGGTGCGCAGCGCCGTCGACTCCAGCACGGCGGCCACCAGCAGCACCGCGATGGGAACCCACTGCCAGGAGGTGATCGGGTGTGGGTCGCGGATCTTCTCCCACGCCTCGTACAGGGCGAACAGCCCGCCGAGGGTGAACAGCACGATCGCCACCAGGAAGGCGTAGACGTAACGTTCGTGGCCGAAGCCGAAGGGGTGTTCCGGCGTGGCCGTGCGCCGGGCCCGTTTCCCACCGATCAGCAGCAGGAGCTGGTTGCCGGAGTCGGCCACCGAGTGCACCGACTCGGCGAGCATGGCCGAGGATCCGGTCAGAAGGTAGGCCACGAACTTGGTCACGGCGATCCCGATGTTGGCCGCCAACGCCATGACCACGGCCTTCGTGCTCTCCTGGGAACTCACCGGCCACCTCCGCGCTGGTCCCGGCCGGCGGGGCGACTCGCTCCGCCGGTTCGCCGGTGCCCGTCGCCCGGCGGCTCGGTGGTCCGCGTTCTCGGCATGGTCCCTCCCCAGTCCGTACGCCTGCGGCGCCGTCCGCGCCGGTCACCACCTTCGCAACGTCGCGTGCCGTGGGACGCGTGTGTGATCGGGAGTGTCCGGACAACGGCGGAGGGGGAAGGATGACCGGGGTCGGCGGATCACGACCGACCGGGACCGGTCGCTGCGCGGTGCCGCCCCCCGGCTGAAGGCGGCACTGGACGAGGAGGGCGTCGTCAACGACGTCCGGGAGTACCGTTCCCGAACAGTGTCCAGGAGTGGCATCCATGAACGTGGCGCCCAACGGCCCCCGGGCCCCTGCGGGTCCTGTTGCGCGCCACGGGTTCCGGACCGGTCCCCGAGGCCGCCGCCGACGCCTGGCGGCGCATCGACGCCTTCTTCGGCGAACACCTCGGGAAGACCCGGTAGGGGCGGGGTGTCGGGCCCCTTCGCCGCGTTCGACCCGTCCCCTTCCGGGTCTCTCCGGTCAGGTCGCTCAGGGGGTGTCGCCGATGAGGCCCCGGACGAAGGAGCGGTAGTCACGCAGGGCGAGCCGGAGCGATTCGGTGTCGGTGCCCTCACCGTCGCTCCATGCGGCGCGGAGCGCGGAGCGGCGTTCCTCGATCGCGGAGAGCACGGCGTCGGCGACCTCCGCCGCCAGGGCGTCCGCCTCGCGTACGGACTCCTGGGGATCGTCGACGAACGCGCCCTGGGTCCTGCTCCACTGCTGGCGCACCCTGTCCAGGTCCATCCCGTGCGGCCGGGGCGACCACGGCCGCCCCGAACGGTCCGCGGTGGCTCGCTGCCTGGGCGCGCGTCTGGGCGCGGCCTTCTTCGCCGGGGCCCCGCCCGCACCGGCCCTGGCCGCGTCGGTGCCCGTGCCGGTCCCGGCCGCCCCGGCCCTCTCCGCCGCCTCGGTGGTCTCGGTTCCGGACCGTTCCGGCGCCGTTCTCCGGCCAGCCCCCGCCGTGCGTTCGGTCATCTCCGTCTCCTCGTTTCCTCGCCCGTGCTCGTGGTGTCCGAACGGTTGCCGTGGGGACGGAGCCCCGGGACCGCTTTCCCGTGGGGCCCGTCGGTCGTGTGCGCGCAGGGTCCACCTGACCCCGCGCGGTCGCGCTCCACCGGGTCCGGGGGTGCCACCGGGGTCGCTCACCGTCCTCCCTCCGGTTCCTTCTCCTGTCGTCTCGCCGCGAGTCCCGGCCCGCCCAGCAGGGCCTCCACCAGTCCGCGGTGGGCCACCAGCACCTCGCGCAGGTGCTCGGTGTGCGGCCGGTCCGGCGGGGATCCGGTCTCCCGTGCGCGGCGCACGTCGGCGACCGCGGCGGGATGGTCGGCCGACAGGTCCCTGAGCCGCCGTTCGAAACCCTCCTCGGGTGAGGGGTCGGGATAGCCCAGGTCCGCCATGATCGTGTCCACCAGGGCGCGTGCGTCCCGCACGGCGCGGCCGGGGTCGTCCACGAAGACCTGCTGGATCGCGTCCCAGGCGTCGGCGTGTCCCGTTCGCTCCTGGGCGGTGAGCTCGCGCAGTGCGGTGTCCTGGCGGCGGCGGAGTCGTGCGGACAGGTCGCTCTCGGCGGCCGAGGTGTCGCCGTGGTCCTGGACGGCGTGGTCGTACTCGGTACCGAAGTGTTTCCTGAGTCGGTTGGTGCGCAGGATGGGAAGGAGAAGGGAACGCGCGGCGATCGTGATTCCTCCGGCGAGGGCGACCACCGCCAGGGCGACCAGGACGACGATGATGGTTCCGGTCTCCATGGGGGACACCTCCTGTCCGCCTGTCCTTGCCCCGAGGAACCGCACGAAAACTCGTCCGCGTTTCAACTGGGACGCCTGTGACTGGAAGGACGGAAGGGACCAGACACCGCGGCCCGTCCGGGGTTCTTGCAGGTGTCTGGCCCCTATTGACCACTGGCCTTAATTCAGATGTCGGACCGCTCCGGCCGGAAAACCGGGCCCGCGGCGAGCACCCGTGGCCGACCAGCGGTGCGGGTGGGCGCCGGTCCGAGGCGGGCTGGCCGGGAGTCCACGCCTCATACAATCGAACACGCTGACAGACCAGGGGTTGTTGGTGGCGCCGAACGGCGGGTTTCCACCAGGATCCTCCCGGTCCACGTGTGCGGGGACGCGCTTCCTCCCGGGCGTTCACCCCGGGCCTCCCCACCCAACGATGGTGAGGGCTCTGCCTCGGGCGGAGGGGATCCCCGACGACCCGCGACCACACACCGATTCCACTCACGCGAGAACGCCCCGGAAGGGAACTCCTTGTACCTGGCCCACATCAACCTCGACCCCAAGCGCAGCACCGGCATGGAACAGTGGGCGGCCATGGGGCAGGCCGTACGCAGAGCGGTCGACCCCGACCCCGACTCCAACGCCCGCGCGCTGTGGGCGCGCACCTCACCGAACACGCTGGTGGTCAGCTCCGACACCGCACCCGCCTGGGGCAAGGTGCCCGGTGCGGTCTCCGCCGCGATCCGCCCGATGTCGCGGTACACCGAGGGTGAGACCGTCCGTTGGGAGCTCATCACGGCGCCCACCGCGCAGCGCGGGAAGGCACCCACCGGGGAGAGGCCGCGCCCGCGCGGCAAGCGGGTCCCTCTCCCGGAAGAGGAGTTCGAGGACTGGTTGGACGGCAAGTTCGCGGGCGCGATGAGCGTTACCTCGGTGAGGTGGAAGCGCCTGGGCGGCAGGCCCGCCCGTTACCACTTCACCGGGAAGGCCGTCGTGCAAGACAGCGAGGCGCTCCAGGAACTGTGCCTGAACGGTATCGGCGCGGGTACGGCCACGGGAGCCGGTCTGCTCCTCATCAGCCCGCTGTCCCCACGTTGACGTCCTCTCCCGCCTGAAGGCGGGAAGAACCAGCTAACGGAACGTGTCCGTCGCTGGTGGTTGACGCTTCACAGACCGGCCAACGCCGAGGTCTCCACGCCCTGACAGGGCCTGCCCGACCCCGTGACCCTTGACTATCGAGCCATCACCGAATGTAGCACTTACGAACGAGCAAGCACTTCACCCACCGGCTGAAGCTGGTGGCACTCTCACCCATCAGTGCTGGACCGGGCCCCGGCGCAGCCGTTCCGGGCGAAAACGGCTGCCCTCTCTGGAAACGGTTCTGCTACCGGTTTTGTCCGAGAGTGGTCCGGCCTTCAGGTCGGAGGTGAATCGGCTCTGAGCCTCCCGTCCGTTCTTGGTCGGTCACGTTCTGTCGTACCCCTCCTCTGCTGTCAAAGGCATGCAGTTGCGGTATGCCTTTCGCGTGTACCCGAACGCCGACCAGCGCACCGCGCTGGCCAGGGCGTTCGGGTGCTCCCGTGTGGTCTACAACGACGCCCTTCGGGCGCGGGAGACCGCGCGGGCGGAGGGTGAGGCCTTCCCCAAGACGGGGGAGTTGTCCACGCGGTTGATCACCCAGGCCAAGAGGACCGAGGAACGGTCCTGGCTGGGCGAGGTCTGCTCGGTGATCCTCCAGCAGTCGTTGCGTGACCTGGATACCGCCTACCGCAACTTCTTCGACTCCCTCAAGGGCAAGCGCAAGGGTCCCAAGGCGGGTCGGCCCCGGTTCAAGTCCCGCAAGGACCACCGCCAGTCGATCCGCTTCACCGCCAACGCCCGCTGAAAGATCACCGAGGCGGGCAAGCTGTGGTTGCCCAAGGTGGGTGAGGTGAAGGTGAAGTGGTCACGCTCGTTGCCCTCGACCCCGTCCACGGTCACCGTCATCAAGGACGCCGCCGGACGCTACTTCGCCTCGTTCGTCGTCGAAACCGATGACGAGCCGCTGCCGGAGACCACGACGGACGTGGGGATCGACCTGGGCCTGGGCCACTTCGCGGTGCTCTCCGACGGCACCAAGGTCACCAACCCGAAGTCCCTGCGCCGCGCCGAGAAGAAGCTGAGGAAGACCCAGAAAGCCCTGTCCCGGAAACAGGAGGGGTCGAACAACTGGGCCAAAGCTCGGGTCAAGGTCGCCCGCGCCCATGCGAGGGTGGCCGACGGCCGCCGTGAGTTCCACCACCAGCTCTCCACCACGATCATCCGCGACAACCAAGCGGTGTACGTGGAGGACCTGTGTGTCAAGGGGCTCGGGCGCACGAAGCTGGCCAGGAGTGTGCACGACGCCGGATGGTCGGCGTTCGTGCACATGTTGGACTACGAGGCCCAACGGTACGGTCGCACCTTCCTCAAGGTCGACCGGTTCCTACCGTCATCGCAGACCTGCTCGGTGTGCTGGGTCGTGGACGGCCCCAAACCCCTCAACGTACGCACTTGGACCTGTGCCGGGTGCGACACCGAACACGACCGGGACGTGAACACATCCCGGGTGGTGCTCGCCGCTGGACGGAAACCCGCCAGAGAGCGGGAAGCGGAGAGTTGAAACGCCTGCGGAGGCAGGGTAAGACCACACCCCCTTGGGGGTGGGGCACCGGCCGACGAAACAGGAACCGGCGGACGCCGTGAGGTGGACCGCGCCCACAACTGCGAGGTTGTGGGAATCCTCGGGGTTCACCCCGAGGAGGACGTCAAGGTCGGCACGGGACGGGCCGTGGGACTTGACCGCGACTTCCGAGAACTGCCCTGCAAGCATCATGCAAGCCGTTCGCGCCACCGCTCCCGGCCCGGAGGAGTCCTGGTGGCGGTGGTCGAACTCCACGGTCCGCGCGGGGTCGCGCGGTGCCTGAGCCCGTCCCGGCGCGTCCGGTCCACATGGGTCAGGACGCCAGGTGTAGGCCCAGATGGCGGTTGAGGCGGCCCGTGATGCGTCCCACGGCGTCGCGGGGCAGCAGCCGCGGGAGCCAGGTCATCACCCGCATCAGCGCGCGGCCGGGATAGGAGTTGACGCGTCCGCGCTCCAGGTCGTCGATGGTCCGGCGGGCGACGAAGTCCGGTGCGTCCGTGACCCTGGGATCCATGGTGGCGGTCGTGCCGTCGAAGAAGCCGGTCGCGATGGCTCCCGGATGTGCGGTGACGACCCGCACCCCCGAGCCGCGCAGTTCCACGGCCAGGGCCTCGCTCAGGGAGAGCACGAAGGCCTTGGTCGCGGCGTAACTGGCCTGGTAGGGCATGGGCTGGAACGCGGCGGTGGAGGCGACGTTGACGATCACTCCGGAGCCCCGTTCGCGCATCCGCCCTCCGAGGAGGTGGCTGAGGGCGGTCAGGCCGAGGACGTTGACCTCCACGGACAGCAGCTGCCGGTCGAGGGGGCGTTCGAGGAAGGGGCCGACCGCGCCGAGACCGGCGTTGTTGACGAGCAGGTCGACGGTGACGCCGCGTGCGTCCAGCTCCCCGACGACGGCGCGGGGAGCGTCCCGGTCGGCCAGGTCGGCCGCGATGACCTCGGCGCGGATCCCGTGGCGCCCGCCCAGTTCGTCGGCGAGCTCGGTCAGGGCGGTCTCGGACCGTGCCACGAGCACGAGGTCGGCGCCCCTGCGGGCGAGCTCGGTCGCGTAGGCGCGGCCGAGGCCGCGTGAGGCGCCCGTGACCAGGGCGGTGGTTCGGGAGGTGATCTTCATGTCTGGGTCCTTCTCCGCACGGCAAATACTTCGAATCTCGAACTAACTGGGAGCACACTAGCAAGTTCGAGACTCGAACGAAACGTTAGGCTCGGGACCATGGACGAAGCCGACCTCGAACGCGCCGTACGCGCCAACCACGAGCTGTTCATGACGACCAGCGACCGCACCAGCGCCCCGCTGGCGGCCCTGGACCTGACGCACGCGACCGCCTCGGCACTGTGGGCGATCGACCCCGACGCCGAGCCGCCGTCCATGAGGACGCTGGCCCGGCGCCTGTACTGCAACGCCCCCAACCTGACGTTCGTCGTGGACCAGCTGGCGTCCCGGGGACTGGTCGAGCGCAGGGTCGATCCCGCGGACCGCCGTTCACGCGTGGTCGCCCTGACCGAACGGGGGCGGCGGGTCCGCGCCGAGGCCGTCCGGGTGGCGTGTGAGGCGACGCCGCTGTCCGCACTCGACCCGGCCGAACTCCGGGAGGTGGTGCGTCTGCTGGAGTCGGCCCGGCGCAGGCACGAGGCCAGGCCCTGACCCCGGCGCGGCGCCGGACCCCTGCCATGGCGCGGCGTCCCGTACCTCCCCGTTCACGGAACCCGCCGGGCCGCGCCCGTCGTGCGGTCCGGGCCGGACCTCCGGCGCCCCACTCCCGGTGCCCCGCCCCTGCTTCCGTCAGGCGACGTGGTCGCGCAGCTCCGCTTGAGGATCTTGCCGGAGGCGTTGCGCGGCGGCTCGGCCACCACACGCACCTCCTTGGGCGCCTTGAACACCGCCAGGCGGGTGCGCACGTGCTTCACCAGGTCGTCGGCAGGGTCTCGGGGCCGGACTCCTCCGTGGGCACGACGAAGGCGGTCACCGCCTCGGTCCACTTCTCGTCGGGCGCGCCGACCACCGCGGCCTCGGCCACCCCCGGGTGGGCGTCCAGGGCGTCCTCCACCTCACGGGAGGCCACCATCACGCCGCCGGTGTTGATGACGTCCCTGATCCGGTCGACCACCTCGATGCAGCCCTCGGCGTCGACGCGCACCAGGTCACCGGAGTGGAACCAGCCGTCCCGGAAGGTCTCCTCGGTTGTCCGGGTGTGCGGTGACGCCTCTGCCGGGCGGCCTTGCGCTCCAACCGGCGCAGACGCTGAACCTCACCCGGTTTCAGCCACGGGCCGTGTTCGCGCTTCATGTGTCACCCCCTTGACCGGTCCGGACCAGCTCCAGCGCGGGGGCGTGACGTTGCGTGACGGAATGGTTCCCCGGGACACGGTGCGCGCCGGAACCCGCACCTTGCCACCGCGGAACCGATGGCCCTACGTTGTCCGGTGTTCGCGAACCACCGGGTGGGAGAGACATGAAGATCCTTGTCGTGGGAGCCGGAGCCGTCGGCGGCTACTTCGGTGCGCACCTGGTCCGGGCGGGCCGGGACGTCGACTTCCTCGTCCGTCCCGCGCGCGCCGCGCTGCTGCGCGAGCACGGCCTGAGCGTGCGCGACGTGGACGGGAACGTGGAGACGGTCCCGGTCTCCGCCGTCACCGCAGACCAGCTGGGCTCCGACTACGACCTGGTGATCGTCACCGTGAAGTCGTACGGGTTCGACGACGCCCTCAAGGACCTGTCCCCCGCGGTGGGCCCCCGGACCGCGGTGCTGCCCTTCCTCAACGGGATGCGCCACATCGACACCCTGGTCGAGCGGTTCGGCGCCGACCGGGTCCACGGCGGGGTCGCCATGGTGATGACCCGCCTGGGCGAGCGGGGCGAGATCGTCCAGGTCGGCACCTTGGGCAGCCTGATCTACGGGCCGCTGGGCGAACGGCCCGTCGTCCCCCTGGACGACGTGCACGCGGCCCTGGACACCGGGGACCACACGGCCACCCCGGCCTCCGACATCCGCCAGGAACTGTGGGACAAGTGGGTGTTCCTGGCCACCCTGGGAGCGTGCGCCTGCCTCATGCGCGGCCCCATCGGCCGGATCAACAGCGCGCCCGGCGGCCAGGAGTTCACCTCGGCGATGTTCGAGGAGGCCATCGCCGTGGCCACCGCCTCCGGGTACCCGCCGGGCCGGGAGGCCCGGGAGCGGGCGGACGCGATCATCGCCAACACCACGGCCACGACCACGACCTCCATGTACTGGGACCTGACCCACGGAAACCCGGTGGAGGCCGAGCACATCATCGGTGACCTGGTCGACCGCGGACGCGCGCTGGGGGTGCCCACACCGCTGTTCTCCCTGGCCTACACGCACCTGCGGGTCTACGAGGCGGGCCGCGGGTAGGCTGCTTCCGTCCGCCGACCGCCCCGGTGGTGCCGGCCCCGCCCCGCAGTACGCCGCGGCCCGGTCCACCTCCCACGATCGGAACTCCCCATGGCCCCCCGCCGTCTCGTCCTGCTCCCCTGCGTCCTCCTGCTGTCCGCGTGCGGAGGCGTCCCGGAGCCGGGAACGGGGGCGGAGCCGGAAACGGCCGCCCCCGAGGAGGTCCGGGAGTACGGGCCGGCGCCCGTCCCCGAGGGTGGGGGCAGCGCCGTGCCCGACGACGTCAACGGCGACGGCTTCCCCGACCTCCTCTTCACGACCCGCCACGACCCGGACTCCGAGGCGGGGCTCCCCTCCCAGCGCCTGATGATCGTCCACGGCTCGCCCGAGGGCCCGGATCCGGCCACCCGCACCGTCTGGAGCCCGTACACGGTGCTCCCCGTCACCTCCGCCGGAACCGGGGGAGCCGGCGCCCGGCCCGGCACGGCCGACCTGGACGGCGACGGCTTCGCCGACATCCCGGTCCTGGCCCACGCCGACGAAGAACTGGGGTTCGGTACGGCCGCCAGCGGGCTGGGACCCAGGGCGATCGTGTGGGGCGGCCCCTCGGGCCCCGACCCCGACACCACTCCCACCCCGATCCCGCTCCTCGCCGAGGAGGGGTGGCAGGACACCTTCACGGCCCTGGCGAGCGGTGACTTCGACGGCGACGGCGTCCCCGACCTGGCCGTCGCCAAGGCGTCGGCGAACGGTGAGGCCTCGCGCCTCATGGTCATGTACGGTCCCTTCGACCGGGACGGCGCTCCGGCGCGCAGCGCACAGCGGACGGTGAACGCACAGGTCGGCGGCCTCGTCGCCGAACCCCCCGCCCCCGACGGCGGCGCGTCGCGGCTGCTGTTCCAGCACGGCGACGACGGGGGGCAGTCCGAGAACACACTGCTGCTGACCGGCCCCGGCGATCCCGGCCGGTGGGAGTCGGTGGATCTGATCTCCGGTTCGCTGGCCGCCTTCGGCGACCTGGACGGCGACGGGGAGGACGACCTCGCTCTGGGGGACAGCGGCAGCCGCAACGACGAACCGGGGTACGGGACGGAGCCGCCCGAGGTCGACCAACGGGTGCACGTCTACCCCGGTCCCCTCAACGCGGAGGCCCCCGCTCCCCTCGCGGTGGACCTGGCCGGGGACGGGTCCGCCTCCTCCACCACCAGCCGCGCCATGGCCGTGTGCGACCTGGACGGCGACGGCGCCGACGTCCTCGCGGTCGGCCGCGACGGCCACGGCGTCGACCTGCTGCGCCACACCGGCGACGGGATCGAGGTGGACGGCGCTGAGCCGCTGGTCCGCCGGGGCCCCGAGGACGGCCCCCTCGCCGCCGGGGACGCGGCCGGGCGGGTGGCCGGTCTCTTCTCCTGCGCGGACTACGACGCGGACGGCGCCGACGAACTCGCCCTGGCCCACGACCTCGAAGGCACCCGGGACACGCCCGTGCGCTGGTGGATCACCGGTGACGGGGGCGAGGACGAGGCGTCCTTCGACAGCGCCGCGTTCTAGGCACGGCCGGGACGGGGAGGGCGCACGGGGGCGGACCGAAGCGAAACCGAAGCCGGTTCGAAGCGGCCCGTGCCAGAGTCCTTCCGGCGTCCGCACGGAGCGGGTGCCGACGACCAGGACGGAAGTCTCCCCCATGTTCAAGAAGTTTCGGGCCATCGCCCTGCTCACGGCGGCCCTGGCCACCGGTTCGCTGGCGCTCGCCTCTCCCG
>NZ_ANAX01000385.1 GCF_000341065.1 Nocardiopsis halotolerans DSM 44410 | reverse complement strand
ACCTACAACAACTCCAACGGCTACAACTGCGCGGTGACCGTCCGGGCCAACCCGGGTACGGCCGTCGAGATGGTGGTCAGCCTCAAGCGCACCAACGACCCCGCCAGCGAGGCCAAGCTCGACAGCGGCTACTACACGACCTACGCCGGACCGGTCTACCTGCACGCGGCCGGTCAGTGCGTGGACTGGTACGGCTACATCGACGGCGTCAACGAGCACCGCAACGGCACCAACTGCGGCTGACCCCGCCCCTCCCCCTCGCGCCGCGACGGGCGGCGCACCGACGCACGACGGGAAGCATCATGAGGAACCTCCTGAGGAAGGCCGCCACCCTCGCCGCGGCCACCGGAATCGCCGCCGCGGGTCTGATGGGCACCGCGGCCCCGGCCTTCGCCGCCAGCTACAACGGGGCGTGCGGGTCCGGCTACGGAGTCGTGAACAAGATCGAACTCCCCGACAACCGCGGGACGACCTTCCTGACCTACAACAACTCCAACGGCTACAACTGCGTGGTCACCGTGCGCACGAACCCGGGTGCCACCACGCTGATGGAGGCGTTCATCCGGACCTCCGGCTCGTCGTCGTGGAAGAAGGACCGGGGCGACTACACGACCTACGCCGGGCCGGTCTACCTGCACGCGGCGGGCCAGTGCG
>NZ_ANAX01000384.1 GCF_000341065.1 Nocardiopsis halotolerans DSM 44410 | reverse complement strand
CTGCTCACACATCGGACTCACTCATCTAGGGACTGGAGCGCGCTCCACATCAAGCACCGCAGGTGGAGGCGTGTGCGCATGGCTCCGGGGGAGCATCACCGCCTCCCACGGAACGGACGTCTCGGCCGCCTTCGGGGACACACTCCGCCCGTACCGCCGGGGGAGCCGGGGGTCCCGCCCGATGCTGGGATAGCGTGACCCCGACCCACCCCTCAGCACCGAGGAGCGAACGCGCGATGGACGTGGAACACAGGGACGTCGAGGTCAACGGAATCCGGCTGCACGTCGCCGAGCAGGGGAGCGGGCCGCTCGTGCTGCTCCTGCACGGCTTTCCCGAGAGCTGGTACTCCTGGCGCCACCAGTTCGCCCCGCTGGCCGGGGCGGGGTACCGCGTCGTCGCACCCGACCAGCGCGGTTACGCCCGCAGCGACCGGCCCGAGCGGATCGAGGACTACACGCTCCCGCACCTGGTCGGCGACGTCGTCGGCCTGATCGCCGCGCTGGGGGAGGAGAGCGCGGTCGTGGTCGGCCACGACTGGGGCGCGCCCGTGGCCTGGGCCACCGCCATGATGCGCCCCGACGTGGTGCGCGGCGTGGCGGGCCTGAGCGTGCCGCCGGTCCCGCCCGCCATGATGCCGTCGATCTCGGCCTCCCGCGCCCTCTACGGCGACGGTTACTACCAGGTCTACTTCCAGGAACCGGGCGTCGCCGACGCCGAGTTGGCCGCCGACCCCGCCTCGACCCTGCGCCGCTTCCTGGTCGGGGCCTCCGGAGACGCCCCGTTCGACGAGCCCCAGCTGCTGATCGTGCCCGAGGGCAGCACCCTGACGGACTTCCTCCCCGAGCCGCAGGGCCTGCCCTCCTGGCTCACCGAGGAGGACCTGGCCGCGTTCACGGCCGACTACTCCGATCCGGGGGCCTTCACCGGTCCGCTCAACTGGTACCGCAACATCGAACGCAACCAGGGGCTCATGTCGCCGTTCCAGGGGCGCGGCATCGACGTTCCCGCCCTGTACGCGAGCGGGGACATGGACCTGGTCAGGGCCATGCGCGGCGTGCCCGAGCTCCTGGAGGCGCTGCCCCTGGTCGTGCCGAGGCTGCACGCCAGCCTCACCCTGCCCGGGTGCGGTCACTGGACCCAGCAGGAACGTCCCGAGGAGGTCAACGCCGCGCTGCTGGACTTCCTCGGCGCCGTCTCCGGCTGAGCCACTTCGCGGGAGTCCGCGCGAGGCTCCGCGGGTTCCCCGCGAGGTACCGGGCCTCCGGCCCCGGCCCCGGGCCGGAGGCCCGGCGTTACGCGTGTTTCCGGCGACGTCGGCCCGTACCGGTGCCGTGAGCACTCGGCGGCGGCCCGCGCCGCCGGGAGGTGCCGGGGGACCGGACACCCCTCAGGCGCGCACGGCCTCGACGATGCTGGTCCCGTGGCAGGGCAGGACACGGGTCAGCCTGAGACCGGCCCGGTGCAGGAGGTCGGCGAACTGGGTCCTGGTGCGCTGTTTGCCGTCGCAGTGGGCGAGCATGCTCAGGTCCATGAACTTGGCGGTCCGGGCCGGCCCGGGGGAGTCGGGCATCACCACCTCCGCGAGCAGGACGCGTCCGTCAGCGGTCATCGCCTCGCGGCAGTGGGAGAGGATCCGCGCGGCGTCGTGGTCGTCCCAGTTGTGGATGACGTTCGACAACAGGTAGGCGTCTCCCCCCTCGGGGACGGAGGAGAGGAAGTCCCCGCCGACGACACGGCAGCGCTCCCGGACCTTCTCCAGTACGGGCCCGGCGTGGGCGACCACCTCGGGCCGGTCGAAGAGCACGCCGCGCAGGCCGGGGTTGGCCGACAGCACGATGGACAGCAGCCCGCCCAGGCCCCCGCCCACGTCCACGAGCGTCCTGTGCGCACCGAAGTCGTAGCCGTCCGCCACGCCCCGCGTGAGCTGGGCGGAGATGTCGGTCATGCCCCGGTCGAAGACGGCCGCGGTCTCGGGGTGCTCGTTCATGTAGGACCAGGCCGTCCGTCCGTGCACCTCCTCGAACACGGAGCGTCCGGTGCGCACCGCGCGGGCGAGATGGGCCATGGTGGAACGCTCGGCCTGGCTGCCGACCCACCTGGCGTAACCGCGCATGGAGTCGGCGGCGTCGTCGCGCAGGGCGTGGCCGAGTTCGGCCAGGGCGAAGTGCCGC
Source organism: Nocardiopsis halotolerans DSM 44410 (assembly GCF_000341065.1). GTDB lineage: Bacteria > Actinomycetota > Actinomycetes > Streptosporangiales > Streptosporangiaceae > Nocardiopsis > Nocardiopsis halotolerans. Next base: position 34,999 of record NZ_ANAX01000384.1, on the reverse strand, counting down.
CCTGGGAGCTCCTCGACGAGGTCGAGGTCGGCGCAGGCGCGCAGCAGGCGGTGGAGGGCCTCGGCGTCGGCGCCGACCCTCGTGGCGATCACGTCGACGGGGAGGGGATCCGACGTCATGGCGTCGGCGACGCCCAGTTCGGCGAACGCGCTGACCGCCGCCGCCACCCAGCTGGCGGTGATGAGTTCGAACAGCCGCGTGGCGGTGCGGCTCGGGGGAGCGGAGATGGACAAGGGCGTCCTTTCGGATCATGCCTCCCCGAGGGCCCGGGGAGAAGGACGGATGCGCCGAAGAGGCATCCACAGGCCGTACAACACGGTAAGCTACCGTGCGTGTTCAAAGAATCGCACGTAGTGAGTACGTGTCCGAGTGAAGTCGGCTCGCGCACGTGTTCCGCATCCCGGTCGTCGCACGTCCTCCGGACACTGACCACCCGCCGTGCAGTGCGCGCCTTCACCGCCCAGCGGGTGGAGGACTCCCTCCTGGAGCCGATGCTGGACGCCATGCTGGCGGCTCCCTCGGCCTCCAACAAGCAGGCGTGGGCCTTCGTCGCGGTCCGCGACCCGCGGACGCTGAGGCTGCTCCGCGCCTTCTCCCCCGGCATCATCGAACTCCCTCCCCTGGTCGTGGCGGCCTGCTTCGACCGCTCGCGTGCGGTGGGCGGATCCGGCGGCTCCTGGTGGGACGAGGGCATGCTGTGCGTCGCGATGGCCGTGGAGAACCTCCTCCTGGCGGCCCACTGCCTGGGACTGGGCGGATGCCCGTCCGGCAGCTTCCGCAGGGGTCCGGTCCGCAGGTTCCTCGGCCTTCCCGACCACCTGGAGCCGCTGCTCCTGGTCCCGATCGGCCACCCCGCCCGGCCCCTGTCCTCCGCACCCCGACGAGACCGGAACGAGGTGGTCAGCCATGAGCGCTGGGGAAGCTGACGGCCGACGCGTCGGTGAGGAACTCCTCCTGATCACCGCCTACCTGCTCAGCAGCGGTCGCGGACTCCTGGAGGAACCGCCGCAGTACGGTACGTTCCGCTGCCTGGACGCCGCCCGGCGCGTCCTCGCCCTCGCGGAGCGGACCGGCCCGTGCCACCCCGAACTGGACGCGCTGCGCGCGTGGATGGACGACGTCATGTGCGGGGCGATGGCCGACCACGAGCTCGACGTCCTGCTCGACCAGCTGTGCGATCGGCTGGCGGCCGTCCTGGAGGACCCCGATGTCATCTCCGCGTGAGTCGAAACCGTCTGACGCGTCCGTGGACGACTTCGAGGTCCAGCCCTTCACCGAGGCCTGCCGCCGTCTTCTCGTCCGCGGGGAACACGCCCTCGTCGGAGTGAGCGCCGGGAACAGCTACTTCAGCCAGCAGAGGATCGCGCAGCTCCTGTGCTGGGCGCAGCGGCGCTTCGCCGCCGTCGACCTGCTCTACGTCGACCTGCACCTGGACACCATGTACAGGGCGTCCGGTGGTGGAGGGGGACACGCGTCGGCACGGGCGTCCAGGGCCGTCAGGGACGTGCGGCGCCGTATCCGGCGCGCCGTGGAGTCGGTCGCCACGGGTACGGTCACGGGGGCGGGAACCGTGCGCGTCCGCGCCCTGTCGCAGTGCGTCGACCTGCCCGGCTACCAGGCCGTGAGGCAGCGCATCGACCGGGAGATCGCCATCGATTCGGGGATCCGGCGCGCGTGTGAGGAGCACGTGCGGTGCCTTCTCGGCGCGCAACCGGACCCGGACGGAGCCAGGTTGCGGGCCGGGCTCGCCTACCTGGGCGCCGAACTGCCCTTCCTGCTCAGTACTCCGGAAGTCCTGGGCGTGTCGTCCTCGGTGTCCTGCTACCACACTCTGCTGCCGGTCCTGTCCAGGCTGTGGGAGGTCACCTCCTGCGCCCACCCCGGACAGGGCCACGTCGTCGTCCGCCCGCCCGAGGGGAACTAGGGTCTGCTCTTCGGAGCGTTCTCCCCCAACGGGTGTGGTTCGGGCGCCGCCGGGGTTCCCCGGACCGGCGGCTGCTACGCGCGGCGGACGTCCATGACCGACTCCCCGTCCTCGACCCGGTGCACCGCGTGCAGGGTGAGGCCCGTCTCGGCGAACAGCTTCCCGTACTCCTCCGCCGTGCGCAGCGGGGCGCCGTACAGCACGTACATGTACAGGCTCATCGCCTGGAGGAAGGGAGTGGTGTCCCGCCCTTCCGGGAGGTGGCCCACGATCAGCAGGCGGGAGGAGTCCCCCATCGCCCGGCTGACGTTGCGCAGGATCCGCGCCGCGCCCTCCCGGGGCCAGTTCTGCATCACCCGCGCCATCAGGTAGACGTCCGCTCCGGCGGGCACGCCGTCGAGGAAGCTGCCGCCCACCACGGCGCACCGGTCCGCCACGCCCCGCTCCCTCAGCAGCGGTCCGGCCCCGGACACCACGTGCGGCAGGTCGAACAGCACCCCCTCCATGTTCGGGTGTCGGCACAGGAGGGCGGCCAACAGGGCGCCCTCGCCGCCGCCGAGGTCCGCCACGCGCTCCGTTCCGGACAGGGCCACGCCGTCCAGGAGGGCGTCGACGGCCACGGACGCGTTCATCGCCCTGGTGAACACGGACGCCGCCTCGTGTTCGGCCTCCAGGTAGGCGAACAGCGGGCGGCCGGTGTGGACCTCGAAGGCCGCGCGGCCCGAGCGCACCGCCTCTGGCAGGCAGGTCCACGCCTGGAGGAAGTCGCCGTGCGTGCACATGCGGAAGATGTCGTGCAGGCTTCCCGGGACCCCGGCGCGCAGGTGACCGCCCGCCCGGGTCAGGGCGAACACGCCGGGAGTCGGTTCCGTGACCAGGTCGGCCGCCGCTCCGGACCGCAGCACAGCGGTCAGGCCCTCCTCCCGAGCGCCCGTGCGGCGGGCCAGGTCCGCCACCGGACGCGGTCCGTCCGCCAGGTGCTCCACCACGTCCAGCTCGACCATCGCGGAGGCCGCGTGCATGAGCATCGCNGGCAGGTCCGTGCGTTCGGCGCGCGCAGCCGTCTCCTCTATCGTACCCACAGCCAGGCCTCCCTCGGGAACATCGCGGTCAGGAACGGCGCGGCGCTCCCTCCGGGACGCGGCGCCGACACCCCAAGACTACGGAAGGTGTTCGTCCGTGTTCCGTGTGTTCCCGAAAGTGGAGTGGGTGTCGTCCGACGCGGCGAAGGCCCGCGACGGGAAAGGCGGCCGACGGTCAGGGGACGCGTGCGCTCCTGGCGGTATAGGCGTGTGCCAGGGCGGTCAGCACCTCGGAGCAGCCCGCGTCGACGGTGAGCGTGGCGACGTCGTCGGCGCGGGTGGTGCCCCGGTTGAGTACCACGACCGGCTTGCCCCGCTCGACCGCGCGCTTGACGTAGCGGCGACCCGAGAAGACCGTCAGCGACGAACCCGCCACCAGCAGTGCCGCTGCCTCGTCCACCAGGTCGTAGCCCTCCATCACGCGGGCTTTGGGCACGTTCTCGCCGAAGTAGACGATGTCCGGCTTGAGCATGCCGCCGCACGACTCGCAGTCGGCGACCCGGAAGCCCTCGGTGGAGGCCAGGACCGCGTCGGCGTCGGGGGCGATCTCCACGTCGGGGACGCCGTCGGCGAAGTCGGGGTTGAGCGCGGCCAGGCGGTCGGCCAGCCGCTCGCGGGAGATCACCTCCGAGCAGGCCAGGCAGATGACGCGGTCGTAGCGGCCGTGGAGGTCGATGACGCGTCTGCTGCCCGCCGCGTCGTGCAGGGTGTCCACGTTCTGGGTGATGACGCCGGTCAGGGTGCCGCACGCCTCCAGCGCGGCCAACGCGCGGTGGCCGTCGTTGGGGAGCGTGCGGTGCATGTGGCGCCAGCCCACGTGGTTGCGGGCCCAGTAGTGGCGGCGGAACGCGGCGTCGCCGACGAACTGCTGGTAGGTCATGGGTTTGCGCGGCGGTGAGTCCGGGCCGCGGTAGTCGGGGATGCCCGAGTCGGTGGACAGGCCCGCGCCGGTCAGCGCGACCACCGGTCCCTCGCCGAGGGCCTCACGCATCCGAGCTGCCAGGATCGCCGGGTCGTCGAGCGTGTTCCTCACGGTTCGAGGGTACGTGGCGTCCCGGCGTGCGCGTGGTCACCCCGCCGGGTTCCGTGCCCGGGGGAGGGGAAGGGCGGCCGCGCCGGGCCCCTGACCGGCGCGACCACACCCACCGGGTCAGAACACGGTCTCCAGTCCCTCCACGGCCTGGGCCAGGACGCTCTCGAACTCCTTCGCCTGCCGCTCGATCGCCTCGGCGACCAGCTCCTCCTCCTGGGCCTGCGTGCACTCCATGCCGACGTCGTCCCGGCACGCCTCGCTCAACGCCCCGACGGGCGCGTCCGCGGGGCTGATCGTGTGCATCGCCACCAGGACGAAGTACACGTCCCCGACCTGCCCCCACGCGGTCCTCGTCACCTTCTCCGTCTCCTCACCGGACGACAGGGTCAGGACGGTCATGCCCCCGCCCTCGGGCAGGGAGGGCGAGGTCTCGGAGACGAGCGTGCCGTCGACGCTGTCGCCGTGGAAGTGGGCGGTCAGCTGGTCGCAGGAGTCCAGCAGCCGCTCGAACCCGGTGCCCTCGACCGGGGTGTCACCGAAGTCCCCCGAGACGTGCACGTAGCCGTAGACGACGGATCCCAGGGACGAGTAGAGCGGGTCCGCGATCTGGGCCGCTCCCTTCTCGGCCCCCTCCGGAAACCACCCGGTGCCCCCGCTGAGCACGGCGCCGCACTGTTCGGGTTCCACCCTGGTGTAGCCGCCGTTGTCCGTTCCCTCGTCCAGTTCCTCGACCCGGACCTGGTCGACGTCGAACCCCTCGGGATAGGCCGTCGGCGGCGGCAACAGGCCCTCCAGGCGATTGTCGCCGCGGAGTTCGAGCGGGGGAGTGCAACCGGTGACCAGGACCAGCGCCATGAGAAGGAGGGGAACGCCGTGCCGGTAGGAGGGTTTCATGGGGGGACCTCGTTGCCATGTCGACTGCGTGACATCACGTCTTCCGATGCCGCTGCGACACTAGCGGTTCTCCCGTGGCCGCATCCGTCCGCATCCGTCCGGATCCGGCCACGGGAGGGCCCGGCGGACACCCGAAGGCGTCCGCCGGGCCAGCAGGCCAACCGGGTCAACCGGGCTCAGCCGAGGCAGAGCAGCAGGTCGCCGCCCTCGACCTTCTGCACCGCGTCGACCGCCAACCGCGTGACCGTGCCCGCCACGGGCGCGGTGATCGAGGCCTCCATCTTCATCGCCTCGATGGTGGCCACCGTCGCACCGGCCTCCACCTCGTCACCCTCGGACACGGCCAGCGTGACCGCGCCCGCGAAGGGCGCCGCGACGTGCCCCGGGTCGTTCCGGTCCGCCTTCTCCACGGCGCGCACGTGCGAGGCCAGCGCCCGGTCGCGGATCTGGAGCGGGCGCATCTGGTCGTTGAGCGTGGCCATCACCGTGCGCATCCCGCGCTCGTCGGCCTCACTCACCGCCTCCAGCTGGATGAGCAGCCGCACACCCGGCGACAGGTCCACCGTGTACTCCTCGCCCTCGCGCAGACCGTAGAAGAAGTCCGCGCTGGAGAGCACGCTGGTGTCACCGTAGGCGGCCCGGTGCTCCTCGAACTCCCGCGCGGGGCCGGGGAAGAGCAGCCGGTTCAGGGTGCCCCGCCGGTCCTTGGCCAACCCGTCGCGATCCTCCTCGGACAGCTCCTGCGTGGGCCGCGCCTCCGCACGCCCCTCAAGGGCCCGGGTGCGGAAGGGCTCGGGCCACCCCGCGGGCGGCACGCCCAGCTCCCCGCGCAGGAACCCCACCACCGAGTCCGGGACGTCGAAGCGCCCCGGGTCGGCCTCGAAATCGGCCGGGGACACCCCCGCGCCCACCAGGTGCAGCGCCAGGTCGCCCACCACCTTGGAGGAGGGGGTGACCTTCACCAGGCGGCCCAGCATCCGGTCGGCGGCGGCGTACATCGCCTCCACCTCCTCGAAGTGCTCGCCCAGTCCCAGCGCGACCGCCTGCGTGCGCAGGTTGGACAACTGCCCGCCCGGGATCTCGTGGTGGTACACCCGGCCCGTGGGCGAGGACAGCCCGGCCTCGAAGGGCGCGTAGACCCGGCGCACCGACTCCCAGTAGGGCTCCAGCTCGTTGACCGCGTCCAGGCTCAGCCCCGTGGGCCGGTCGGAGTGGTCGAATGCGGCCACGATCGCCGACAGCGACGGCTGGGAGGTGGTGCCCGCCATCGACGCCACCGCGCCGTCCACCGCGTCCGCACCGGCGCCCGCCGCCGCGAGGTAGGTGGCCAGCTGGCCGCCCGTGGTGTCGTGGGTGTGGATGTGCACCGGCAGGTCGAACTCGCGGCGCAGCGCCGAGACCAGCGTGGCGGCGGCCGGGGCGCGCAGCAGACCGGCCATGTCCTTGACCGCGAGCACGTGCGCGCCCGCCTCGACGATCCTCTCCGCCAGCTTCAGGTAGTAGTCGAGGGTGTACACCCTCTCACCGGGGTCGGACAGGTCGGAGGTGTAGCACAGCGCCACCTCGGCCACCGAGGTCCCCGTCTCCCGCACGGCCTCGATCGCCGGACGCATCTGCTCGACGTCGTTGAGCGCGTCGAAGATCCGGAAGACGTCCACGCCCGTCTCCGCGGCCTCCCGCACGAACGCGTCGGTCACCTCGGTGGGGTAGGGCGTGTAGCCCACCGTGTTACGCCCGCGCAGCAGCATCTGGAGGCAGATGTTGGGCACGGCCTCGCGCAGCGCGGCCAGCCGCTCCCACGGGTCCTCGGCCAAAAAGCGCAGCGCCACATCGTAGGTGGCGCCGCCCCAGCACTCCAGGGACAGCAGCTCGGGCAGGGTGTGCGCGACCGCGGGTGCCGCGGCCAGCAGGTCGCGGGTGCGCACCCGGGTGGCCAGCAGGGACTGGTGGGCGTCGCGGAAGGTGGTGTCGGTGACGCCCAGGTTCGGCGACTCGCGCAGCCACCGCGCGAACCCCTCCGGCCCCAGTTCGGCCAGGCGTTGACGCGAACCCGCGGGCGGCGCCCCGGCCTCGGGCAGCGGCGGCAGCTTCGTGGCGGGGTCCACCAGCCGGGGGCGCTCCCCGTGCGGCTTGTTCACCGTCACGTCGGCCAGGTAGGTCAGCAGGCGCGTACCGCGGTCGGCGGAGGGCCGCGCGGTCAGCAGCTGCGGGCGCTCCTCGATGAAGGAGGTGGTGATCCGCCCCGCCTGGAAGTCGGGGTCCTCCAGCACCGCCTGGAGGAAGGGGATGTTGGTGGCGATGCTGCGGATGCGGAACTCGGCCACGGCACGGCGCGCACGGCTGACCGCGGTGGCCAGGTCCCGGCCCCGGCAGGTCAGCTTCACCAGCAGCGAGTCGAAGTGCGGGCTGATCTCGGTGCCCGCCGCGGAGGTGCCGCCGTCCAGGCGGATGCCCGAACCGCCGGGGGAGCGGTAGGCGCTGATGGTCCCGGTGTCGGGGCGGAACCCGTTGGCGGGGTCCTCGGTGGTGATGCGGCACTGGAGCGCGGCGCCGCGCACGTAGACGCCCTCCTGGGAGATACCGAGGTCGTCCAGGGTCTCACCGGAGGCGATGCGCAGCTGCGACTGCACCAGGTCCACGTCGGTGATCTCCTCGGTCACCGTGTGCTCGACCTGGATGCGCGGGTTCATCTCGATGAAGACGTGGCTGCCGTCCGCGCCGACCAGGAACTCGACCGTGCCCGCGTTGCGGTAGCCGATCTGCCGGGCGAAGCGCACCGCGTCCGCGCAGATGCGGTCGCGCAGGTCCGGGTCGAGGTTGGGCGCGGGAGCCAGCTCGATGACCTTCTGGTGGCGCCGCTGCATGGAGCAGTCGCGTTCGTAGAGGTGGACGACGCCGCCCTCGCCGTCGGCGAGGATCTGCACCTCGATGTGGCGCGGGTCGACCACGGCGCGCTCCAGGAACACGGTGGCGTCGCCGAAGGCGGAGGCGGCCTCGCGCATGGCGGCCTCCACCGACTCGCGCAGCTCCTCCGGGGCCCGGACGCGGCGCATGCCCCGACCTCCGCCACCGGCCACGGCCTTGACGAACAGGGGGAAGCCGATCTCCTCTGAGGCGGCCACCAGGGTCTCCACGTCGTCGGAGGGCGCGCTGGACTCCAGGACGGGCACGCCCGCCTCGCGGGCGGCGGCCACGGCGCTGGCCTTGTTCCCGGTCAGGTCCAGGACCTCGGCGGGCGGGCCCACGAAGGTGATCCCGGCGCGCTCGCACGCGCGGGCCAGGTCGGGGTTCTCCGACAGGAAGCCGTAGCCGGGGTAGACGGCGTCGGCACCGGCCCGCTGGGCGGCGCCCACGATCTCGTCCACGGACAGGTAGGCGCGCACGGGGTGGCCGGGTTCGCCGATCTGGTAGGCCTCGTCGGCCTTGAGCCGGTGCAGGGAGTTGCGGTCCTCATGGGGGAAGACCGCGACGGTGCGGGCGCCCAGTTCGTACCCGGCGCGCAGCGCGCGAATGGCGATCTCGCCCCGGTTGGCCACGAGCACTTTGTGGAACATGGCGGTTGCCTCCTGATGGGTCACACGTCATGCCGGGGGAGTCCGGCGCCGTTGCCGGGGCCCACAGCCTGGTGGAACACCCGCACGATAACCAGAAAGCGATTCGGTGTAACCCACCGGGTCCGTTCCTGACGCCGTGCGCGGCGTTTCGTCACGGCGGGACCGCACCCCCGGGGAGCCGTGTGTCCGTCACCCTCGGGGAGACCCGCCCGTCCGGGCGGCCCCGTGACCGTCCGCGTTCGGCGGTCACGCCGGATAGGTGACGGTGCGGTCGGCGTGCACCACGGCCCCCGGTGTGAGCCGGGCGGCGTCGACGCGGTGAGCGGCCATGATGTGGAAGACCTCGTCGCCGTGGGCGAGCAGGTGGTCGGCGATGACGCGCCGGTGGCACCGCCACCACACCGCCTCCGCGCACATCACGGCGGCGCGGTGGTCCCCGCCCGTCTCACGCAACCGGGCGAGCCCCGCACCGAACTCGGCCGAGAGCGCGTGGTCGGCGTAGTTGTGGAAGCCGCGGTTGCGCCAGAACCCGTTGACCTCGGGGGAGACGTTCCTGGCGGCCGGGCGCCGTCCACCGAGTTCCGCGACACGTGAGTACCGCACGCCGACGTTCCGCAGGGCCTCGGAGAGGACGTCCTCGTCGAACCGCGGGTTGCGGCGCGAACCCGGGAGCCTGCGCACGTCGACCACCACATCCACGGCGGCCTCGCGCAACAGGGCGGCGAACTCCTCGAACGTGCGGTTGGAGTGGCCGATGGTGAAGAACGGCGGCGCCATCGCGGTCAGCCGTCGCCGGACACCCGGGTCAGGGCCGCGTCCTTGTGCGCCGCCACGTGGTCGGTCCTGTCGCTTCTGATCTCGTACTGCGGTTCGTCCTCGGAGGCGCGGCGGGTGCGGCCACGGAACTCGAAGTCGCGGGTGTGGACCCTGGTGATCGTGCCGGACACCCGCCCGGCCTCGGAGTTCCAGCTCACGTGGTCACCGACGTCGAAACGACGTGTCATCGCGTGTCCCCCTCCGACCGTGGCTCGACGGCGCCCGGGGACGGCTTCTCGGCTGCCCCGGACGTCCCCAGGATAGGCGGGCGGGACCCTCGGCGCCCGCTGGCGAACGCGGCGTGTACTCCCTCCGGGCGCGTGGACGCGGCCTTCGCGCGCTCGTGCCGGGCCACCCGCCGGTTCAGCCGGACCGCGTGAGCGTGTCCGGTGACAGCTCCAACGCGCCGGGAAAGGCGTCGAAGGCCGCGGTGACCTCGGCGATGAGCGTCTCGGCGTCACCGGTGCGGCCACTGTGCCGGTAGGTGCGGACCCAGTTCATGCTTCCGTAGCGCACCGCGGCCAGAGCCATCTCGCTGACCAGGCGCAGCCGCACGTCCTCACGGCTGTCGATGCCGAGCTTGTCCTCCAACAGTGCGGTCATCCGCACCTGGAGGTCCTGGACGGCGCCCGCGTGGTGCACACCCAGCGCCGGGTTGTGGGCGACCAGTTTCCGGGTGGCCAGGTAGCGCTCGGTCCAGTCCTCGGACAGGCCGCGAACCGCGTCGGCGTAACAGTCGCGCAGGTGGGACAGGACGGGGCCGGTGACGCGCAGACGCTCCACCTCGGCGGCGTAGGCCTCCCACAGCTCACCCTCGGCGGCCACGGCGACCTCCTCCTTGGAGGAGTAGTAGCGGAAGAAGGTGCGCACCGACACCTCGGCCGTGTCCACCAGGTCGTCCAGCGTGGTCCGGTCGAACCCTCCCTCCAGGAACATCCGCAGGGCGGTGTCGGCGAGCACGCGCCGTGTACGCAGTTTCTTGCGCTCGCGCAGCGGCAGCGCGGACTCCGTGTTCCGGGAGGGCTCGGCGATCATCGGGCCAGCATAACGACGGTTCGGAATAACACGTTGCCACAAAGTGCCAGTGACTGGCAGTATGCCATCACTGGCACTTTTTCGGGTGCCCTCACACCCCTCCTCCGAGAGCGAGCGACATGAGCGACAGCGGCACCGCCCCCGTCCCCGAGGGCCAGCGCATCGAGGCGCTGGGCGACCAGTTGGTGAAGGTCCACGACATGCTGCGCGGCGAACTCGCCTCGCTGCGCCGCGACCTGGCCGAGGGCGGAGGCTCCTCCGGGACTCCCGCCCCGCTCGACCAGCAGTTGCGCAAGAAGTGCCTGTCCTTCTGCGAGTTCCTGCACGGGCACCACACCGCCGAGGACGAGCGCATGCTTCCCGGGCTGGCGAGGAGCCACCCCGGGCTCGCACCCGTCCTGGAGCGCCTGACCAGGGAGCACTCGGTCATCAGCAAGGCGCTGGACCGCATCCAGGAACTCGTGGAGAGCGGAGACCCCGTCGGTGTCCGCGACGACGTCGAGCGGCTGGCCGCCGAGGTCGAGGCGCACCTGGACTACGAGGAGCGCCAGATCGTGGAGGCGCTGAACTCCTACGGCCCGGTCACCCTCTGAGGGGAGCGGTCGGAGGGTGCGGGGAGGCGGTCCGGGCTCCCCGCACCCTCCGGAGGTCGGGCGTGCGCTGGTGGGTCCGGCCGAGCGCCTCCCGGAACCCGCCCGAACGTCGCGCGAGAGTCACGGCCTTCCGAGGCGTCGCCGGGAGCCCGCCTGAAGTGCTCGTACCGTTTCTCGGCGTCCTAAACCACGACAGAATGTCCGTTGTCGGTCACATCCGGATTCTGATCGTTCTGTGGCCAGGAAAGCACAGGTAGTGCGCACAGAGGCACACATTCTTCCTCTGATGGTGACGTGTATCACTTATACCTGTTCGCTCCGCTCTGTTAACTTCCCTTCCGGCTCAGTGCACAGCCAAGGCCACGCTTCCATGGCGCGGCGTCCCCACTTGGTCATCCCCCGTCTGAGCCTGGAAAGTGCCTTGCCATGCCCCGCGACGCGCGCGTACTCGGTGCCGCCCTTGTGGCGCCGGTACTCCTCGTCTCCGCCCTGTCCGCCCCCGCTCGCGCGGAGGAGGGACCCGAGAACACACCCTCGGCCTCGACCACCGAGCTGACCGGCGACCAGGAGGCCCTGGCACTGGCCGCGGAGACCGGCGAGCCCGTCGAGATCACCGCGGCCACCACCGAGACCACCCGGCACCTGGCCAACCCCGACGGCGGCTTCACGATGGAGCAGCACGCCTTTCCGGTACGGGTGAGGGGCCGGGACGGCTGGACGCCGGTCGACACCGACCTGGTCGTGGACTCCGACGGCCGCGTCCGCCCCAAGGCGGTCAGCGCAGACATCGCCTTCTCCGGCGGCGGCGACCAGGCCCTGGCCAGCGTCGGTATCGGCTCCAACTCCGTCGAACTCGGCTGGCACGAGGACCTGCCCACCCCCACGCTGGACGGCCCCCAGGCCACCTACGCCGACGTCCTGCCGGACGTGGACCTGGTCCTGACCGCGGGTGTGGACGGCTTCGGTCAGGTACTGGTGGTGCACACCCGTGAGGCCGCCCAGCACGAGGACCTCGCCGAACTCGACATGGCACTGGCCACCACGGGTGTGACCATGCGCCTGGCCGAGAACGGCACCCTCCAGGGCATCGGCGACCGGGGTCAGGAGAGCGTCTTCACCGCGGTGGCCCCGGCGATGTGGGACTCGGCTGGTGCTGAACAACCCACCGAGGACCCCACGCTGATGGCGCCCACCGGCGCGCGCACCGAGCTCCTCGACGTGGACCTGACACCCGACAGCATCCGGCTGGTTCCCGACGCGGCCATGCTCGACGACGCCGAGACCGAGTACCCGGTCTACATCGACCCGTCCGTGGCGGTGGACAGGGTGGGACGCACCTACGTCAACGCCAACTACCCGAACCAGTCGTACTGGAACTACTCGACCTCCCACGACCCCGGTGTCGGCTACGAACCGAGTGACGGCAGCACCAAGCGGGCGTTCTGGCGCTTCGGGATCGACTCACGCACCAGGGACGCCGACATCACCCGGGTCACGTTCCGCCCCAGGGTCACCCACGCCTACGGGTGCACCGACGCACGGGTCCAGCTGTGGCGCACCGACGCCATCACCTCCTCCACCGACTGGAACAGGCAGGACACATCGGCGTTCTGGAACACCAGGCTGGACACCCGGACCATCAACGCCGGACGCTCCAACTGCCCCGGCGGCACCTCCCCGACGGTGGAGTTCGACGCCACCGACGGGTACGTGTACAGCCGCGACGCGGGCCACGCCACCACCACCCTGGGCCTGCGCGGCAACGAGACCAGGTCCTCCAGCAACTGGGACTGGCGGCGCTTCGACGCCAACCCCACCCTCCAGGTGGACTACGACAACCCGCCCGAGGTCCCCACCCGACTGTCGGACTCCCACGGGGGCACCTGCTCCACCGACCCGGACGACCCGCGCCTGATCAACGAGACCCGACCCACCTTCACCGCCTACGTCCGCGACCGCGACTCCACCTCGTCCGACCGACAGAAGGTCAGGACCCGCTTCGCCTGGTGGGTGGACGGTGAACGCGTCGGTGAGGTGGACACCTCCGCCACCAACGTGGCCGTGTGGTCGTCGGGCTCCTACCAGTCGGTGCGCTCCGACGCGCTCCCCGAGGACGTGCTGATCGGCTACCGGGCCAACGCCAACGACGGCAACTCCTGGTCGGGCTGGAGCGACTACTGCTACCTGAAGGTCAGCACCACGCGTCCCGAACAGGGCCCGGCGGTCACCTCCACCGACTATCCGATCGGGGACGAGTTCCACGGTTCCCCCGGACTGCCCGGAGAGTTCACCTTCACCAACAACGGCGTCGAGGAGGCCCAGAGCTACTTCTACGCCCTCAACGACGACTCCTGCGTCACCGAGGCCACGCCCGACCAGCCGGGCGGACCGGTCACGGTGACCCTCACCCCGCGCCTGGAGGGCCCCAACTGGGTCTACGCCCGCACCGTGGACGCCTTCGGCAACTCCTCCGACTGCGTGCTCGTCTACTCCTTCCTGGTGGCCCCGCCCAGCGACCCGGTCGCCCACTACGCCTTCGACGAGGGCCAGGGGAACCGTGCCGTCGACACGGCCAACCCCGACCGCGGCGCCACCCTGTCCGACGGGGTGGAGTGGGTCCGCGGCCGGGTCGGCACGGTGTCCAACCCCGACACCGACCCCACCCCGCGTCTCGAGGGCACCGCCGTACACACCAGCGGCTACACCGAGGGCGACCCCGGCCCCTACGACGAGATCACCGCCGACGCGTCGGCCGTGGACACCTCCGGCACCTTCTCCGTCTCGGCCTGGGTGAAGCTGGACCGCGCCTACGCCCACCACACGGCCGTCGCCCAGGAGGGTGAGCAGCAGAGCGCCTTCCACCTCGGCTACCAGGGCAACACCGGCCAGTGGGTGTTCAAGATGTCGGCCGAGGACGAGTACTGGGACGGCTCACGCGAGTGGGCCAAGGTCACCTCGCCCGCGTCCGCGCAGGTGGGTGTGTGGACCCACCTGCTCGGTACCCACGACGAGCAGACCGGTGAGATCACCCTGTACGTCAACGGCGTCGAGCAGGGCACCGACACGCACACCGGACCATGGAACGCGCAGGGCCCGCTCACCGTGGGACGCGCCCTGTTCCAGGGCATCGGCAACTACTACTGGCCCGGGGCCATCGACGACGTGAAGGTGTGGGACCGGCTCGTGCTGAACGAGACGGTGACCGACACCGAGACCACCTCCGAGGTGTGGCGCCTGGCCAACCGGCCGGTCGCCGCCCAGGGCCGGTGGAGGCTCGACGAGTGGGACGGTACGGCGGTGGCGGACGCCACCGACCACGGGCTCGACGCCACCCTGCACGGCGATCCCCTCACCGCGTGGAACACCGCGGAGAACGGCGTCACCGCCTCGCCAGGGGTACGTCTCAACGGCGTCGACGAGTACGTCGAGGCGTCAGGTCCGGCGCTGCGCACCGACCGCAGCTTCAGCGTCTCGGCCTGGGTCCGTCTGGACGAGACCGGCGAAGGGGTCAACACCTCCGCCGCCAGCCAGGCCGGCGAGTTCCAGAGCGGTTTCCACCTGGGGTACCAGGGATCGCGTGGAGCCTGGGTGTTCAAGATGGCTCCCCACGACGACGCTCCCACCTCGGGTTCGGACGGGTGGACCTACGCCTACTCCGCCACCGCCGCCCGGCTGGGGGAGTGGACCCATCTGGCCGGTGTCTACGACCACACCACCGGTGAGCTGGTGCTCTACGTCAACGGCTTCGAGGAGTCCCGCGTGGCGGTGGACCACGCCTGGCACGCTGGCGGCCCGTTCCGGATCGGCAGCGCCCAGCACAGCGGTTCCAACACCTACCACTGGACCGGCGACATCGACGACGTCCACGCCTACCAGGGCGTACTCAACGACCACGGCATCCACCACGTTCGCGATGGCGAGTTCCCCTACACCCAGAGCTGAGCCCGCGCCCCAGACACACTGATCACCCCGCCCCGTGACCGTCCCCAGCCCAGCCGGGCAGGGGACAGGAGGATTCCTGTGACCCCCCGCAGTGACACCCCCGCCCGCCCCGGTCCGATCCGCCGCGGCATCACCTACTCGGTCTCCCTGGTGATGATGGCCGGGCTGCTGAACGCCCTTCCGGCCACCGCCACGGCCTACAACCCGCGCCCCGAGGTGGAGGACCTGCCCTCCGTGGAGGGACAGGACCTGGCCGCCGAGGCGGTGGAGCGCAACGACGCGGTGGCCGAGGCCGCCGTGACCGCTCCGGAGCAGGTGGACTGGCCCGAGGCGTCGGTCAGCGACCTGGAGCTGGGCGGGAACCAGGTCCGGACGTTCAGGGCACAGGAGGACGCGCTGGTCGCGGCCACCGCGGTGGCGGGGGAGGAACTCTCCGAATGGGAGGTCCCCGAACACTGGGCGGAGCTGGAAACCGAACCCGAGGCAGAGCCCGAGGAGGAGCCGACCAGCCCCGAGGAGCCGCCCGCACCTGAGGAGAGCGGCGAAGAGTCCCGGGCGGAAACCCCCGAAGGCTCCGCGTCCCCGACCGAGGACACTGAGGAAACCGAACGGCCCACCGAGGAGGCGGAGCCCTCACCCGAGAGCAGCCCTTCCCCCACGAGGCACGAGTCCCGCAGGGAACCCGTCGTCGAGAACACCCCGGAGCCGGTGCAGTCCGACGGATCCGCCACGCGGCCCGAACCGGTGGAGTCCGTCCGGGTGGAGGTCCTGGACCGGGAGGCGGCGGAGGCGGCCGGGGTCAACGGCCTGCTCGTCCGCGTCGCCCGGACCGACGGCTCACCCACCGTGGCCCCGGTCGAGCTGGAGATCGACTACACCGACTTCGCCGCCGCCTACGGCGGTGACTACGGCTCCCGACTCCAGGTCGTCGAACTCGACGACTGCGTCCTCGACGACTCCTGCGCCAGTGACGACACCGTCGCCCTCGACTCCACCGAACTGCTGGACAACGACGTCCAGGAGCACACCCTCAACGCGGTCGTGGCCGCCCCGCCCCAGCAGGGCGCCCTGTTCGCCCTGGCCTCAACGCCCTCCAGCGGCAACGGCGACTACTCGGCCACCAAGCTCTCCCCGTCCTCCACCTGGAACGTCAACACCCAGGCCGGGGACTTCTCCTGGTCCTACGACCTCTCCGCCCCGCCCGCCCCCAGCGCTCTCACCCCCGCCATGGGTCTGAGCTACTCCTCGGGCGGCGTGGACGGGCGCGTCGCCACCTCCAACAACCAGACCTCCTGGATCGGCGACGGGTTCTCCTACGCTCCGGGATCGATCGAACGCCGCTACAGCGCCTGTTCGGACTCCGGGCACAGGACCGGTGACCTGTGCTGGAACACCGACAACGTCACGCTCTCCATGAGCGGCCACTCCGGCGCGCTGGTCAAGCACGAGGACGGTACCTACCGGCTGTCCAACGACGACGGCACCAAGGTCGAGAGGCTCACCGGCGCCGACAACGGGGCGCACGACGGCGAGCACTGGAAGGTCACCACCCCCGACGGCACCCAGTACTTCTTCGGGCTCAACCGCCTTCCGGGATGGACCAGCGGCGACCCCGAGACCGACTCCGCGCAGACCATGCCCGTCTACGCGGCCGAGTCCGGGCAGCCCTGTTACGACTCCGACTTCTCCGACTCCTGGTGCCAGCAGGCCTACAAGTGGAACCTCGACTACGTCGTCGACGTGCACGGCAACGTCATGACCTTCTTCTACGACGCCGAGACCAACCACTACGGCCGCAACCTCACCAACACCGCCACCCCCTACGTGCGCGCGGCCAACATCAAGCGCATCGAGTACGGGCTGCGCAGCGATGACGTCTACGCCACCGCCCCCGCGCGGGTGGTGTTCTCCACCTCCGAGCGCTGCCTGGTCACCGACTCCTTCGACTGCGCACCCGAGGAGCGCACCTCGGGCAACGCCGAGCACTGGCCCGACGTGCCCCTGGACCTGGACTGCGAGGCCGACTCCTCCTGCGCGGGCCGCCACTCACCGACCTTCTGGTCCACCAGGAAGCTCGACGCCGTCACCACGCAGATCCACGACGGCGACGACTACGCCAAGGTCGACTCCTGGACCCTGGAGCACTCCTTCCCCGAGGCGGGGGACGGGACCGGACCGACGCTGTGGCTGGACTCCATCGAGCACACCGGCCACGTGGGCGGTACGGAGTCGCTGCCCAAGGTCACCTTCGGCGGCACCCAGATGCCCAACCGGGTGGACTCCCCCGAGGACGACCTGGCGCCGATGCTGCGCTGGCGCATCACCGAGATCGTCACCGAGTCCGGGGCCCAGCTCGACATCACCTACTCCGAGCCCGAGTGCGTGCACGGCGGGACCCCCGAACCGCACGACAACACCAAGCGCTGCTATCCGGTGAAGTGGACGCCCGAGGGCGGGGTGGAACTGACCGACTGGTTCCACAAGTACGTCGTGACCGAGGTCAACGAGCTCGACCTGGTCACCGACCAGCCCACGCTGACCACCAGCTACGACTACGTGGGCACCCCAGCCTGGCGGTACACCGAGGCCAACGGCATGGTCAAGGACGAGTACCGCACCTGGTCGGACTGGCGGGGCTACGACCGCGTCATCGTGCGCACCGGCCACGAGAACGAAGAGCGCACCGAGGTCGAGTACCTGTACTTCCAGGGCATGGACGGCGACAAACAGCCCGACGGCACCAGGGACGTCTCCGTCACCGACTCACGCGGGGTGGAGCACACCGACCACAAGGAACTCAACGGCACCCTCCTGGAGACCGTCACCCGCAACGGAGAGGGCGGCGAGGAGATCTCCCGGGAGATCTCCACCCCCTGGCTGCACAGGACCGCCGAGGTCACCCACGACTGGGGCAGCCAGACCGCGCACATGATCCGGACCGAGCGGGTCGACAGCTTCACCCGGAACGCCGACGGGACCTGGCGCCACGCCCGGGTGGACCACACCCTCAACGACGACGGCGTCATCACGCGGACGCGCGACCACGGGAACGTGGACGTCGAGGGCGACGAGAAGTGCGTCCACACCACCCACGTCAGCAACACCGACGCGTGGGTCCTCAATCTGGTCTCCCGCACCGAGACCCTCGCCGTGGACTGTGGTCAGAGCCCCGAGCGCCCCGATGACGTCGTCACCGACGAGCTCGTCCTCTACGACGGCGGAGCGCACGGTGACGCCCCGACCCGTGGCCTGCCCACCCGTACCGAGAAGCTCGCCTCCTACTCCGGCGGTCAACCCGTGTACCAGATGGTGCAGGAGGCCGAGTTCGACGAGTTCGGCAACACGGTGTCCGAGACCGACGCCAACGGCGGGGTGACCACCACCGACTACACCCAGACCGCCATGGGGCTGCCGGAGTCGGTCACCGAGACCAACCCGGTGGGGCACACCACCACCACGGTCGTCGATCCGGCCCGTGGCATGCCGGTGTCCGAGACCGACGCCAACGGCCGCACCATGAACATGGCCTACGACCCGCTCGGCCGCCTCGTCAGCGTGTGGTTGCCCGACCGCGACCCCGCGGCCGACATCCCCACGGCGAAGTTCGAGTACCACGTCCGCCAGGACGCGCCCACCTCGATCGTCACGCACACCCTGCGCGGCAGGGACGAGTACACCACCACCTACGAGATCTACGACGCCTTCCTGCGCCTCCGTCAGACCCAGGTTCCAAGCCCTGCGGAGGAAGGGGGACGGCTGATCACCGACACCTTCCACGACACCCGCGGCCAGGTCGTCAAGGAGCGCGAGGCCTACTACAACGCCGAGGAGCCGAACGACACCCTGTTCGTCGTCGCCGAGGACGTCGACATCCCGCGCCAGACCGAGACCGTCTACGACGGTGCCGGACGCGTCACCGACGTCCTGCACGTGGGTTTCGGAGAGGAGCGGTGGCGCACCACCACCGAGCACCACGGTGACCGCACCCTGGTCACCCCGCCCGACGGCGGCGTGGCCACCACCTCCATCACCGACGTGCAGGGCCGTCTCACGGAGGTGCGCACCCACCGCGGCGGCACCCCCGAGGGCGACTACGACGCCATCACCTACACCTACGCCAAGAACGACGAGCTGGCCACCGTCACCGGCCCCGAGGGCAACACCTGGACCTACACCTACGACCTGCGCGGTCGCCTGGTCCGGACCGAGGATCCCGTCGCGGGCACCACGACGATGACCTACAACCGGCTCGACCAGATGGTGACCACCACCGACGCCCGCGGTGAGACCCTCGCCTACTCCTACGACGCCATCGGCCGCCAGACCGGGCTGCACGACGACTCCACCGAGGGACCGCTGCGCGCCAGATGGGTCTACGACACCGAGGCCAAGGGGCATCTGACCTCCTCCACCAGGTACGTGGACGGCAGCGCCTACACGACACGCGTGGTGAACTACGACCGGTTCTACCGGCCCACCGCCACCGAGGTCCTCATCCCCTCCAGCGAACCGGGGCTCTCGGGCCGGTACCGGTTCAACACCCAGTACAACCCCGACGGCACCGTGCAGTCCCGGACCCTGCCCGCCGCGGGAGGACTGGGTTCCGAGTCGGTGAGCTACTCGTACAACGAACTCGGTATGCCCATCACGATGTCCGGGTTCACCGGATACGTCGACGCGGCCGTCTACAACAGGACCGGTGACATGGTCCAGCGGGTCATGGACATCGGTGACTCCAGCACCCACGCCACCTACCTGACCCGCCGCTACGACCCGGCGACAGGGCGCCTGTCCGAGACCAGCCTGCTGCCCGAGCGCGGCGTCACCGGTTCGCTGGTGCACCAGTACTACGCCTACGACGACGCGGGCAACATCCTCAACCTGCGCGACGAACCCACCGCCGACCACCTCCAGGCGGACGTGCAGTGCTTCACCTACGACCACATGCGCCGCATGACCGGTGTGTGGACCCCCGACGCCACCGGCGAGCAGGCCTGCGCCGCCGAACCGTCGGCCGACGCGCTGGGCGGGGCCGCGCCCTACTGGCACTCCTACGCCTACGACGCCCTGGGCAACCGCACCACCGAGGTCCAGCACGGGCCCAGCGGGGACATCACGCGCACCTACACCCACGGTGACGCGTCCGGGCTGCGCCCCCAGATGCTGACCAAGGTGGAGCAGACCGGGCCCGGCGGTGACCGGCTGGAGACCTACTCCTACGACGAGGCCGGGAACATGACCGGCCGCACCACCGCGGCCCGGGACCAGGACCTGGAGTGGGACGCCGAGGGCAACCTCACGCGGGTCACCGAGGAGGACGGGTCCACCACCTCCTACGTCTACGACGCCGACGGCCAGCGCCTGATCCGGCACGCCCCGGATGCCTCCACCCTGTACCTGCCGGGGATGGAGCTGCGCCTGGACAGGGAGAGCCTGCTCAAGGAGGCCACCCGGTTCTACTCCTTCGGGGGTGAGACCGTGGCGGTGCGGGAGAACGACGGCACCCTGTCGTGGATCCACTCCGACCGGCACGGGACCGGACAGGTCGCGGTCAACGCACGTACCGGCGAGGCCTCCCACCGGTACATGACGGCGTTCGGCACCCACCGGGGCGATCCGAGCACCTGGCCCTCCGAGCGGGGGTTCGTGGGCGGCACGGTCGACGCCTCCACGGGGCTGACCCAGTTGGGGGCACGTGCCTACGACTCGGGCCTGGGCCGGTTCGTCTCGGTGGATCCGCTGATGGACGTGACCGACCACCAGCAGATGCACGGTTACGTCTACGCCAACAACAACCCGGTGACCTTCACCGACCCCGACGGGTTGTCGTGGCTGTGCATCGACATCTGTGGTTCGGGCGGCTACGCCGTCGTGAACCCCACGAAGGATGGCGGCTATCTGTACGACTACAGCCGCGAACAGAAGATCTACTTCACCCCAGGCGGCGGAACATCCCGTGAGGACGCCCCGTCCTGGAGCACGCGTATCAGCAGCGGTGGTGGGAGCAGCACCACCTACCAGGGACGGCAGGGGCCGTCGCAGGCCTACCTGGATGCCCAGCGGGAGAAGGAGGAGGCCAAGCAGAAGCTGATCGCGGCTGCTGCGGGTCTGGCGAAGCTGGTCGCGGACGAGTTGGGGATCACGGCTGGGCTGGAGTGCTTCACCAGTGGTGATCTGGGTGCGTGCGGTGAGACCGCGTTGAACGTCGCGACGATGTTCGTGGGTGGTCTGGCCGGAAAGATCGCTCTGAAGTACGGGCTGCGCTGGGGCAAGGCCGCGGAGTTGGGGCGCAGGATCGCCAGACTCGGTGGGGACCTGATCGAGGGTGTCGAGGGTCTGATCGACGCCAACAGGAAGGTCGACAACCTCTGCTCAGGAAGAAACAGTTTCGCTCCTGGTACACGGGTGGTGATGGCTGACGGATCGTCCCGGCCGATCGAGGAGGTCGATGTCGGCGATCGGGTGTTGGCGACCGATCCGGAGACTGGGGAGCAGTCGGCGCGGACGGTGTTGGCCACGATCGTCGGATCGGGCACCAAGAACCTGGTGCAGATCACGGTGGATCCGACCACCGAGCGCGAGGGAGCATCTGACGACTCGGATGGCGATGCTCGGGGCGAGCAGGTGGAGCAGTCGGAGATCCCTGGTCCGGTTGCTGCCGGAGACGTGATCGTCGCGACCGACGAGCACCCGTTCTGGGTTCCGGGCCTGGAGCAGTGGGTTGACGCGATCGATCTGGCTCCGGGGATGTGGTTGCAGACCTCCTCGGGCACCTGGGTGCAGGTTTCGGCGGTCCAGTCCTGGACCCAGGCCGCGACGGTCCATAACCTGACCGTCCAAGGCGTCCACACGTTCCATGTGGCCGCCGGGGACCTGGACGTCCTCAACCACAACTGCAACACAGAGCTTGGAGCAGGATTCCCAGATCGGCCTTTGCCGAGGGATGATAACGGGAACAACATCCCCGACGTTGAAGGGTTCGCACACACGCAACTCGGAACAAAGAAGAGCCGAAGGAGCGGAAACTACTCTCAGGCCAGAGAGTGGGACGAGAACGGGAACGTTGTTCGTGACATCGACTTCACTGACCATGGGCGCCCCCGGGATCATGACAACCCCCACCAACACCCGTATTTGCCAAACCCGACAGGAGGGACTCCACAGAGAGGAGGGCCTGAGCCACTGGAGTGGCCCTGATACTGATGAGATCAGTCGTATTTCCAATGTTCCGTTCAGATTTCACCCCGATTAGGCTGGTGGATATCCTTCAAAGGGTGCCGGAGAATGACTGGAAATGGGTCCTTCTTGATTTTGATGGAGCCGGTCTCATGCCTCGCAGGATGACTTTCCATCAGCTGGAAGAGGAGCTTGTTCACAGAGAGGGGGGAGTGGAGCTCAGTTGGCTGGAGTTAAAGGATTTTTCTGAGGGCCTGTGGGAAGAGATTGACATGAGGATCGTTGCCGTTGACTGGGGTGCTCGTGTCGAGTTCGACACTTTCCTTGATTCGGGTTTCTATGTGGCGATTGAGGCGCGAGATAGTGGAGAGTGGGAGGCTTGGGAGGGGGCGCTTGAAGGCTTTGTGGGGTCATTGGAGATGGATTTTTGTAAATAGGTTCTAGCTGAGTATCCCCAGGCGGTCATCGCCGCCAACGTCGACGACTCCGCGCTTCTCCCAGAAGAGGTCAACCATGTCGCTGCCGACGCCTTCAGTCGACATGGGGGAGGACTTCGATTTCGACGACGCCCAGGAGATGCACCGCCGTCTGCCGCGACTCGCCGCGCTGTTCATCCCTCACCGTCCGCATCCGTGCCCCTGACGGGGCCGGGAAGCCGTAGGCTGGCCGCGCGAGATGTCCATGTATCGGGTGCTTCGGGGCGGTAGCGGTCGCGAAGGACCGAAGACAGAGCGAGGGGTCGGGTTCCTTGGCGACCGGGGAGGACGCGCGGATCGCCGCGCTGGAGCGGCACGTTCGGGAGTTCTGGCACGGGCACGCCGTGGACCCCGTCACCTGGGACGAGGCGCCCATCCTCGACCTGGTACCCGGCTTCACCACCTACCGTGTGGCGCCCAGGAGCGCCGGTGAGGCCTGGGTCTACGTCACGGCGGGTTCCTCTGTTCACCAGGCCGGGGGCGGCACGGAGTTCTTCCTCATGTCACCCGTCGCCGCTGACGAGCACGCCGAGACCCTGGCCATGGTGAGCCACCTGCACTCGTTCGAGGAGTACCGCCTCGACGTCGGCTCAGTCATCGACGTCGGCGGCCCGTGGACGGACGGCTCCCGCATGGACCACCTGCTGGTGAGCCTCCCGTACCCGTACGGACCCGCCCTGGAGTGGGCGCCCGAGGAGAGCGGGGGAGCGCGGTTCCTCTGGCTGCTGCCGATCCACCGCAGTGAGGCGGCCCTCATCGGAACCGAGTCGCTCGACGCCTTCGAGGAACTCCTGGAGGCGGAGGGCGTCAACGTCCTGGACCTGGACCGCGCCCCTCTCGTCTGAAGGCACGAGGGCCCGCCACCCCGGAGGGCGGCGGGCCTCGCGGACGGTCTCAGGTCAGCCGCGCGGGTCCGCGACCTCGCTCACGGCTCCCTCGACCCGGTAGTCGTCCAGCGCCGTCACCACGTACGCGGAACCGGGCCCCTCGTCCGTGTTCTCCGGATCCTCCAGCGAGGTGCCTCCGGTCATCCCCACCAGGTTGTCGGCCGACAATACGTCGCAGTACCTCTCCGGATCGCCCGAGCCCGCGAGCTCCGCCTCCTGCGTGTCGAGGCGGTACACCGCGTAGAAGCGCGCGTCCTCGACCTTCTCCCACTCCACGGTGGTGTGCCCGTCGGAGACCTCGGCGCTCACCCCGTCCACGGCGCCCACCAGGGGCTCGCCCGCGCGGGACCCGTCGGCCAGGGGCGGCAGCGCCGGGTCCTGGTAGTACTCGTCGGCCAGGTGCCGGTAGGCGTCCTCGGCCACCTCGGTCAGGGACGTGAAGGAGAAGTAGACGTCACCGTCGACCTGGGGGTTCCCGGAGGAGTAGTCCAGCTGCCTGGTGAGCGCGTCCTCGTCGGTCCACCCCCTGTCGCCGACCCGGTACGCGCCCTGGCCGATGTACAGGTCCACATCCGTGTCCTCGACCTGCTCGGCCCACCAGTCGGTCAGCTCCTCGTACCCGGCGACGTCGAAGCCCCGCTCCCAGTACAGCTGCGGGACGATGTAGTCGACCATCCCCTCCCGGACCCAGGCCCGGCTGTCGGCGTGCTGGGCCTCGTAGGACTCCAGCCCCGAGGTCGGCGATCCCGCCGGGTCGCTCTCGGCGTTGCGCCAGATGCCGAACGGCGAGATGCCGAAACGCACCCAGGGCTTGGTCTCCTCGATGCGCTCGTGCACGCCGCTGACGAAGTCGTTGACGTTGTCGCGCCGCCAGTCGTTGCGGTCCTCGAAGTCCCCGCCGTGCTCCTCCCACGACTCGTCGTCGTCGAACTCCCCGGCGCCCTCCACGGGGTAGGGGTAGAAGAAGTCGTCGAAGTGCACGCCGTCGACGTCGTAGCGCTCCACCACGTCCATGACGACCCTGGTCACCCACTCCTGGACCTCGGGGTTGCCCGGGTCCAGGTAGCCCTGGCCGCCGTGGCGGATCATCCAGTCGGGGTGCTCCTTCACCGGGTGGTCCTCGGCCAGCTCCGCGATGTCGGAGTCCATTCCGACCCGGTAGGGGTTGAACCAGGCGTGCAGCTCCAGGCCGCGCGCGTGCGCCTCCTCCACGGCGTGCTCCAGCGGGTCGTAACCGGGATCGCCGCCCTGCTCGCCGGTGAGGTACCTGGACCACGGCTCCAGGTCCGACTCGTAGAAGGCGTCGGCGGTGGGGCGCACGTGCAGGAAGACCGTGTTCAGGCCGAGCTCCACCGCCTCGTCCAGGCGCTGGTGCAGTTCGTCCTTCTGCTCCTCCTCGCTCAGGCCGGGCTCGGAGGGCCAGTCGATGTTGCCGACCGTGGTCAGCCACGACCCGCGCATCTCCCGCTTGTCCTGCGAGGCCTGGCACCCGGCCGCGCCGGGCCCGGGCGCGGGTGAGGAGGGGCCGTACGTGGCGCCGACGAGGGCGTATCCGGACAGCATGAGGCCCGAGGCGGCGGCCGCGGCCACCCACCGGGAGCGCCAGCGCGGTGAGAGGCCGGCTCGTCGTCCAGGGGTCACGTGAACTCCTTCGAACTCCTCCGAACTGCGTTGACGTCCGGTCGACGCCACGTCGGGGATCAGGGTAGGTGAAGAAGTAACGTTTTGGACAACGCTTGGCGGATTGGTGGTTCGAATCTCACCTCGTCGGGAAAAGCAACCTTTCGCCCTGGTGGCCTCCTCCACGTTCCGGGAACCGGGGAAGGTCCGACTCAGGAGGGGACGAGCGCACCCGCGAGCAGGAGCACCGACAGGAGCGCGGCGACGGCTCCGGCCGCGGTCAGGTAGTGGTGGGGCCGCTTGGGCCCGGGCATCCACCTGATGACCACGAACACGGCGGTCAGGGCCGTGACCCCGATCGGCAGCAGGATCCGCCAGGTGCCGTCGAAGGAGTCCAGGGGCAGGTAGGGGTTCGCACCGTACAGCGACAGCACCAGCGCCGGGAGCCCGATCACGGCCGCCCCGGCCCCGACCGCCAGCGTGAACCGCTCCTGCGCCACGGCCCCCTCCGCCACCGCGAAGCTCGACATGCCTCCCAGCAGTGCCTGGAGTCGGTCCGCCTCCTCGTTCAGCTCGCGCTCCATCGCCTGGCAGTGCCGTACGCCCGCGCGCAGCCGCGCCTCCCACGCGGGCGCCGTATCCGCCTCCACGCCGTCGCGCACGCGCAGGTAGGCCTGCCTGTCCCACACCCAGACCCCCAGTGCCGCACGGATCGCCTCCAGGGCCTGGTCGCGCGCGCGGCCGACGGCGGTGGAGAGTTCGACCGCGGCGGCGAGCAGGGGGCGCAGCGGCCCCTCCGTCCGCCCCGCGAGGTGGTCGGCCATGCGCTGTTCCAGCTCGTAGCGCAGCTCCCGGAGCCGGAGCACCTCGTTGCGGGAGGACTCGGCGAAGGCCTTGGCCATGGTCACCGCCATGGAACGCTCGTCCCCGACGACCGTGTGGGCGGGCCTGGCCAGGGAGGCGGTGAGCTCCTCGTCGGCGTCCCCGGAGGCGGACCGGTCCTGGTGCCAGCCGTCGTCCTCCGACCACACCGCCTGCACGGCCAGGGCGACCTCGGGCACGGCGTCCCGCCCGGTACGGACGCGGATCCGGCCGACGACGACCCGTCGCCGTCCGGGAGGTCCCAGCACCCTCAGCAGCGGAGCGGTGAGCACCACCCGGGAATCCGAGGAACCGGACACGTCCCGGTCGGAGGGATCCCCGGTGACCGGGAGGCCCTCGTGTACGATCCGGGCCTCGACCCCGTGTCCCTCTCTGCGGGGCTCGCCCGCGAGCACCAACCGCTGACCATGCCTGAGTTCCATGGCAGAAGACACTATTGCCCCGGCCTGTCGGGGTTTCGCGGGACCCCGGCTGAAACATCCTGGCCCGGGACCGCGATGCCCCCCGCGTTCACGCGCGGGGCGCCGCCGTGGACTCGCGCACCACGAGCCGGGGAGGACTGATCGCGGGAGCGTCGACCGGCGCGCCGTCGAGTTCGGCGACGAGCGTGAGCGCGGCCACGCGCCCGAGCCCCACCAGGTCCTGGCCGACCGTGGTCAGCCGCGGCTGCACGAGCGCGCCCAGGGGCAGGTCGTCGTAGCCGACCACCGACAGGTCCCCTGGCACGTCCAGCCCGCGCCTGCGCGCCGCGCTGATCCCCGCGAGCGCCATCATGTCGTTGGCGTACAGGACCGCCGTGGGCCGCTCGTCCAGGGACAGCGCCTCGTCGGTGGCCGCCGCGGCGCCCTCGGCGGTGAAGTCGGAAGCCGTCAGCAGGACGGTGGACAGTGTGTGCCGCCGTGCCGCCTCCTCGAAGATCCGGCGGCGGAAACCGGTGTGCACGCGGTCCTCGGGGCCGCAGACGTAGGCCACGCGCCGGTGGCCCAGGGAGGCCAGGTGCTCGACCGCCTCGGTGAGCCCCCGTTCCTGTTCCGGGGCCCGCACGGTGGGGACCGGATCGTCCCGCCAGGGCGTGCCGATCAGCACCGCGGGCAGTCGGAGCCGCCGCAGCAGGTCGAAACGCACGTCGCGGACCAGGCTCTCGGTGAGGATGACGCCGTCGACCCGGCGTTCCTCGGCCAGGCGCCGGTAGGCGCGCCGCTCGGCGTCCTCCTCCTCGCCCACGATGTGCAGCAGCAGGCCGTAGTCCATGGGCGCGAGCTCGCGCTCGATACCCGAGATCAGCACGCTGAAGTGCGGGTCGAAGGACAGCAGGTCCGGCGAGCGGCGCGAGACCATGCCGATGGCCCGGGTGCGCGCGCTCCGCAGTGCCACGGCCGCGGCGGAGGGGGACCACTGGAGCTTGTCCACAGCGTCGAGGACGCGCCGCCGGGTGGACTCGGCGATGCTGCCCTTGTTGTTGACGACCTTCGACACGGCCGAGACCGACACCCCCGCCAGCGCGGCGACGTCGGAGATCGTGGGGCGGCCACCGGCCCTGCGGGCGGCCATCAGCGCGTTTCCGGGCGGGGCGGGGCACCGGGGACTTCCTCGCGCACCAGTGCCGCTCCCTTCGCGATCGCAGGACTTTCCGTTCCCTCCCGCCGGGGCTCCCGGGCGGAGGTCTACGGCGGTGGTCGGGGGCGGCCAGGCTACCGGACCCGGCCGCGGCGCCGGACGAGGACGGAGTGTCCGGCGCCGCTCCGGTGGTCTTCCGGGAAGCTGCTCGGGAAAACGTTTGATTCCCTGACGATGCACAAGGTACTCGAATCCGCAACAGATATCCAGCCCTCGACACCTCCTTGAGAAAACGATATACCTACTAGGCAGGCACACTCGAAGGGAAGGTCGGAATGAGGCGCAACTCGGCCAAGCTCGGCACGCCCGACCAGCCCCGGAACTGGGTCGGAGTCAACTTCTGGTCCCGCACCGGGGGACCGCTGATGTGGCGCCACTACGACGGCGCGGTCATCGACGAGGAACTGCGCGTCCTGCGTGACCACGGCATCACCCTGACGCGCAGCTTCCTGTACTGGCCCGACTTCCAGCCCGGACCCGACACCCTCGACCCCCGCATGCTGGAGAGGTTCGACGACTTCCTCGAACGCCACCGGGCCCTGGGCATGGGCACCATCCCCACGTTCGTCGTCGGGCACATGTCCGGGCAGAACTGGGACCCCGCCTGGCGGGAGGGCCGCGACGTCTTCTCCGACGACTGGTTCGTGGAGCGCCAGACCTGGTACGTGCGGACCCTGGCCGAGCGCTGGAAGGACCACGAGAGCGTCGCCGGGTGGCTCCTGACCAACGAGATCCCCATCTACGCGGACTGGCGGAGCCGCGGCATCGGCACCCTGGACCACCGCGCGGTCACCGCGTGGGCCCGCACCCTGGTCGGGGCGCTGCGCGAGGCGGGCGCGACCCAGCCCGTGTCCGTCGGCGACGGCGCGTGGGGCGTGGAGACCACGGGCGCCGACAACGGCTTCCGCGTGCGCGAACTCGAACCCCTCGTCGACTTCCACGGTCCGCACGTGTACCGGATGGAGAACGACCCCGTCCGGCAGAACCTCGGCGCGGCCTTCACCTGCGAACTCCTGGACCTGGGCGGCAAACCGGTGATCATGGAGGAGTTCGGCGTGACCTCGGACTACACCTCCGAGGAGAACGCGGCGCACTACTACCGCCAGACCCTGCACAACACCCTCCTGGCGGGTGCCACCGGCTGGATCCCGTGGAACAACACCGACTACGACGCCCTGTACGAGCAGGAGCCCTACAGCCACCACCCGTTCGAGATGCACTTCGGCGTCACCGACGACCAGGGAAGGCCCAAGGCGCAGTTGAGGGAGGTGCGGGAGTTCACCGACCTGCTGCGGCGCGTGGACGCCCCGCGCCTGGAGCGCCCGGACACCCGCGTCACGCTGGTCGTCTCCTCCTTCCTGGAGCGGATGTACCCCTTCACCCAGCCCGAGGACGCGACCAGCGTCCTGGCGCACACCCGGCAGGCCTACGTGGCCGCGCGCGAGGCCGACCTGCCCGTGGGCGTCAGCCGGGAGGCGGACGGCCTGCCCGAGGACTGCGACCTGTACCTGCTGCCGTCCGCCAAGCAGCTCACCGCGCCCGCCTGGCGCCAGCTCGTGCGCCGGGCGGAGGAGGGCGCCACGGTCTACGCCTCCTACTTCGTCGGTGAGCACGGAACCCAGCGGGGGCCGTGGTGGCCGAAGCTGGACGAGACCTTCGGGGTGGTCAAGCAGCTGCGCTACGGGCTCACCGACCCGATCGAGGACGACCGGCTGCGCATGACCTTCCGGTTGGATTTCGGTGGTGTCGGCGCGGGCGAGACACTGGAGTTCCCCGTCGCGGGCACCGAGCACTCGCGGACCTTCCTGCCGGTCGTGCCCGACGGCGCCGAGGTCGTGGCCACCGACGCGCACGGGCGTCCCGCCCTGCTGCGCAGGCGCGTCGGACACGGTCAACTCGTGCTGTGCACCTACCCGCTGGAGCACATGGCCGCCCTCACCCGGGCCGCCAACCCCGAGCCCACGTGGCGGCTCTACGACGCGCTGGCGGCGGAGGCGGGGGTTCGGCCGGGGGTGAGGGTGGCGGATCCGCGGGTCCTGGTGGGCACGATGCGCCACGAGGACGGCCGGGAGTTCGTCTGGTTCGTCAGCCAGCACCCCGGACCGCTGGCCGCCGAACCCCTCGTGGACCGGGGGCGCCTGGCCGACCTCGACGGGGCCGGGGTCGGCGGGGTGGACCTGCCCGCCTACGGGGTGAGGGTCCTCCAGCTCCTGCCCTGAACGTCCGGAACGCCGTGTAGCCCGGCTTCGTGGGCGTGCCACCCGCACGGCCCGTTACCGGCCGGACCAGCGCCGTCCTGGCCGCGGCCGTGGCCCTGGCCGGTGCCACCCGCACGGCCCGTGACCGGCCGCCCCACCGACCCACACGAGGAACCGCCCATGAAGATCGCCTCCGCCGACGTCATCGTCACGTGCCCGGGACGCAACTACGTCACCCTGAAACTCACCACCGAGGACGGCACCACCGGACTCGGCGACGCCACCCTCAACGGCCGCGAGCTCGCCGTGGTCTCCTACCTGCGCGACCACGTCTGCCCCCTGCTCGTCGGCCGCGACTCCCGTCGGATCAACGACCTCTGGCAGTACCTGTACCGGGGCGCCTACTGGCGGCGCGGCCCGGTGACCATGACCGCGATCGCCGCCGTGGACTGCGCCCTGTGGGACCTGCTCGGCAAACGTCTGGGCGTGCCCGTGCACCAACTGCTCGGCGGCGCGGCCCGCGAGGGCGTCATGGTCTACGGCCACGCCAGCGGGGGATCGACCGAGGAACTCCTGGAGTCGGTCGGGGGCTTCCTGGACCGGGGTTACCGGGCGGTGCGCGTCCAGGCCGCCGTGCCGGGGTTGGACAGCACCTACGGGCTGCACGCCACGGGTACGGGCGACACCTACGAACCCGCCGACGCCTCACTGCCGACCGACAACGTCTGGCACACCCCCGCCTACCTGGACTTCGCCCCGAAGATGATGGAAGCGGTGCGGGAGCGGTTCGGATACGGCTTCCACCTGCTGCACGACGTGCACCACCGGCTCTCCCCGCTGGAGGCCGCCCAGCTGGGCAGGGCGTTGGAGCCCTACCGGATGTTCTGGATCGAGGACCCCACCCCGGCCGAGGACCAACAGGCCTTCCGTACCATCCGCCAGCACACCACCACCCCGCTGGCCGTGGGCGAGGTGTTCAACTCGATCTGGGACTGCCAGCACCTGATCACCGAGCGCCTCATCGACTACGTCCGCACCTCGGTCTCCCACAGCGGAGGCATCAGCCACCTGCGCCGGATCTTCGACCTGGCCGACCTGTACGGGGTGCGCACCGGCTCGCACGGGGCCGGGGACCTGTCCCCGGTCTCCTTCGCCGCCGCGTTGCACGTGGACCTGACCGTGCCCAACTTCGGTATCCAGGAGTACATGGGGCACCTGGAACCGGCGAGTGAGGTGTTCCGGACCTCCTACACCTTCGAGGACGGGTACATGCACCCCGGTGACGCGCCCGGGCTGGGGGTGGAGATCGACGAGGAGGCCGCGGCGCGCTATCCGTACGAGCCGAGGTACCTGCCGGTCAACCGCCGTATGGACGGCTCCATGCACGACTGGTGACCGGTGTGGTCCTCCGGGCGTCGCGCGACCGCGGTGCACTCCCCGCCGTCCGCGGGGGCGGGCGCCGGGGACGGGGCCCGACGAAGCGCGCCGGACACCGGACCGGATACCGGACCGGACACCGGCGTCCTACGGGTCCGTCCGTTCGCCGCGACGTGAGCGGACCGCCGCGGCGGCGTCGCGGAGCAGGCCGGGCGCCAGCCGGCGGTGGATGGCGGACAACGGGGACCACAGCAGACGGCCGAGGGCCCGGTCGTAGCGCACGCAGGTCGCCAGGGACACCCGACCGTCAGCCGCCCGTACGAGGAGGTTGTCGGTCATGAACCGGGAGGCGGCCTCCAACCGGATCCAGTCCGCGCCGCGTTCGGCGATCCGCCATCCGGCCACGGTGTGCGGCGACCGCCCCCGGCTGAGCCGCAGACCGAGCAGGCCGCGCCAGATGAAGCGTTCCGCGACGCTGGGGACGTCTCCGAACATCGCCCGGGCCCATTCCTCCGGTGTCGCGTCCACGGTCGTGGTGAGGGTGAACATGTCGACGTAGTGCGGATCGGGCAGCGAACTCAGGGCGAGGACGGAAGCGGGGACCTCGCGCCTGCCCACGGCGCCGTCGACGGCACCCGGGGCGCCGGTGGGCGAGGCGCCGGTGGGTGGGGTTTCGGTGGGCGGAGCACCGCCCCCCTGCTCCAGGCGTTCGCGGTCCCGCCACGCGCGTTCCCACTGCCGGGTCAGCGCCGGGTAGACGACGAGGTGCCGGAACGGGGCGATGGCGGCCATGTACAGCTTCCCGAACAGGCCGTTGGGCTTGACCAGGACCGCCATGCGCAACTCGTGCTCGCCACGGCCGGTCGGCACCCACCCGAGGTGCATGACCGTGTGGACGGTCCTGTTGGCCAGTTCGCGGGCGCACTCGTCGTCGACCTCGTACACCGGGGTGAGTGGGGCGCTCACGGGGCCCGGACCGCCCGACAGTTCGCGGAGGTCGTTCGGCACGCGGTCCCGCAGCGTCGGGACCCGCGCCCCGACGCCCGCCCCGGGTCCGTCCCACCCGAGGAGGGCGCCGAGCTTCCAGCGCAGCGCGAACAGGAACCGGGCCGACGGGGCCTGCTGCGCGGGTCCGCCGGCCGCCCGCAGCGCTGCGAGCATCGCGGGGAAGTCGTCCGGCCCGGCGCCGGGGGCGCGGAACGCCCACACGTCCTCCAGCCGGAAGTCGCGGGTGAGTTCGTGGATCCGCCACGGCCGGTCGGTGTGGGCCGAATCGGGGAGTCTCATGGCTGTTACCGCCTTCACCGCTCGGGAGGGGGACGACGTCTCGCCGCGGCCATCCGTTCGGACCCGTTCCGACGGCGCGCAACCCGTGGTCGTCCCGCCTCTCCCTCCCTGTATACGCTTGCGTACAAGTCGAGGCTACAGATCATATACGGCTGCGTATATTCCAAAGGCTTGTGAGGTGGGTCACATAGTGGGTACTGCGCGCACACCGCGTGACAGGTGGGTCGAGGAGGGGCTGCTGGTGCTGGCCGACGGCGGCCCGGACGCCGTCCGTGTCGAGGCGTTGGCGAAGCGGCTCGGAGTCACCAAGGGCGGTTTCTACGGGTACTTCGCCGACCGCGGCGCGCTGCTGGAGGCGATGTTGGACACCTGGGAGCGGGAGAGCACCGACGAGGTGATCGCCCGCGTCGAACGCGAGGGCGGCGACCCGAAGACCAAGGCCCGGCTCGCGGGAGCACTCACCTTCTCCGGCGACCGCCTGTTGCCCATCGACCTGGCGATCCGCGACTGGGCCCGGCGGGACGAGGCGGTCGCCGACCGGCTGCGTCGGGTGGACAACCGGCGCATGGAACTGCTGCGCGAGACGATGTCCACCTTCTGCTCCGACCCCGAGGAGATCGAGGCCCGCAGCCTGCTCGCGTTCTGCGCGGCGATCGGCGCACACTTCCTCGCCGCCGACCACGGCGGCCGGTCCCGGTCCCGGGTCCTCGCCCGCGCCGCCGACCTCCTCCTCAACCCGGACGGTCCGGGCCCCGGAGACGCCTCTGACCAGTACGGGTCACCCGAGGGGACGGGCTGACCGGACACGCGAGGGCCGCGCAGCCGCGCGAACTCGCCGACCGCCTCGGAGGACACGCGTCGCTCGGAGGACACGCGTCGCCGGTCGTGTGGGTCGTCGGCGGCTCCCGGAAACGGAACCCGGTCCCCGGAGCGAGGAGGTGGTCTTTCCTAGGCTGGCGGCATGCTCGTACGGAACCGTTGGATCGTCCTGTCGGTGGCCATGGTGGCGCAGGTGGCCAGTGTGTCGGCGATGTTCGGCGTTCCCATCGTCCTGCCGCAGTTGCGGGAGGCCTTCGGCGTCACCACGGCGCAGGCCGGAGTGCTGGCCGGACTGCCGTCCTTCGGTCTGCTGCTCACGCTCCTGCTCTGGGGCCTGGTGATCGACCGGTACGGGGAACGGCCGACGATGGCGCTGAGCCTGGTCCTCACCGCGTGCGCGCTCGGCCTGCTCTGGGCGGTCTCGGGGCTGTGGGGCGCCGTGGCGGTCCTGCTGCTGGTGGGCGCGGTCGGCGGGCCGGTCAACGCGGCGAGCGGGCGCCTGGTGCTGTCCTGGTTCTCGGAGAGGGAACGCGGTCTGGCCATGGGTATCCGCCAGTCCGCGCTGCCCTTCGGCGTGGGCGTCTCCGGTCTGGTGCTGCCCTGGGCGGCCGACGCATGGGGGTTCGTCGGGGCGATGACGATCCCCGCCGCGCTCGCGCTCCTCGCGGTGCCGTTCGTGCTGGCGATGCCCGCGTCCGCCCCGGATCCGACCCCGGGACGGGCTCCGGACGGGGCCCCGGGTCCGGGGACTGCCGGGGACGCCGCGCCCGCCGACACCGCCGCTGCGCCTCCTTCGGAGGAGTCGCCCTACCGGCGCTGGACCATCTGGCGGGTGCACGCGGTGAGCATGCTGCTCGGGGTCCCACAGATCGCGATGATGACCTACGCGGTCATCTATCTGGTCCAGGAACAGGGCTGGGNGGCCCCCCCCGCCGCAGGGGCGGTCGTCGCGGCGGCGCAGGTGCCCGGTGCGGCCGGGCGCCTGCTGCTCGGGGTCTGGTCCGACCGGATCGGTGACCGGATGCGTCCGGTGCGGTGGCTGGCGGCGGTCTCGGGGACCTGCCTGGTGCTGCTCGCGGTGGCGCCCCACGCATGGGAGTGGACGGCGGTGCCGCTGGTCCTGGCCTGCCTGTCCCTGACGATGTGGCACAACGGCCTGACCTTCACGTCGGTCGCGGAGATCGCGGGAACCTCCTGGGCGGGACGGGCCCTGGCGGTGCAGAACTGGCTCCAGGCCATCAGCACGACGCTGACCCCGGTGCTCATGGCGGCGGTGATCACCCTCGCGGGCCTGCCCCTCGTCTTCGCGGCGAGCGCGCTGTTCTCCGCCGCCGCCATCGCGGTGGTCCCGGCCCCGCGACGCTCCCACGGCGCGACACGTGCGCCGGTGTGACCATGGCAGTAACCGAACTGGGGGAAGGCGGCCAACGGTTGGGGTTCGGGGATGGTGGGCCTCTGCTGCGGTGGCACCAGCTGCCGCGAGGTGGGACAGGCCACGGGCAACGCTTGATGGGGTTGGGTGTCCGGGCTCTGCTGCGGTGGCAGTAACGGCGAGCGGGTCCTCCGGTCCCGAGTAGCGGTGCTGTCCCCGGTGGTGAGGGTTGGCGACGGTCGCACCAAAGGCGGCGGGTGTCTGGGGGCTGCGCCCAACGCCCAGACCGATGATGGTGACGGTAGCGGCGATGGCACCAACGGCGGCGGGTGCCTGGGAGTTGCGCCCAGCGGCCAGGCCGATGATGGTGGCGGTAGCGGCGTCGGCACCAACGGCGGCGCAGCAGCGCGGTCCA
>NZ_ANAX01000383.1 GCF_000341065.1 Nocardiopsis halotolerans DSM 44410 | reverse complement strand
CCGTGATCGACAACGTCAACCCCACCATCGTCCCCCGTATCCGCCCCGACCAGGACGGTGAGCGCCGCGACCGGTCGGCCTGACCACGGGTAAAGCCCGGTCCGACCGCGGGACACGCCGCCGGTCTCGCCCCTCTTCCGCGCCCGCGGTGTGAAACTGCTGGGGGGAGGTGGGCACATGGACGGCGCCGACTCGATCAGCGAGCCCGAGCGGCTGTTCGAGGACCTGGTCAGGTCCGTGCACGGTTGTGCCCCGATCGAGGTCCTGGAGACCGCGTGCCGCTACGGCGAACACATCGGCCTCAGCGGCATCACCGTGCACCTGGTCGACCTGCAACAGCGCCTCCTCATCCCGCTGACCGGGGGAGAACCGCTGGACATCGACACCACCGTCGCCGGTGACGCCTACCGCTCCGAGACGCTGCGCCTGGTCGACGGCGGCGACGAGGAACTGGGCCTGTGGCTGCCCCTGCGCGACGGCGCCGACCGCATGGGCGTGGTGTACGTCACGGCGCCCTCGCTGGACGGACCCACCCTGCACCGCTGCCAGTCGCTCGCCTCGCTCCTGGCCCTGGTCATCACCTCCAAGCGCGCCTACAGCGACACCTACGTCCGCCACACCCGCGCGCGCTCGGTGCAACTGCGCACCGAGATGCTGCGGGCCTTCCTGCCGCCGCGCACCCTCGGCACCGCGCGCGGGGTGTCCACCGCCGTCCTCGAACCCGCCTACGAGCTGGGCGGCGACGCCTTCGACCACTCGATCACCGAGGACATCCTGCACGCCGTCATCCTCGACGCGATGGGCCACGACCTGGTCTCGGGGCTGACCGCCTCGGTCGCCATGGCCGGAGCCCGCGGAGCGCGGCGCAACGGCGCCGACCTCGCCGAGCTGACCGACAACGTGGACAGGGCGCTCACCGCCTGGCTCCCCGAACGCTTCTGCACGGCCGTCTTCGCCACACTGGACCTGTCCACGGGCGAGTTCTCCTGGGTCAACCGCGCCCACCCCACACCCCTGCTGCTGCGGAACGGCCGCCTGCTGGAGAACGCCCTGGAACGGCCCCCGGAGCTCCCGCTGGGGGTCGGCGGCGACCTGGACGCCGGGCCGTGCACCGTGCACCGGACCCAACTCGAACCCGGTGACCGGATCCTGCTCTACACCGACGGGGTGACCGAGGCGCACGACCGCGAGGGGCGGATGTTCGGCCTCGAACGGTTCGCCGACTTCATCATCCGCGCCACCGCCTCCGACGAGCCCGCTCCCGAGACGCTGCGGCGCCTCATCCACGCCATCCACGACCACCAGCGCGGCAGCTTCACCGACGACGCCACCATCATGCTGCTGGAGTGGAACCCCGACGGCGGAGCGACGCCCCGCGTCGAGGGGTGCTGAACCGCCGGGGCGCCGCGGCCCGAGCGGGGATCACCACATGGCCAGCACCCGGCTGGGACCGCCGGAGGCGTCCAGGCCCGGCATGACACCGACGCTGAGCAGGGCACCGACCGGCGGTAGCTGCTCCAGCCCGGTCAGCGCCTCCAGTCCCCACCGGTCCGCGCGCCCCACCACCTCGTGCGCGGGGAAGTCGGTGGAGTCGCCCGGATCGGTGCTCAGGGTGTCCACGCCCACCCCGACGGCACCGCGCCGCTCGAACAGGAACTCGCAGGCCCCGGGGTCGAAGCCCGGGAAGTGCCAGGTGCCGTCCTCCGCCACTCCGCGGACCGCGTCGTCGCCCTCGGCCCACCGGGCGCTCCACCCCGAGTGCATCAGCACCGCCGCGCCCTCGGGCACCCTCCCGTGCGCCCGCTCGAAGGCCAGCACGTCGTCCACCGTCACCGTGGTGTCGGGGTCCTCGGCGGCACGGGCGCGGACGTCGATCACCGCGGCCGGGGCGACCAGCTCGTGCGGTCGGATGTCGGGGACCAGCCGTCCGCCGCCGATCACGTGCCCGGGCGCGTCCAGATGCGTGCCCGAGTGCTCGGTGAGCGTCCACTGCTGGAGGTAGAAACCGAACCCGCCCTCGGGCGCCGGATCGCTGAGAGTCTCCCTCCACGGCTTCTCCTCGCCCCAGGAGGGCATGGACGGCGACAGTACGTGGCTGAGGTCGGCCACCCTGTGGAAACCCCTCGGCCACGGGCGTGGGCTGGTCGGCGCGCCGGGCGACCCGGCGGGGGTCGACGTGGCGTCACCCGTCCTCGAGCGAACGGTCTCACCGGTTCCGTGCAGGCACATGGGTCCCCTTCCGTCGTGTGCGTCCCCCTCCCGTATGCCCCGCCGTCACGGTCCGGCAACCTCCGCCGATCCCTCCGTGGACAACCGCCTCCGCGCGGTCAGGTTCCGGACCGGACGGAGCGCCAGCAGCGCCAGCCCCACCACGAGGGTGGCCGCTCCGCCGAAGAGCAGCAGGGGGCGGGCTCCGAACACCTGCGCCGCCGGACCGGCCAGGGCCTGACCGACCGGCATCATCGCCACCGAACCGGCGACCTCGTAGGCGTGGATGCGTCCCAGCACCGGTCGGGGCACCTGGGTCTGCACGCTCGTCATCCACATCACTCCCCAGAACCCCATGGCCGCGCCGCTGACCGCCGCACCGGCGGCCAGGGCGGGGACGGGCAGCGCCATTCCCACGGCGGCGGAGAACGCTCCCGCGCCGAACAGCGCGAACGTTCCCGCGCGCAGCGGGAAGCGCGGACGGATCCGGATCGCGACCAGCCCGCCCAGGGCCGTGCCGCCGCCCAGCGCGGAACTGACGATCCCGAACTCCCGGGCGCCGTGGTCGGAGATGATCTCCGCGGCGGTCAGCGGGGTCTGCGGGCCCCACATGACCACCATCAGCGCCATCCACAGCAGGATCACCGACCACATCCACGTCCTGGCGCGGAACTCCCGCCAGCCCTCGGCCAGGTCGGTCAGGTATCCGGGCGCCCCGTCCCCGTCCCGCCGCCGGGCCCCGGGCAGGCGGACTAGGCCGAGCAGGAGCGCACCCACCGCGTAGGTGCCCGCGTGCGCCGCGAAGACCCCGGCGGCGGAGAACACGGCGACCAGCAGACCGGCCGCCGCCGGACCCACCAGCATGGCCAGGGCCTCGGCGGTGCGCAGGACCCCGTTGGCTCCCTGCACGTCCCGGGCCACCCGCGGCACCACCGACGCGACCCCCGGTTGGAAGGCCCCCGCCGCGATCCCGTTGACGGCGCCGATCAGGCAGATCTGCCACAGGACCACGTTCCCGGTCAGGAACAGCACCGCAGCCGTGCCCTGGGTGACCACACGCACCAGATCGGCCAGCACCATCAGCCTGCGTGCTCCCCACCGGTCCGAGAGCACGCCCCCGAAGACCACGAACCCCACGAAGCACACGGAGAAGGAGGCCATCGCCAGGCCGATACCGCCAGCGCCGAACCCGTGCGCGAGGAGTCCGGCCGACAGGGCCACGGGCAGCATCCCGTCGCCCGTCCTGGCCACGGCGCGCGCGACGAAGAACAGGGCGAAGTCGCGGGACCACAGCCGTCGACCGCCGCCCGCGCGCCCCACCCGACCAGTTCGCCCCGACGGTGCACCGCGCCGCATGCTCTTCCCGCCCTCCGTGACCACACCGGAACCGGCCCCGGGGCAGCCTGCCAGCCCTGCTTCCGTGTCCACAACCCTTCCCGGGGACCGGACGGGAAGCGGACCCGGTGCCGCCCCGTACCCAGCCGAACGGTCCCGGGTGCCCTGTTCCCGCGCGCCGGGCACACGCGAAACGCCCGACCGGGAAACCCCCGCCGGGCGTGTGGTCCTGCCGTCCGCGGTCTCCGGTGGGATCACCGGAGACCGCGTCGACGCACTACTTCTTCCCGCTCTCCTCCAGGCGCAGGGCGAGGCCGATCGCGAAGAAGGTGGGCGCCCACTCCCCGATGAAGATCCCCCACCGGTCGGCGCGGTCCAGGCCAGCCTCCTCTCCCTTCTTGGAGGCGAACCAGGTGACGAAGGAGAGCCCGACGGAGGCGAGCCCGGCTCCGTAGGCCATTTCGGACGTGACACCCATCTCGGACAGTTTGGCGATCATGGCGCTCCGCTTCCTAGCATTGGTGGTTGCCTCTACGGGCACTTCCCGGGAAGGCGGCGTACAAGCTCCATGGCAGGTCAAGGCTGTGTCAGATGTGCTTCGACGCGGCGGGCGGCCCGTACCCCGAAGGCGGGGGGACTTGTGGAAACCCGGCCGAGTGAGGTTAGACTAACCTTGGTTCGTCGGGATTCTCCCGCTCTGTCCTCCGTGTTCCCCCTCGGGGTTTCCCCTGCGCGGAAACGGCCGTCGATGACGACGCGGCCACACCCCGTGACGAAGAAAGCAGTGTGCGCATGGTCTCCACCCTCCGCCGCCTCAGCGGCGTGGCCCTCACCACCCTCCTCGCGCTCGGTCTCACCTCGTGCGGAAACGCGGACGGGGAGACCGGCGGCGAAGGCGGCGGCGACACCGCTGGCGGCCACTTCCCCGTCAGCATCGAGAGCGCCCTCGGAACCGCCGAGATCCCCGAGCAGCCCGAGCGCGTGGTCACCCTCGGCCAGGGGTCCGCCGAGACCTCCATCGCCCTGGGCGTCGTCCCCGTCGGTATCGAGAGCTACGAGTGGGGCAGCGACGAGAGCGGCTACCTGCCGTGGATCCACGAGGCCGTCACCGAGGCGGGCGAGGAGCTGCCCGCCCAGTTCGCCGGGGCCACCGACATCGACTTCGAGGCGATCATCCAGCTGGAGCCCGACGTCATCCTCGCCCCCTGGTCCGGCGTCACCCAGGAGCAGTACGACATCCTGAGCGACATCGCCCCCACGGTCGCCTACCCCGAACTGCCCTGGAGCACCGACTGGGACCAGCAGATCGAGATCATCGGTGAGGCGCTCGGCCAGCCCGAGGAGGCCCAGGAACTCATCGAGGGCATCAACACCCGGTTCGAGGAGGCCAGTGCGGCCAACCCCGGGTTCGCCGACCTGTCCTTCTCCTACGTCTACACCGACGGCCCCGGCACCCTGGGCGTGTTCATGCCCGACGAGCAGCGCGTCGCCATGGTCCGCGGCCTGGGCCTGACCGTCGACCCGGTCGTGGAGACC
Source organism: Nocardiopsis halotolerans DSM 44410 (assembly GCF_000341065.1). GTDB lineage: Bacteria > Actinomycetota > Actinomycetes > Streptosporangiales > Streptosporangiaceae > Nocardiopsis > Nocardiopsis halotolerans. The sequence goes on along the minus strand of NZ_ANAX01000383.1, from coordinate 1,563 downwards.
TTCCCCGAGACCGAGGGCACCGACTCGGCCCTCATCGGCCTGGAGAACGCCGACCAGCTCTCGGACAGCGACCTGATCTTCACCTTCTACAGCGACCCGCAGACCCGTGAGGAGATCGAGTCGCAGGAGCTGTACGCGTCCATCCCCGCCATCGAGAACGGCGCCGTGGTCGCGTCCGACGACAACTCCTTCGTCACCGCGTCCTCGATCATCAACCCGCTGACCGTCCCCTGGGTCATCGACCGTTACGTGCCCATGATCGAAGAGGCCGCGCGGAACGTCGAGGGATAGCCAGTGTTCTTCCGGGGGCACCCAACGGTTCCCGACCGGGGCGGGGCCGGGCAGGGCTCCGCCCGGCCCCGCCCCGCCCGCACCGCGCTCATGCTCGGTGCGGGCGTCGCGGCCCTGGTCGGAACGATCCTGCTCAGCCTGCTCATGGGCAGCAATCCCACGTCGGTCTCCGACGTGTGGACGGCCCTGACCGGCGACAGCGACTCCTTCGTCACCACCGTGGTGGAGAGCCGCTACCCGCGCACCGTCCTGGGCGTGGTGGCCGGAGCCGCCCTGGCCCTGGCGGGCACCCTCATGCAGGGCGTCACCCGCAACCCGCTCGCCGACCCCGGACTGCTGGGCGTCAACGCCGGAGCCGCCGCCGCGGTGGTCACCGCCACCGCCCTGCTCGGCCCCACCTCGGTCACCGGCACGGTCTGGTGGTCCCTGCCCGGGGCCCTGGCCGCCGGACTGGCCGCCTACACGGTGGGCAGCCGGGGCGGTGACGGCGGCATGGTCCGGCTGGTCCTGGCGGGCGCGGTGGTCTCCGCCGTGCTGACCGCCTACGTCCAGGCCGTGGCCCTGAGCATGCCCGAGACCTTCGACAGCTACCGCTACTGGGTGGTCGGCTCCCTGGCCGGACGCGACTTCGACGTCATCTGGGCCGTGCTGCCCGTCATCGGTACCGGTGTCCTGCTGGCGTTGCTGGTCTGCGGCGGCCTCAACGCCCTGGCCCTGGGCGAGGAGGCCGCGATCGCCACCGGGGCCAACACCGTGTGGACCCGCTCGGCCGGACTCGTCGCGGGAACCCTGCTCGCCGCCGGTGCCACCGCGGCGGCCGGACCCATCGCCTTCGTCGGCCTGGCCGTGCCCCACGTGGTGCGCGCCCTGGTCGGCGTCGACTTCCGGGTCCAGGTGCCCTTCGCCCTGCTGGCGGGCCCCACCCTGCTGCTGCTCGCCGACGTCGTCGGCCGCACCATCGTGCGCCCCACCGAGCTCATGGTCGGCGTGGTCACCGCCTTCGTCGGCGCGCCCGTCCTGTTGTACGCGGTCCGCAGGATGCGGAGTACCCCATGACCCGAACCCTTCCCCCGGCCGTGCGCACGGCCGACGCCACCCCGAAACCGGCCTCGCCCGTGCTGAGGCTGGGTCCGGCCGCGCTGCCCGTCCACCCGCGCTCGCTGCTGTGGGCGGCCGTGGTCCTGCTCCTGCTGGCCGCCGCGGCGGCGGCCACCCTCTCCCTCGGCGACCTCGGGGTTCCCCTCACCCGTCTGCCCGCCGTCCTCACAGGCG
>NZ_ANAX01000382.1 GCF_000341065.1 Nocardiopsis halotolerans DSM 44410 | reverse complement strand
TCGGTGGCCGTGGGTACCGGCGCCGCACTCGGTCTGGCGGGCGCGCTCTTCCAGTCCGTCACCCGCAACCCCCTGGGCAGCCCCGACGTCATCGGCCTGGGCGCCGGAGCCGGGGCGGGCGCGGCCTTCGCCGCCCTCGTCCTGCCCGGCGTCATCCCCGTACCGCTGGGCGCGCTGGCCGGTTCCGCCCTGGCCATGGTCCTCGTGGCCACGGTGACGGGGACCGGCCTGCGCCACCCCGGCCGCCTGATCGTGGCCGGTATCGGCGTGGCCGCCATGGCGCAGGCCTTCACCCACTTCGTCGTGTCGGTGATGGCCCGCGACCAGGCCGACGTCCTGGCCTCCTACGTCAACGGCAGCCTGGGCGCCCGCTCCTGGGAGCACGCCACCACCATCTGGGCGGTCCTGATCCTGGTGCTGCCGTTCGTGGCGGCACTGGCCGGACCGGTCACCGTCAACGAGATGGGCGACGAGCTCGCCGACGCGCTCGGCGCGCGGGCCGCTCCCACCCGCACCGCCGCCGTCTGCCTGTCGGTGGTGCTGTCCGCCGCCGCGGTGAGCGTGGCCGGTCCGATCGCGTTCGTGTCCCTGACCGCACCGCAGATCGCGCGCAGGCTCTCCGCGGCTCCGGGCCCCAACCTGGTGCTGTCGGCCCTGGTCGGCGCCCTCCTGCTGGTGGCGGCCGACCTGGCCGTGCAGCGGTCCCCGGTCGGGGAAGGGCTGCCGGTCGGTGTCTTCACCATGGCGCTCGGCGGCGTCTACCTGGGCTATCTGCTGGTTCGTGAATGGCGAAAGGGTGTGCTGTGAGTCTGGTGCTGTCCGCGGAGGAGCTGACCCTGGGATACGGGGGCGAGCCGGTCGTGCGGGACCTCGACCTCGGAGTGGCCGAAGGCGAGTTCACCGTCATCGTCGGCCCCAACGGCTGCGGCAAGTCCACCCTGCTCAAGGCCCTGGGGCGGGTGCGCAAACCGCTGTCGGGCCGGGTGCTCCTGCACGGCCGGGACGTACGAGTCCAGCGTGCCAAGGCGGTCGCGCGCCAGATGGCGCTGCTGCCGCAGAGCCCGGTCGCTCCCGAGGGCATCTCCGTGCGGGCCCTGGCGGCGCGCGGCCGGTTCCCGCACCACACGCTGGTGCGGCAGTGGAGCCCGCAGGACGAGACGGCGATCCAGCGCGCGCTGGAGCTGACCGGGCTGGCCGACCTGGCCGACTCCCAGGTGGGGTCGCTCTCCGGCGGCCAGCGCCAGCGTGCGTGGGTGGCGATGGTCCTGGCCCAGGACACCGACGTCCTCCTGCTGGACGAGCCCACCACCTTCCTGGACATCGCCCACCAGTACGACCTGCTGGAGCTGTTCGCCGAACTGCACCGCCAGGGGCGCACGGTGGTCGCCGTCCTACACGACCTGGCCCAGGCCGCCCGGTTCGCGACCCGCCTGGTGCTGATGGAGGGGGGCGGCGTGGTCGCCGACGGCACCCCGGAGCAGGTGGTCACCGCGCCCCTGGTGGAGAAGGTGTTCGGGCTGCCCTGCGACGTGGTGCCCGACCCGCGCACCCGCACTCCGCTGGTCATCCCGCACGAGAGGGGGTACGGCGCCGGAGGCATCGGTTGAGGGTGCCCCACCCTTCCGCGAGGCGGCCCCGGGCCCGGTACGGTCGACATGACAGGGAGGAGCGGAGGATGGAGACGACACCGGAACGGACCTCGCGCCCGGCCGGGGAGGCACCGACCCCGCGCGCCACGCTCCTGGTCGTCTACACCGACCGGGTCGAGGAGTGCCGCGCCTTCTACGCCGGGCTGGGACTGCGGTTCGTCCGTGAACGGCACGGGAGCGGACCCGAGCACCACGCGGCCGAGCTGCCGGGCGGCATGGTCCTCGAGATCTACCCGGCCACCCCCGAACGCTCCACGGGCGCGGTCCGGCTCGGGTTCACCGTGGCAGGAGACCGCGCCACACCGCCCCTGGAACCCGGGCGACGCGTCCTCACCGACCCCGACGGGCGCAAGGTCGACCTGCGGATCGTGTGAGCGGGAGGGGACACCGAGCGCGCGTGCGTCGGGTACCAGCCGGTCGGTATGCTGTCCCGGCCGGTGTTTTCCGGCGCATGACGGGGCACGAGGTGGGGCAGGACATGGCGCGAGCACAGCGGACGGCGGAGACCGACACCCAGAACGGATCCGTGCCGGAGCGGTTGCTCGGGGCGGCGACCCGGTTGTTCGCCTCGAACGGCTACGAGGGCACCTCGGTCCAGGAGGTCGTGGTCGCCGCGGGCGTCACCAAGGGCGCCATGTACCACTACTTCGGCTCCAAGGACGACCTGCTCTACGAGATCTACGCGCGCGTGCTGCGCATGCAGACCGAGCACCTGGTGCGGATCGCCTCCCGCGACGAGCCGGTGACCGACCGGGTGCACGCCGCCGCGGCCGACGTCATCGTCACCAGCGTCGCCAACATGGACGACACCGTCATCTTCTTCCGCTCCATGCACCAGCTGAGCGAGGACAAGCAGAGGGCCGTGCGCGCCGAGCGGCGCCGCTACCACGAGATCTTCCGTGACATGGTCGCCCAGGGGCAGGCGGAGGGCGTCTTCCGCGACGACGTCTCCGCCGACCTGGTCGTGAACTACTTCTTCGGTTCCGTACACCACCTGAGCACCTGGTACCACCCGGGCGGCCCGCTCGGCGGCGAGGACGTGGGACGCCACTTCGCCGACCTGCTCGTGGCGGGGTTGCGCCCCGGAGCCTGAGGGCGGGGCGGGGGCGACCGGGGTGTGTCCACACGCCACGACCCCGCTCCCGGCACCACGGCGGAGCGGCCGCGGTGACAGCGGGAACGGGATCGTCGGACGGTGTCGGCGGCGCCGCACCGGCGGCGCCACCGGCCTAGCGGTACCTGCGCAGCTCCGCGCGGCCCAGCGAGCGCAGGTGCACCTCGTCGGGCCCGTCGGCCAGCCGCAGCGACCGCACGCCCGCCAGCCACCCGGCCAACGGCAGGTCCTGGCTGACCCCGGCCGCGCCGTGCGCCTGGATGGCCCTGTCCAGGATCCACTCCACCGTGCGCGGCGTGGCGATCTTGATCGCCTGGATCTCGGTGTGCGCGCCCTTGTTGCCGACCGTGTCCATCAGGTACGCGGTCTTGAGCACCAGCAGTCGCAGCTGCTCGATGGCCACACGGGCCTCGGCGATCCACTCGCGGACCACGCCCTGGTCGGCCAGCGGCCGTCCGAACGCCACCCGGTCCAGCACCCGGCGGCAGGTGAGCTCCAGGGCGCGCTCGGCCATGCCGATGCTGCGCATGCAGTGGTGGATGCGGCCCGGCCCCAGCCGGGCCTGGGCGATGGCGAACCCCTCGCCCTCGCCGCCGACGAGGTTCGCGGCGGGCACCCGCACGTCCTCGAACACGACCTCGGCGTGTCCGCCGTGGTCGCTGTCGTCGTAGCCGTACACCGTCATGCCGCGCCGGACGGTCAGGCCTGGGGTGTCGCGCGGCACCAGCACCATGCTCTGCTGTCGGTGCCGTTCGGCGTCGGGATCGGTCTTGCCCATCACGATGAAGACGGCGCACTCGGGGTTGAGCGCACCGGTGATGTACCACTTGCGCCCGTTGACGACGTACTCGTCGCCGTCACGGACGATGCTGGTGGTGATGTTGGTGGCGTCGGAGGAGGCCACCGCGGGCTCGGTCATCGCGAACGCCGACCGGATCTCGGCGTTCAGCAGCGGCTCCAGCCAGCGCTCGCGCTGCTCGGGGGTGCCGAACATCGTCAGCACCTCCATGTTCCCGGTGTCGGGCGCGGCGCAGTTGAGCGCGATCGGGGCCAGGCGCGGGCTGCGTCCGGTGATCTCCGCCAGCGGCGCGTACCGCAGGTTGGGCAGCCCGCCGTGCTCGGGGTGCCCCGCCAGGAACAGGTTCCACAGGCCACGCTTCCGGGCCTCGGCCTGGAGCTCGCGCACCACCGGCGCGGTCGACCAGTGGTCCTCGCGCTCGGCCAGCTGCTCCTTCAGGACGGCCTCGGCCGGATAGACGCGCTCGTCCATGAAGGCCAGCAGCCTCTCACGCAGCTCCTCGGTCTCCCTGTCGTGGGCGAAGTCCATCTAGTCCTCCTTGAGCATGGTGTGCGCGCGTTCCACCAGGGGAGCGACGACCTCGCCGATCCGGTCGAAACCCGCCCCGACGGTCAGGCCCTGGCTGTGGCGGAAGTGGATGCCCTCGGCGATCACCGCGAGCTTGAAGCAGCCCAGGGCCACGTACCAGCCCAGGCGGGACACGTCGCGGCCGGTGGCGGCGGCGTACATGCCCACGAGTTCCTCGGGGGAGGGGTAGCCCTCGGCGGAGACGGCGGACTCGGCGCCCACGCCCACGGGCTGCTCCTGGTAGACGAGCATCAGGCCCAGGTCCACGAGCGGGTCGCCGAGTGTGGCCATCTCCCAGTCCAGGACCGCGCTGATCCGCCCGCCGGGGGTGACCAGCACGTTGTCCAGGCGGTAGTCGCCGTGCACGATCGCGGGCGCCGACTGCTCGGGCAGCGTCGAGGAGAGCCTCTCGTGCAGCGCGTCGATGCCCGGGATGTCCCGGCTGCGGGAGGCGTCCAGCTGCTTGCGCCAGCGGCGCACCTGCCGCTCCAGGAAACCCCGGGGACGGCCGAAGTCGCCCAGCCCGACCTCCTCGGGCGCCACCGCGTGCAGGTCGCCCAGGGTGGTCATCAGCGTCTCGGCCACCCGGCGGACGGCCGCCGCGCCCAGCGGGGCGATCTCGTCCCGGGTGCGGAAGGGGGTGCCCTCCACGTACTCCATGACGTAGAACGGCGCGCCCAGCACCTCGGTGTCCTCACACAGCACGTGCGTGCGGGGGACGGGCACCGCGGTGTCGCGCAGGGCCGTCATCACCCGGTACTCGCGGGGCATGTCGTGCGCGGTCGCCAGCACGTGGCCCAGCGGCGGTCGGCGCACCACCCAGCTGCCGGTGCCGTCGGTGACCACGTAGGTCAGGTTGGACTTGCCGCCCGCGATCATCCGACCTTCCAACGGACCCGAGACCAGGCCGGGCACGGCCGAGTCCAGGTAGGCACGCAGGCCCGCGGTGTCCAGGCCGGGCAGGTCGCCGCCGGTGCGTTCGTCGCTCACGACTCCCCCTCGAAGACCTTTGCCTGGAGGCGGCGCATCCCCGCGAGCCAGCGGTCGGTGTCGTCGGCCCGGGCCGCGTAGTAGTCGGCGACCTGCGGATGCGGCAGGATCAGGAAGCGCCCGTCGGCCAGGCCGACCATCACCGCGTCGGCGACCTCCTCGGGGGTGATCGCCTCCGGGGCCAGGATGGCCTTGCCGGTGTCGCCGCTGCTCTCCAGCAGGTTGGTGCGCACCCCCAGGGGACACACGCACTGCACGGTGATCCCGCGGTCCCCGTAGGTGGCCGACATCCACTCGCCGAAGGCCAGGGCGGCGTGCTTGGTCACCGAGTACGGCGCGCTGCCCAGCATGGTGAGCAGGCCCGCGGCCGACACGGTGGTCAGGAAGCGGCCGCGGCCGCGTTCCAGCCAGCCGGGCACCAGTTCGCGTGCGGCGCGCACGTGCGCCATCACGTTGACCTGCCAGGCCAGGTCCCAGTCGGCCTCGGGGGCGTCGGGGCCGCCACCCACGCCCACGCCCGCGTTGGCCACGTACAGGTCGATGCCGTCCAGGTGCGCCCCGGCCTCGGCCACGAGCGCGGTGACGCCCGCCTCGCTGGCGGCGTNCCGCCCCCCCCGCCGATCTCGGCGGCCACGGCCTCGGCGGCGCCCGCGTCCAGGTCGTTGACCACGACGCGCGCCCCGGCCCCGGCGAGTCTGCGGGCGATCGCGGCGCCGATCCCGTTGCCCGCGCCGGTGACGACGGCTCCGGTGTCGGTCAGGTCCATGTCACACACCTCCGGTGAGGGTGAGGCCGCCGTCCAGGACGAGCGTGCGGCCGGTGACCCAGGAGGCGTCGTCGGAGAGCAGGAAGGCCACCGCGCCCGCGACGTCCCCGGGCTCGCCCAGGCGGCCCAGGGGGTACTGGGCGGACACCTTCTCCTCGCGGCCCTCGTAGAGCGCCGAGGCGAACCTGGTCTTGACCACGGCCGGGGCGACGCCGTTCACGCGGATGTTCGGTCCCAGCTCGACGGCCAGTTCCTCGGTGATGTGGATGAGCATGGCCTTGGTGGCGCCGTAGAAGCCGATGCCGGGGGAGGGCTTGGTCCCGGCCACGGAGGAGACGTTGACGACGGCGCCGCCGTGCTCGGCCATCCAGGCGTGGTAGGCCCTCTGCGTCCAGGAGATCGCCGACAGGGCGTTGACCTCGAAGATCTTGCGGGCCGCGTCCAGGTCCAGGTCGACCATCCGTCCGTAGACCGGGTTGATGCCGGTGTTGTTGACGAACATGTCGACGCTGCCGAAGGCTTCCAGGGTGGCGGCGATCGCCGCGTCCTGGTGCTCGGGGTCGTCGGCCCGTCCGGGGACGCCGATGGCGTGCTCGGGCCCGCCCAGGGCCTTCACGGCCTCCTCCAGGGGCTCGGGCTTGCGCGCGGTGACGCACACGCGCGCGCCCTCGTCGACGAGCCGCTGGGCGATGGCCAGGCCGATGCCCCGGCTCGCACCGGTGACGATGGCGGTCCGGCCGCCGAACCGGGATGTCATTCCGTTCTCCTTAAACCGACTAGTCGGTATGCCACGGAGACTCTATGTCCAGGTGGGTGCGTGCCGCAAGGGGCACCGCGTGCGGCCACGCGCCACAATGGAGGGTGGGTCAACGATGTCCTCCCGCGGACCGAGAGGTGATGCTGCCATGGCGACCGACGTGGTCGACGTACCGGACCAACGACGTTACGAGATCAGGGTCGACGGGGAGGTGGCCGGGTTCGCCGAGTACATCCTCACGGAAGGGCTGGTCACCTTCACCCACACCGAGATCGACCCCGCCCACGAGGGGCGCGGGCTGGGCGGAGCCCTGGTCCGTGAGGCGCTGGACGACGTGCGCTCGCGGGACCTGGACGTGTTGCCGCTGTGTCCCTTCGTCAAGGGCTGGATCCAGCGCCATCCCGACTACACCGATCTCGTGTACCACTCCCCGGCCGAGTAGCGGCGGGCGGGAGGGGCCGCGGCCGGAGGCCACGGGGAACGCCGCTCGGTGGCCCCAGCCCGTGTGGTCGACGCGGACGCGCCCGCGTCGACCACACGAGCCCGGCAGATCGGACATATCACGATCTACACTGTCAAGGTGCCGCTTCTCTAGACAGTGATGTCAAGGGTGAGCTTGCCGATGGTGCCCCGGGACCGCAGCGCCTCATGTGCCCGCGCGGCCTCGGCCAGGGGGTAGGACCCGCCCAGAACCGGCCGGAGGCCCCCCTCGGCCACCAGCGTGAACAGCTCGGCCATCGCCAGGTTCATCACGTCGCCCGGCAGCTGCCACACGTGCGGCAGCCACATGCCGCCCACCGTGGTGGAGTGGCGCATGAGGTTGGCGGGCTGCACCGGGCTGGGCAGCTCCCGTGAGGCCATCCCGTAGAAGGCCAGACGGCCGAACGGGGCCAGGGCCCGCACGCTCTGGTCGGTGACTCGGCCGCCGACCATGTCCAGGACGGCGTCCACGCGCCGCCCGCCGTTGGCCTCCGTCAGCGCCTCGGTCATGTCGGGCGCGGTGGAGTCCACGACGGCGTCCGCGCCCAGCTCCAGGGCCAGTGCGCGCTTGTCCTCGCTGCTGGCCACGGCGATGACGCGTCCGGCGCCGAACCGCTTGGCCAGCTGGACGGCGAGCGTGCCCACGCCGCCGCCCGCGGCGTGCACCACGACCGACTCGCCCGGATCCATCCGCACGGACCTGCGCAGCAGCACCCAGGCGGTGGCGCCCTGGACGATCAGGGCGAGGGCGTCCTCGTCGGAGACCCCGTCGGGGATGTCGAAGGACATGGCGGTGTTGGCGACGGCCCTCTCCGCGTAGCCGCCGCTGGTGGTCAGGGCGACGACGCGGCGGCCGTCGGGGGTACGTCCGGCGATCTCCATACCGGGGACCAGGGGGAGGGAGGCCGGGGCCAGGTAACTGTTCTCCGCCTGATGGGTGTCGGCGAAGTTCACCCCGGAACGGGTGACGTCGACCAGGACCTCGCCGGGGCCCGGCTCGGGGTCGGGCAGTTCGGTGGGGGTGAGGACCTCGGGTCCACCGAACTCGGTGATCTGGATGGCGCGCATGGCGACCCTTCGTTCGTGTGTTCATACCGACCGGGTGGTATGTTACCGGCCGGAAACCACGGAACGGGCCCGGAGTTCCGCCTGGTCGGACGGTCGGTCCGTGGTGAAGATCCGGGAACACCGCGCCGCGGCTGGTTTCGGAGGGTCTTGCGCCCGTTTACCTAACCTTGTTAGGTGGGGGTGTCGCGAACCGATGGGGAGGACGCACGTGGACGCCGAGCGCACAGTGACGACAGGGTCCGGACGGGTTCGGGGCGCCGCCTCGCCGCGCTCCGAGAGCGGCGGGGTCACCGTCTACCGGGGCCTTCCCTACGCCGCCGCCCCCTTCGGGGAACGCCGCTTCGCCGCCCCCGTCCCCGCGCCCGCCTGGGACGGCGTGCGCGACTGCACCTCCTTCGGCCCGCCGCCCCCGCAGGGCAACCAGCTCCTGGGCGCCGCGCCCTGGAGCCCGGAGACGTCCCTGGACTGCCTGTCGCTCAACGTGTGGACCGCCGCCCGGGAGGGCGACCGGGCCCCCGTGCTCGTGTGGATCCACGGCGGCGCCTACATCGTCGGCGCCGCTTCGGAGGTCACCTACGACGGCACCAGGCTCGCCGAGAGCGGCCTCGTCGTGGTGGGGATCAACTACCGGTTGGGTTTCGAGGGCTTCGGTCACGTGCCGGGCCGCCCCGACAACCGCGGCCTGCTCGACCAGACCGCCGCACTGCGCTGGGTGCGGGAGAACGTCTCCGCCTTCGGGGGCGATCCCGACAACGTGACGGTGGCGGGGGAGTCCGCCGGCGCCGGGTCGGTGGCGTGCCTGATGGCCTCCCCGGCCGCCCACGGGCTCTTCCGGAGGGTGATCGCGCACAGCGTTCCCGGGGACATGCTCACCCGGGACACGGCGCGGTCCGTCTCCGAGCGGATCGCCGGGGCCGCCGGGGTGCCGCTGGAGGCCGACGCCCTGGCCGCGCTGCCGCCGGAGAAGCTGCTGGAGGCCACCGACGCGGTGCTGTCCGCCTCCCCGCCGGGGAGGTCCGGCGGTGTGCGCACCAAGCCCTTCACCTGCTTCGCGCCCGTGGTCGGCGGCCCCGAACTCCCCGAGGCCCCGCTGGAGGCGGTCGCTCGCGGCGCCGCCTCCGGGGTGGATCTGCTCGTCGGCCACAACGCGCACGAGTACCGGCTGTTCACCGAGCTGGGGCAGAGCGTGGAGATCGACGGGGAGTCCTCCCTGGCGGAGACCGCCTCCCGGCTCGGGTTGGGGGAGGAGGCGGTGTCGGCCTACCGCTCCGTGCACCCGGGGGCGACTCTGCGCGAACTGTACGCCGCGATCCAGGGAGACGCCCTGTTCTCGGAGTACACCGTGCGCTTCGCCGAGGCGCACGCCGCGGCGGGGGGCCGTGCCCACTTCTTCCGGCTGGCCGCGGAGAGCCCCGCGATGGAGGGGCGGCTGGGTGCCTGCCACGCTTTCGACCTGCCGTTCGCGTTCGGCAACCTGGACACCGACTTCGGGAGGTTCCTGCTCGGCGGCGAGCCCAGCGACGCCCATCGGGCGCTGTCGGGGCGCATGGTCGCGGCCTGGCGTGACTTCGCCGCCACCGGTGACCCGGGTTGGCCCGCGGTGACGGCCGAGGCCACCGCGGTCAAGGTGTGGAACACCGACGACCTGGTGCACGCCCGCGACACCTCGCCCGTGCGCGAGCTGTGGGCCGGGGTGGCCCTGGCGCCCAGGTAGGCGGTCCGCGCCGGGGCGGCGGCCGGACGTCACTCGGCCCAGGGCAGGGGAACGGGCCGCTCCTGTCCCACGACGGTGGCCCGTCCTCCGGGCACCATGCACACCAGCGCCTCGCCGGATTCGTCGGGGGTGCGCACCTGGCGGACCGCTCCGGCGGGGATGTGGGCGGCCTGGCCCGAGGTCACGGACGCGTTCCGTCCGTCGACGCTGACCTCGAACCGTCCGGAGACGGGCATCCACACCTGGTCCCGGTCGATCACGTGCTCGGGGGAGGCCGCTCCGGGGTCCATGCGTACCCGCCAGGTGCTCAGCTGCTGGCTGCCCTGGCTGGGTCCGGCCAGGGCAGCCATGGTTCCGGCGGGCGTCGTGGTGGTGCGGGCCTCGGTCTCGTCGATGATCCTCATGTGCTCACGTCCTTCTCGTGGGATGGGGCTGTGCGTCCTGTTGCGCCCTGCGAGTAAAGCTCCTTTACTCAGAGAGTAAAGCTTCTTTACTCATGTGTGTCAAGATGGGGTCATGAACGACGATCCCCTAGAGCGCACCGAGTTGACCTTCCTCCTGGGTATGGCCTTCCAGCTGGTGCTGGGCGAGTTCGTGCGCGGAGTCGACGCCGAGGGCTACCGGGAACTGCGGCCGATCCACGGATTCGCGTTCCAGGTGCTCCGGAACGGCGGCGCGACCAGCACCGAGCTGGCCGAGCGCCTGGGCGTCACCAAGCAGGCCGCCGGGCAGATCGTCACCCACCTGGAGGAACGCGGGTACGTGCGGCGCGTGGAGCACGCCGGGGGTGGGCGCCGCCGTCTGGTCGTCCTCACCGACCGGGCACACGAGCACCTCGCCGTCGCGGGCCGGGTCATGCGCGCGCTGGAGGAGAGGATCGGCGAGCGCCTCGGTGAGGGCGGACTCGCCCACCTGCGCGGTGAACTCGCCGAACTCGTCCGGGGTCTGGCCGGGGAGGAACTGCCCCCGCTGCGTCCCGTCTGGTGAGGCGGTGGCCGGTTCGTCGTCTTCGTCCAGTTTTATCCCGGAGTCGGTAAAGGTTGGGAAACCCCTCCGCGCTCTGCCCGGGACCGGCGGGGAATGCGGGCATCCTCGCAGGTAGGAGTGGGTGGCGCCGGTGTCCGGGGCGCATCGGGGACGACCTTCCGGTGCGGGGCGTGGCCACCGGCTGGCACCACCCCGCCGGAGGTGCGCGATGACCACGAACGTCTTCGTCCTGGGGCTCGACGACCAGAACCGGGAGGTCCTGCTCTCCCTGCCCGCTGACCGCGACTACCGCTTCCTCCAACTGCTCGACCTCGACGAGATCGGCCAGCACCGGGAGGTGGACATGCCCGGAGTCCTCGCCCTGGCGGCCGGGAGGCTGAACTCCTTCGAGGGCACGGTCGACGCGGTCATCGGGTTCTGGGACTTCCCGGTCAGCTCGCTGGTGCCGCTGCTCTGCCAGGAGCGGGGACTGTCGTGCGCGCCCCTGGAGGCCGTCATCCGGTGCGAGCACAAGTACTGGAGCCGTCTGGAGCAGCGCGCCGTCATCCCCGAGGCCGTGCCCCGGTTCGCCGAGGTCGGCCTGGACACCACGGTCAAACCGGAGGGGCTCTCCTACCCCGTGTGGATCAAGCCGGTGAAGTCGTTCTCCTCCGAACTGGCCTTCCGGGCCGTCGACGACGCCGGGTTCCGTGCGGCCATGGACAGGATCAGGGCGGGAGCCGGACGCCTCGGCACGTCCTTCCAGTGGGTCATGGACCGGCTGCGGCTGCCACCGGAGGTCGCCGGGTGCGGGGGCACGGCCGCACTGGTCGAGGAGGAGGCCACGGGGGACCAGCTCACCGTCGAGGGCTACGTCCGTGACGGCGTTCCCCACGTCTACGGGATCGTCGACTCCCACCGCTATCCGGGCACGTCGAGCTTCCTGCGCTACGAGTACCCGTCCACGGTGCCCGAAGCGGCGGGCGAACGCCTGACCGCGCTGTCCGAACGCGTGATCTCCCGGGTCGGCCTGGACAACGTCACCTTCAACATCGAGTACTTCCACGACCCGCGCAGCGGCGACATCCGGCTCCTGGAGATCAATCCGCGCCACTCCCAGTCGCACGCCAGGCTGTTCGAGCTCGTACGCGGGGTGTCCAACCACGAGATCTGCCTGAGGGTCGCCCTGGGGCAGGAGCCCGAGCTGGAACGCGGAGGGGAGCACGCGGTGGCCGCCAAGTGGTTCCTGCGCCGCTTCCGCGACGGCTTCGTCGCGGCGGTGCCCACGGAGGAGGACGTCGCGCGCGCGGAGAAGACGGCACCGGGTACGAAGGTGGAGATCGTCGCGCGCCAGGGCCAGCGGCTCTCCGAACTCCCCTTCCAGGACAGCTACAGCTTCGAGCTGGCGCACGTGTTCGTGGGTGGTCGGGACGGCGTGGAGTGCGAGCGCAGGTACCGGGACTGCGTGGCGGAACTGCCCTTCACGATCTGGGACGACGACGGCGAGGACCGAAGCGGGAGGACCAGGTGATGAGAACCGTCAGCGAGCTGCCCCACGAGATACGCGAGGACGAGTACGTCCAGATCCGTCTCAGTGACGGGATCCGGCTCGCCGCACGGATCTGGCGTCCGGTGGGGAGCGAGAGCGATCCGGTACCGGCGGTCCTGGAGTTCATCCCGTACCGCAGGCGCGACCTGACGGCACAGCGCGACTCGATCCACCATCCCTACATGGCCGGACACGGGTACGCGTGCGCCCGCGTGGACCTGCGCGGCAGCGGCGACTCCGAGGGGGTGCTCACCGACGAGTACCTGGAGAGCGAGCTCTCGGACGCCGAGGAGGTGCTCGCCTGGCTCGCCGACCAGCCCTGGTGCGACGGCCGCACCGGCATGATGGGCATCTCCTGGGGTGGGTTCAACGCCCTCCAGGTCGCCGCGCGGCGGCCCGAGAGCCTGCGCGCGATCGTGACGGCCAGCTCCACCGACGACCGGTACTCCGACGACGTGCACTACATGGGCGGGTGCCTGCTGGGGGACAACCTGTCCTGGGCCTCCACGATGTTCGCCTACAACTCCTGCCCGCCCGATCCGGACCTGGTCGGTGAGCGGTGGCGCGACATGTGGCACGAGCGGCTGGAGCACAGCGGCCTGTGGCTCGACACCTGGCTGCGGCACCAGCACCGGGACGCGTACTGGAAGCACGGTTCGGTGATCGAGGACCTGGGCGCGATCCAGGTGCCCGTCATGGCCGTCAGCGGGTGGGCCGACGGCTACTCCAACTCGGTCTTCCGGCTGCTGGCGGGACTGGGGGTGCCCTGCCTCGGGCTGCTGGGCCCCTGGTCGCACAAGTACCCGCACCTGGGCCAGCCCGGACCCGCCATCGGTTTCCTCCAGGAGATGGTGCGCTGGTGGGACCGCTGGCTCAAGGGCGTCGACAACGACGTGATGGACGCACCGATGCTGCGGGCCTGGATGCAGGAGAGCGTGACGCCCTCCACCTCCTACGAGGCCCGGCCGGGGCGCTGGGTGGGTGAGCGGGAGTGGCCGTCGCCCGACGTCGTGTTCGTGCCGCGCGCGCTGGGGGTGGGCCGTGTGCTCGGGGAGGGGGAGCCCTCGGGGAGGGAGGAGGCCCTGACCCTGTCCTCGCCGCTGTCCACCGGGCAGCACGCGGGCAAGTGGTGTTCGTACAACGCGCCTCCCGACCTGCCCTACGACCAGCGTGAGGACGACGGCGGGTCGATCGTCTTCGACAGCGTGCCGCTCCCCGAGCGGTTGGAGATCCTCGGCTCCGTGGTGGTCGACCTCGAACTCTCCGTGGACCGCCCGGACGCGATGGTCGCGGTACGGCTGTGCGACGTGACGCCCAAGGGGCAGGCCACGCGTGTGACCTACGGTTTGCTGAACCTCACCCACGTCAACGGACACGAGCGGCCGGAGAAGCTGGTGCCCGGTCGCAGGTACCGGGTCTCGGTGCCCCTCAACGGTGTGGCGCAGGCCTTCCCGCCCGGACACCGGGTGCGGATCTCGGTGTCCACCTCCTACTGGCCGCTCGTGTGGCCCTCGCCCGAGCCGGTGACCCTCACCGTGTTCCAGGGGGAGCACACCCGCGTACACCTTCCGGTGCGTCCGGCCGAAGGCGGCGACGGCCGGGAGGTGGCGCCCTTCGGTGAGCCGGAGGGCACCGCGCCGATCACCACGAGCCGGATCGAGCCGGGTGAGGAGCGGTGGGACCTGACCCAGGACCTCGTGCACTACGGGGCCGCGCTGGACGTGGTCAAGGATCTGGGGACGGTGCGCTTCGACGACATCGGGCTGGACGTGACGCGGCGCGCGGAGGAGTGCTACAGCCGGATCGGTGACGACTACGACTCGGTCCGGGGGCAGGCGACGTGGACGATGGGCTTCACCCGTGGTGACTGGTCGGTGCGGACCCGGACCAGTACGGTACTCACGTCCACGGCGACCGACTTCCACCTGCACGCCACGCTCGACGCCTACGAGAACGGCGAACGTGTGGCCACGAAGATCTACACCTCGGTGATTCCGCGGGACGGCGTCTGAGCCCGACGGGGGTGTCCCTCCCTTTCGCGGAGTGCCCTAGGCGGGCGGTGGTGGGTGACGGGTTGGGGGTGCTGCGCCGGAGGTGTCGGTTGAGGGTGGTGGCCCGCTCTGGCGCGGAGCGCCCCAGACGGGCGGTGGTGGGTGACGGGAGGGCCTTCCGCCACCCACGGACGGAGACGGTTCCTACTTGCCCAGACCCGCGCGGCGCAGCGCGTCGGCCATCGCGCCCTGCGGGGCGGCGTTGGAGCGGTTGTCCCGGCCGCGCCCGCCGCCGTTGCCCCGACGATTACCGCCACCGCCGCCACGACGGCGGTCGCCACCGCGGTCGCCGCGCTCGGCGCCCCGACCACCGCGGGCCGGAGCCTCGTCGTCCAGGCGCATGGTCAGAGAGATGCGCTTGCGCGGGATGTCGACGTCCTGCACCTTCACCTTCACGATGTCGCCCGGCTTGACCACGTCGCGCGGGTCCTCGACGAACTTGTGCGAGAGCGCCGACACGTGGACCAGGCCGTCCTGGTGCACGCCCACGTCCACGAACGCGCCGAACGCCGCCACGTTGGTGACCACGCCCTCCAGGATCATGCCCTGTTCCAGGTCGTCCAGCTTCTCCACGCCCTCCTTGAAGGTGGCGGTGGTGAAGGCCGGACGCGGGTCGCGGCCCGGCTTGTCCAGCTCGGTGAGGATGTCGGTGACGGTCGGCAGTCCGAAGGTGTCGTCCACGAAGTCCTGGGGGCGCACCTGCGAGAGCAGCTTCTTGTTGCCGATCAGCGACGGCAGGTCGGTCTGCACCCGGTCCAGGATGCGCCGCACCACCGGGTAGGCCTCCGGGTGCACCGCCGAGGCGTCCAACGGGTCGTCGCCGCCGGGCACGCGCAGGAAGCCCGCGCACTGCTCGAAGGCCTTCGGGCCCAGGCGCGGCACCGAGCGCAGGGCCTCGCGCGTGCGGAAGGGGCCGTTGGCGTCGCGGTGCGCGACGATGTTGCGCGCCAGGGTGGAGGTCACGCCCGAGACCCGGGTCAGCAGCGGCACCGACGCGGTGTTGACGTCCACGCCCACGCCGTTCACGCAGTCCTCGACCACGGCGTCCAGGGAGCGCGACAGCTTGCCCTCGGCCAGGTCGTGCTGGTACTGGCCCACACCGATCGACTTGGGGTCGATCTTGACCAGCTCGGCGAGCGGGTCCTGGAGGCGGCGGGCGATGGAGGCGGCCCCGCGCAGGGACACGTCCAGGTCCGGCAGCTCCTCGGAGGCGTAGGCCGAGGCCGAATAGACCGACGCGCCCGCCTCGGAGACCATCACCTTGGTGAGCTTGAGTTCCGGGTGGCGCCTGATCAGGTCGGCGGCGAGCTTGTCGGTCTCGCGGGAGGCGGTGCCGTTGCCGATGGCGACCAGTTCCACGGCGTGGGCGGCGCACAGCCTGGCCAGACTGTCGATGGAGCCGTCCCAGTCGCGGCGGGGCGCGTGCGGGTAGACCGTGTCGGTGGCCACGACCTTGCCGGTGGCGTCGGTGACGGCGACCTTGACGCCGGTGCGCAGGCCCGGGTCCAGGCCCAGGGTGGCGCGGCTCCCGGCGGGGGCGGCCAGCAGCAGGTCGCGCAGGTTGGCGGCGAACACGTTCACGCCGTCGTCCTCGGCACGCTGCCACAGCCGCATGCGCACGTCGATGTCCAGGCGCACCAGGATGCGGGTGCGCCAGGCCCAGCGCACGGTGTCCTGGAGCCACCGGTCGGCGGGGCGTCCGCGGTCCACGATGCCGAAGTGGTGGGCGATCGCGTTCTCGTAGGTGCTCCGGGGGACGGTGCCGTCCGCGTTCTCGGCGGGGGCCTCCTCCGGCTCCAGGCTGAGGGTGAGGATCTCCTCCTTCTCACCCCGGTACATGGCCAGGACGCGGTGGGAGGGGAGCTCGGTGAGGGGTTCGGAGAACTCGAAGTAGTCGGCGAACTTGGCGCCCGCCTCCTCCTTGCCCTCGCGGACGGCCGAACCCAGACGGCCCCTCTCCCACAGGCGCTCACGCAGGACGCCGGTGAGGTCGGCGTCCTCGGCGAAGCGCTCCACCAGGATGGCGCGGGCCCCGTCCAGGGCGGCCTTGACGTCGGCCACCTCCCTGTCGGGGTCGACGTAGGCGGCGGCGACCTCCCGGGGGTCCTGGGTGGGGTCGGCCAGCAGGCCCTCGGCCAGGGGTTCGAGCCCGGCCTCGCGGGCGATCTGCGCCTTCGTGCGCCGCTTGGGTTTGTAGGGGAGGTAGATGTCCTCCAGGCGGGCCTTGGAGTCGGCCGCCTGGATGCGGGCCTCCAACTCCTCGTCCAGCTTGCCCTGGGAGCGGATCGACTCCAGGATCGCGGTCCGGCGTTCGGCCAGCTCCCGCAGGTAACGCAGACGCTCCTCAAGGGCGCGCAGCTGGGCGTCGTCCAGCGCGCCGGTGGCCTCCTTGCGGTAACGGGCGATGAAGGGCACGGTCGACCCGCTGTCGAGGAGTCCGACTGCGGCGGTGACCTGGTGCGTGCCCACGCCGAGCTCCTCGGCGATGCGCTGGTCGATCGTGGGTGTCACAGGGGTCGTCACTGGTTCAACGTCCACTCTCTGGCTGTTCGGTGCGCAGACATTCTGATGGCGGGGAAGGACATTGTCATCCTGGCGGGCCCCGTGTCCCGGTTCGTGCGGTGTGTCGGTGGTCTCGTGCCGGGGCTCTCGGGGAAGGCGCCGGACGCTGGGGAAGGGCTTGGGCGGGGCACGGCCTCGGCGGTCCGGGGGCGGGGCCGTTCGGTCACCGTACGGCGGGACGGGTTCGGGCGGGTCGGTTTCGCAAAGAACGGGGGTGCGGGGCCACCGCTCCCGGGGCCGGGTTCTGCGGTCGGGAACGTGGAGGCTCGGGGCTCCGCGACCCGGGGCCGTGTCGCCCGGTCCCCCTTCCGGGAAAGCGGTCGTGCTTCCAAGAAAGCAGAGGGGGCCGCCGCGCGGTAGCCCCCCGTGGACGACTGTGGACAACCGCGCGGCGGCCCCTCGCACTCGTGGACACCGGGGCCGGGACCCGGTCAGCCGTCGGTCTCGTTCAGGTAGTCGGGGGCGTAGTACTCGTCGAGGGGGAGTGGACCTCGGTAGCCCTGGCACATGCACTGGCGGTAGGTGGAGCTGGCCTGTCCGGTCCAGCGGCCGGGGATGACCACCTGGGTCTGGCACTTCTTGGTCTGCTGGTCGTGGAAGACCAGGTGGTGGCCGCATCCGCAGAACGGCTGGGGGTTCTGCGGGGTGTTCAGGGCTTTGGCCCGCTCCTGCCTGCGCTGCTGTTCGAGGGCCTGGCGTGCCTGGCGCCTGTTCGCCAGTCGGCCCAACAGGAAACCGCCGAGCGCGATCGTGGCTCCGAAGACCATGGAGACCGGATCCATCCGGCGACACCTCATTCCTTGATCCGGGACCCGCCCCGGAGCCCGGGGCGTACGTCCCCATTGTCGCCTATGACGGGCTTCCCGTGCGGCGCGGTTCCTTTCGCGCGGACCTCGCCGTAGGTGACGTCGACGCCTCCGAAAGTAATACAGAGAAAGCTTTGCATGCCTATCTTTGCAAAGGAGTCTTTGTCATACGGTGGTGGCACCCCCGAATCCAGGAGGACACCATGACCACCGAACCCTCCGCCGCACCGCCGCGTACCGAGCGCCTCGGCGGGATCTTCCACCGCTTCTGGGCGGCCGGAACCCTCACCAACCTCGGCGACGGCATGCTCGCCACCGCCCTGCCGCTGATCGCCGCCACCCTCACCCACGACCCGCTCGCCGTCTCCGGTCTGGTGGTGGCGCGGTACCTGCCCTGGCTGCTCGTCGCGCCGTTCGCGGGAGTGCTGCTGGACCGGGTCGACCGTCTCCGTGCCATGGCGGTCTCCAGCACGGTCGCCGCGATCGCCGTCGCGGCCCTGGCCGTGGCCATCGCCACGGGTGGCGCCACCCTCTGGGCCCTGTACGCCACGATCTTCGTGGTGATCTGCTGCGAGACGGTCACCGACCCCGTCACCCGGATCACCGTGTCGCGGATCGTGCCCGGTCGCCTGCTGGACCATGCCAACAGCAGGCTGGAGGGTGGTCGCCTGGTCGCCCAGGACTGTGTGGCCACCCCCGTCGCCGGTGTGCTCTTCGCGGTCGCCGCGGTCCTGCCCGTTGCCGGAACGGCCCTGTCCTACGCCCTGTGCGCCGTGCTCGTGGTGACCGTCGCCCTCATGCTGCGGCGCGCTTCCGGCCTCGCCGAGTCCACCGAGACCACGGAGAGCGGTGAGGACACGGAGTCCGGCCAGGGTGTACTGCGCTCCCTGCGGGAGGGCTTCGCCTACGTCTTCGGCCAGTCGCTGACGCGGGGCCTGGCGTTCAACAACGCCGGAATGATGATCGGCATCCAGATGGCCACCTCGGTGATGGTCCTCTACGCCCAGGACGTGCTGGGCGTTCCCGAGGCCCTGTACGGGCTCTTCCTGGCCTCGATCGCGGTCGGAGGCGTCCTGGGGTCGGTGCTGGCCGCACGGCTCGTCGCGGGCCTCGGCCGCAGGACGGCCATGATGGGCGGCTACCTGGGGATGGGGGCGTGCCTGTTGGTGGTCGGCCTGGTGCCCCACGCCTGGTTCGTCGCGTTCGTCTGGGGGCTGTTGGGTCTGTGCATGACGGTGACCAACGTTTCCGGTTCCCTGTTCTTCCAGGCCGTGGTCCCCTCCCGCGTGCGCGGTCGGGCGGGCGCCGCCTTCCGCATGGTCGGCTGGGGGCTGTCACCGGTCGGCGCGCTGCTGGGCGGTCTGCTGGGCCGGATCGACCTCGCCCTGCCCTTCCTGGTCGGCGGGCTGGTCATGGTGGTCACGCCCCTGGCCTTCCGCGGGGCCGTCGCCGAGTGCGCGCGGTTGTCCGACGAGGCGGTCGCGTCCGCTGGTGACGACGACCGCTGACCCCGCCGCGTTCCAGGAGGAGCCCACGTGTGCCAGCAACGCCAAGAAAGCTTTGCAGCGAACTGTTTGCGGAAGGGTTCTCGCAGTACGGTGAGGTCCATGACCGACGACGACCCCGACGTCCCCTCCGACTCCCATGAGCAGATGCGGGTCAGCGCCCAGGCCCTGCGGGGCCTGGCCCACCCCCTGCGCGCCCGCCTGCTGGACGAACTCAGGCTCAACGGCCCGGCCACCGCCACCATCCTGGGCCAGCGCCTGGGGGAGAGCAGCGGCGCCACCAGTTACCACCTGCGCCAACTGTCCCGCTACGGCTTCATCGACAACCCACCCGGGCACACGGGCGGACGCGAGCGCTGGTGGCGGGTACGCCCCGGCGGTTGGAGCATGTCGGGGCACGAGTTCCTCAGCAACCCGGAGACCCGTGTCGCCGCCCAAGCCGTCCTCGGCCGTCTCTACCAGCAGAAGCAGAAACGGTTCCGGGACTGGACCACGCTGGTCCGTGACAGCCCGGACCTGCCCGCGGTACGGCGCTGGAAGGACGCCGCCACCGACTCCACGAGCCACGCCCGGATGACCCCGGAGGAGGCGGCCGAGTTCGCCGACGCGCTCAACGACTTCCTCAGCTCCTGGGGGAAACGTTTCCAGGGGCGGACCCCCGAGAGCCATCCCGACACCGACGTCGTCCAGGTGGACACCGCCCTCTTCCCGATCCTGCCCGAGGCCGGGGGCGGGTCGGACGGGGCCGCCGCCGAGGAGGACTGACCGCCCCGACGGCGTCCCCTCAGGCCTCGCGCAGCCTCTTCAGCGCGGCCACGTCGGCGGCGTGCGGACCGGCCGGGCCCGGGGTCTCCAGGACGAGCGGCACCCCGGCGCTCACCGGGTGCCGGAACAGCTCACCGAACGGCTCCGCGCCGATGTGCCCGGCGCCGATGTTCTCGTGCCGGTCCCGGCAGCTGCCGCACTCGGCCTTGGAGTCGTTGCAATGCACGACCTTCAACCGGTCGGCGCCGACCACCTCGTCGAAGCGGTCCAGGGCCTCGCGCATGCCCTCCACCGTGGAGATGTCGTGCCCGGCGGCGAACATGTGCGCGGTGTCCAGGCACACGCCCACACGCGGGTGCCACTCCAGCACCTCCAGGTAGGCGGCCAGGTCGTCGATGGTCGCGCACAGCACCTGGCCCTGACCGGCCATCGGCTCCAGCAGCACCGGCGGGACGTCCTCGCCCAGCTCCTCCAGGAGCGGCATCAGCCGTTCGCGGGTGCGCGACAGGCCGGTCTCGCGCCCGCCCGAGACGGCCGACCCGGTGTGCACCACCGTGCCCAGCGCGCCGATCTGGCCCGAGCGGCGCAGCGCGTGCTCCAGGGAGCGCACCGACTTGGCCGCCGTCTCCTCGCTGGGGGTGCCCAGGTTGATCAGGTACGGGGCGTGCACGAACACGGGCAGGTCGGTGCGCTCGCGCATCCGCGCGTCCTGCTCGGGGTCGCCCCCGTTGGTCGCCCACCCGCGCGGATTGGACACGAACACCTGAACGGTCTCGGCGCCGATCTCCTCGGCGTAGGCCAGGCCCTTGGTGGCCATGCCGCCCGCGACCGGGACGTGCGCGCCGACCGGGGACGGGGGTCGCTGCTGCTCACTCTTCTTCATCGACAGACAAGCGTAGAGGCAGGTACGAGCGGGCGGTCCGTGCCGGTACTCACACCGGTCGGCCGGAACGCGGTGGTGCCCGCGTGGCGCCGGGGCCGTCGGCCGCACCTCGGACTCCCCACGGTGCGGCCGAAGCGGCGTGCGTTCCCGGGTCACCAGCCCCCGGTCGGGATCGGGCGGTTGGAGTGGAACATCCCGCGCGGGTCGTGGGCGGCCCTGACCCGGGTGAGCCGCGCGCGGTCGCGGGCATCGAAGACCTCGCGGACCTCCTGCTCGTCCATCGGCCCGAAGCCCAGCGTGAACGAGCGCCCGACCGCGTGCTCGTCGAACAGCGCCACCGCCTCCTCGCGCAGCTCACGCATCGCCTCGGTGTCCTCCGCCTCCTCCGGGTTCTCCGAAGCCCCGGTGCCGGCGAAGGTCATGACCGTCAGCGAGTACGCGGCGCCGCGGTGCCCGACCGCGTTGGCGGTCTCCGGTCCGCGCGCCAGGGCGCCGCCCAGGTGGCGCAGCGAGACCACGCAGAAGAACGGCGCCGCACCCGTCATCCGGGTCAGCTCGGCCAGAGCCCCCTCGTCCAGCCCGTCCACCAGCACGTTGCGGCCCCGGAACCCCGCCGGATCGTGGTGCTCGTCGAAGACCGCGCCCGACTCGGCGTAGGGCAGCTCCCGCAGGGTGTCCATCAGCACCGGAGCGGCCGAGCGCAGCGGTTCCACCACCTTCGGCCCCTCCTCCGGCGGTCCCGACCACGCCAGCGACACCTGGGCCACCTGGCGGCCCCGCATCGGTCCGGGAACGCCTTCCACGTCCGGATAGACCAGCATCGACACCCCCGACGTCAGCTCCTCGGGAACCGACGCGGTCCAGCGCCGCCAGACCTCCAGCGCACCGGGTTCGGCGGTGACGTCCAGGAACAGGCTTCCGCCGTAGACCCGGGTGACCGGGAACAGACCGACCTCCATCCCGGTGACCACCCCGAAAGCGCCCGCACCGCCGCCGCGCAGCGCCCAGAACAGGTCCGGGTCACCGCCCTCGGTCACCTCGCGCAGGCGACCGTCCGCCGTGACCAGGTCCACGCGCCGCACGTGGTCGGCGGCGAACCCGTACCGGCGGGCCAGCAGCCCCACTCCGCCGCCCAGCGTGTAGGAGACCGCGCCCACGCTGGGCGCGCTGCCCGACAGGGGCGCCAGCCCGTGGGGAGCGGCGGCCTCGATCACCGCCTGCCAGGTGGCCCCGGCCCCCACCCACGCCGTGCGCCGGTCGGGATCCACCCGCACCCCGTCCATGCGCCGGGTGGCGACGAGGACGCCGCCCTCCATGCCCGCGCCCAACCCGTGCCCGGTGAGCTGGGCCGCCACGCGAAGACCGCGCTTCGCCGCCCAGGCCACGGCCGCGCGCACGTCACCGGCGTCGGCGGCCTCCACCACGGCGTCGGGCCGGTGCCGGTCCAGCCGCTGCATCCCCGTACGCGTCGCGTCGTAGGCGTCGGTTCCCGGCGCGTGCACCGGCCCGCTCACGTGCCCGGCCAGGTCCGCCGCCATGTCCGTGNCTCGTCGTCTCGCTCATGGCGGCCACCGTAGGAAGCATCGCGGTCACAACACGGCCGCGATGTCTGGCAGTCTGCGTCCATGAGTGGATC
>NZ_ANAX01000381.1 GCF_000341065.1 Nocardiopsis halotolerans DSM 44410 | reverse complement strand
CAGCGGCTGCTGCGCCTGCTGTCGCTGTTGCAGGTCCGCCGTGAGTGGAGCGGCGCGGAGCTGACCGAGCGGCTCGGCGTCAGCGCCCGTACCCTGCGCCGCGACGTCGAACGGCTCCGTGCGCTCGACTACGAGGTGGAGGGCGTTCCCGGTGCGGCGGGCGGCTACCGGCTCGCCTCCGGGCGCGACCTGCCCCCGCTGCTGCTGGACGACGAGGAGGCCGTCGCGACCGCCTTGGGCCTGGTCACCGTCACCGGTGTGGGGGACAGCGCGCTGCGGGCCCTGGCCAAACTCGAACGCGTGCTGCCCGCGCGTCTGCGCCCGCGTCTGGCCGCCGTCCGGGACACCGCCTCGGCGGTGGCCCACGTGGTGGAGCCCTCCAGGGCCGATCCCGCCGTTCTGGGGCTGCTGGCCGCACAGTGCCGCGAACGCGCGGTCACCGACTTCGACTACCGGGACCGGGCGGGCAACGCGCGCGAGCGCCGGGTCGAACCGCACCACCTGGTCGCCCACGGCGGGCACTGGTACCTGATCGCCCACGACACCGACCGCGACGCCTGGCGCACCTTCCGGGTGGACCGGATCAGCGGTCCGCGGGGCCCCCACCGGCGGTTCGCGCCGAGGCCGCTGCCCGCACCCGATCCGGCGACCTTCCTCACCCGCCTCTTCGCCGCGGGCGCGTACGGCCACACGGCGCTCGTCACCATGGAGCTGTCGGCCGAGGCCTTCCGGGCCCGCTTCCACGGTCCCCTGCCCGGTGGGGTCGAGCCGCTGGACGACCGGAGCTGCCGGATCCGGATCAGCGCCGACTCACTCGACCTGGTGTGCCAGTACACGGCCGCCGTCCTCTCCCTCGGAGCCCCCTTCCGCCTGGACGCGCCGCCCGAGGTCGTCCGCCGCCTGCGCGGTGTCGGCGAGGGCTTCGCGTCTTCGTGAACGGCTTCACCCGCGCGTCGGTGGAGCGCTAGTGTCGTGGCCGTGAACACCGAGATCGCGCATCCCACCCTGTCCGACGTGACCGCCGCCTTCGAGGGGGTCTATCCGCCCGCGTGGGCCGCGTCCTGGGACGCGGTCGGGCTCGTCGCGGGTGATCCCGCGCAGCCGGTCGCGCGGATCCTGTTCGCGGTGGACCCGGTCGACGCGGTCGTCGACGAGGCCGTGACCTGGGGCGCCGACCTGATCATCACCCACCACCCGCTGATGCTGCGCGGCGTGAACAGCGTGGCCGCCAACACGCCCAAGGGGCGGATCGTGCACCGGCTCATCCGCTCGGGGACCGCCCTGTACACCGCGCACACCAACGCCGACACCGCCTCGCCGGGGGTGTCGGACGCGCTGGCCCGCGCGGTCGGCGTCACCGGGCCGCTGCGTCCGCTGGACCCCGACACCACCGACCCCGAGGGGCGCCGCGGCATCGGACGGATCGGCGCACTGGACCAGCCGGTGGTCCTGAGCGAGTTCGCCGAGCAGGTCGCCAGGGGACTGCCCGCCACGGCCGCCGGAATCCGCGTCGCCGGGGCCCCGGACCGCCTCGTGACCACCGTCGCGGTGTCCGGGGGCGCGGGGGACTCCCTGCTCGGCGCGGCCCGGGCCGCCGACGTGGACGTGTTCGTCACCTCCGACCTGCGCCACCACCCCGCCTCGGAGTTCGTGGAGAACCCCGGCAGTCCCGCGCTGATCGACACCGCCCACTTCGCCAGCGAGTGGCCCTGGCTGGCCGACGGCGCCCGCCACCTCGCCGACGCACTCGGGCGCGCGGGCGGTCCCGATGCGGCTAACGTGGAGATCCGCGTTTCGACGACGGTGACGGACGCCTGGTCACAGGCCGTCTCACACGTCTGAGCGTCCACAGGTCCCGCAGGGACGCCGACCAACTGCACAGAGTAGGGCGCGGGCGGCGTACTCGCCTTCCCCAGCCATCCCAGGAGAGGTCACACGTGAAAGCCGAACCCGCCGCACAGGCCAGACTGCTCGACCTCCAGGAGCTGGACACCGAGCTCCAGCGCCTGGATCACCGCGCGCGGACCCTGCCGGAGGTCGCCGAGGCGGCCCAGCTCAAGGAGCGGGTGGATCAGCTCGACGGTGAGCTGATCACCGCGCAGACCAGGGTCTCCGACGTCGAACGCCAGCAGCGCAAGGCCGAGAGCGACGTCGACCAGGTGCGCACGCGCGCCGACCGCGACACCAAGCGCCTGGAGTCGGGGCAGATCACCAACGCCAAGGAGTTGCAGAACCTCCAGTCGGAGATCGCCTCGCTGGGCCGTCGGCAGGCCGAGCTGGAGGAGATCGTCCTGGAGGTGATGGAGCGCGCCGAGGAGCTCAACGCCGAGGTGGCCCGCCTGACCACGGAGCGGGAGGAGGCGGTGGCCAAGCACACCGAGGTGGTCGCCCGCCGCGACACCGCCGCCGCCGGAATCCAGTGGGACCGCACCCGCCTCACCCAGGACCGCGAGCGCGTGGCCGAGGATCTTCCCGCTGACCTGCTGGCCCTGTACGACAAGTTGCGCGCCCAGTACGACGGTGTGGCGGCGGCGCCGTTGCGCTACGGACGCTGCGGGGGCTGCAAGCTCGCGCTGAGCACCGTCGAACTCAACGAGATCCGCGCCCAAGCCGCCGACGAGGTCGTGCGCTGCGAGGACTGCCGCCGCATCCTGGTCCGTACCGAGGAGTCGGGCCTGGGCGGCCGGGCCGAGCAGTGAGCACGGGTTCGAGCGCGGGGTGGGGCATGCCCGACACCGAGCCGACCCGCCTCCTCCTTCTGCGGCACGGGCAGACGCCCCTGTCGGTGGAGCGCCGCTTCGCTGGCAGGGGTGACATCCCGCTGACCGAGGACGGGCACGCGCAGGCCAAGGCGGCCGCGCGCCGCCTGGCGTCGCGGTCGGTCGACGCGGTGGTGTCCTCGCCGCTGCGGCGGACGCGGGACACGGCCGCCCACGCGGCCGAGGCGCTCGGGTTGCCGGTGGAGATCGACGAGGGGTTCGTCGAGACCGACTTCGGCGCCTGGGAGTGGATGACGTTCGCCGAGGCCAGGGCGGACGCTCCCGCCGAGGTGGACCGGTGGCTGGCCGACCCGGAGGTGGCGCCCCCCGGGGGCGAGAGCTTCGCGGACGCGGCCCGGCGTGTGGGCGCGGCCCGGGAGGCCCTGGTCGAGCGCTACCGGGGGCGTACCGTCCTGGTGGTCACCCACGTGACCCCGATCAAGGCGATGGTGCAGCAGGCACTGCTCGCCCCGCTGGCGGCGCTGTACCGGATGCACCTGGACACCGCGTGCCTGACCGAGGTGGACGTGTTCGCCGACGGGCCCATGCTGGTGCGTTCCCTCAACGACACCGCCCACCTGGACTGAGGGCCCGCGTGGGAACGGGAGTGCGCGTCCGGGCGTAGGATGGGGGACGAGAGGGAGTCGGCCAGGCGGTCGCGGACCGCGCCAGGTGCGCGTGTTCGAGGAAAGTCCGGACTCCACAGGGCAGGGTGGTCGGTAACACCGACCCGGGGTGACCCGCGGGACAGTGCCACAGAAAGCAGACCGCCACCGCTCGCGGTGGTAAGGGTGAAACGGTGGTGTAAGAGACCACCAGCGGCCGGAGTGATCCGGTCGGCTTGGTAAACCCCACCCGGAGCAAGGTCAAAAAGGGAACCTCCGGGTTCCCGCGCGGATGTTCGAGGGCGGCCCGCCCGAGTTCGCGGGTAGACCGCACCGAGGTCGTCGGCAACGGCGGCCCCAGATGGATGACCGCCCGGTCCTTCGGGACCGACAGAATCCGGCTTATCGGCCGACTCCCCTCTCCCTCGCTTCCCGGAACCGTGTGGACCGCCATCGGGCCAGCCTGGTCTGTCCTGGTTTGTCCAGCACCGGCCGACCGTGACGGGAACGGTAGGTACCTACAGCCCTCCGGTGATGGCTCCATGCCCTGGCGCGCCGATAGATTGGCCCTGCGCTCCGTACCCGGGCGATGTCCGGAGTGTGCGCCCGTGGGCCGACGTCCGGGGTCGACGGCCCAGCGGGCATACGTCCGGATTCACCGAACCCGTACACCGTCGTTGGAGTCAGTGCTGGTTTGACAGGCGTCGGCTCGGGCGAAAACCAAGTTCGGGTCGGCCTACCGCCGGGCTGGCGGGAAGTGATGTCTGTGGAGCTGATGTGAGACCGACGGGCGGCATGCCGCCCCCTGCCGTTGTTCGGGTCGGCAAATGGTGACGAAGCAGAAAGCTCGATCCGTGAGGGAAGAATCTCCCTGCTGCAGTTGGGAGAGAAGCCAAGGGAATGGGTGACTCTTGTTCGACTCCACCGCTTTCTGGGTGGCGCTCTTCGGCCTGCCGGTCCTGGCCATCGTGGTGATCATCCTGCTCGCCTCCTACCAGGCCTCGGGTGTTCAGCAGGACGGACGCGACGACGCGCCCGAGGAGGACTCCTCCAGTAGCTGATCTCCGGTGTTCGCGTCCGTCCTCGGACGGAGCGCGGGCTCCTTCAGGTCCTGGGCGCCCTGCACGGGGGTGAACTCCCCCGTCTCGGCGTCCAGAAGGTGCACCCTCGCCGTCTCCAGGTCGTAGTACATCCCCGTCAGCTCCAGTTCACCCGACGCCACCCGTTCGCGGACCACCGGGTAGCCCATGAGGTTGCCGATCTGCTCCTCCACGTTGGCCTGGGCCAGGCGGCGCAGTGCCTCGGCGGAGGGCAGCCCCGACAGGGCGGAATCCCCACCCGCGCGCGCCAGGCTCGGCGCCCCGTGCGCCAGCCAACGGCGCATGTGCGAGGTCTCCGCCTCGTCCGTCTCCAGGTGCGCCTTCTCCATCAACGCCTGCATCGCCCCGCAGTGCGAGTGTCCGCACACCACGATCGAGGGAACCCGCAGTACGTTCACCGCGTACTCGACCGCCGCGCCCATCGAACCGTTGTCCGGGGTGTCCCGCGGCGGCACCAGGTTGCCGAGGTTGCGCACGGTGAACAGGTCGCCGGGACCGCTCGCGGTGATCAGGTTCGGCACCACACGCGAGTCGGCGCAGGTGACGAACAGCGCGGTCGGGTTCTGGCCGTGTGACAGGCGGCTCATCAGCGACCGCATCCGGTCGGCGGTGCTGGCGTGGTACTCACGGGCGCCGGCCGACAGCAGGCCCAGCGCGTTCACCTCCCGGTGGGCGTCACCGCGCATGTCCCAGGGGGCCCACCAGCGCGCCAGGCCTCCGGGAGCGGTCTTGGCCGCGGGGGCGGACCGCGTGGAACTGCGCGTGTACCACCTCTCGTGCACCTCGTCGATGTCGACGTCGCCACCGGTGCGCTCGTGATCCACCCGCCAGGCGTGGATGGCCTCGAAGGCGGCGTGGTCCATGAAGTCCACGTGCAGGTCCAGGTCGACCCCGGCGCCCTCGGGAACGGTGCGCAGCACGTGCGCCAGCCGGGGCACCCCCAGGAAGGTGAGCGAGCCGTGCACGGTGATGTGCACCCGGTCGTCGCGTTCCTCGGCGGTCACGGTCAGCTTGGTGAGCCTGCGCAGGGACACGATCATGGCCAGCCCGAAACCGAGGAACACGCCTTCCAGGAGTCCCAGGAACACCACGCCCAACAGGGTCACCAGGTAGACGCTGGCCTCGTGGTGGCGGCGCAGGTCGCGCAGGTGGGCGATCGAGACCATCCGCGTCCCGATGAACACCAGCAGCGCGGCCAGGGCGGGCATCGGGATCAGCTCGACCACGTGCGCGAGCAGGGCGACGAACAGCAGGATCCACACGCCGTGCAGGATCGTCGAGAGCGGGGAGCGGGCCCCGGCGCGCACGTTGGTGGTGCTGCGCACGATCACCCCGGCCACCGGCAGGCCGCCCAGGGCGCCGCTGATGGTGTTGGCCGCGCCCTGGCCGCACAGCTCGCGGTTGAGCCTGACCCGGCGCCCGCTGTGCAGGCGGTCCACGGCGACCGCGGCGAGCAGGGACTCGACGCTGGCGACCATCGCCACGGTGGCCACCCCCAGGGCGATGCCGTGCCACTGCCCCGCCTCGGGCAGCACCGGGCCGTTCCAGGCGTCGGCGAGTGAGCCGGGAAGGGTGACGGTCTGCACCCGCCACCCGCTCGTGGCGGCGACGACGGTGGCGGTGCCCACCGCGACCAGTGCCGCGGGCAGGACGGCGGGACGCAGCCGCCCCAGGGAGGGCAGCCTGTTCCAGGAGAACATGATCGCGATGGTGATGACGCCGACCGCGACCGCCGGGGTGTGGTTGTTGGCGATCTGGTGGGGCAGGTCGGCGATGTTGGCCAGCGCCGAACTCTGCGGTTCACCGCCCAGGACCACGTGCAGTTGGGCGAGGGCGATGGTGACGCCGACTCCGGCGAGCATGCCGTGTACGACGGCGGGGGAGACGGCGAGGGCGGCCCGGGCGACGCGGAAGGCGCCCAGGGCGAGCTGGACCAGCCCGGCCAGCAGGGTGATCAGGCAGGTGATCCGCCAGCCGTGGGTCATGATCAGGTCGGCGACGATGATGGTCAGTCCGGCGGCGGG
The DNA here is from genome assembly GCF_000341065.1 of Nocardiopsis halotolerans DSM 44410. Classification (GTDB taxonomy): domain Bacteria; phylum Actinomycetota; class Actinomycetes; order Streptosporangiales; family Streptosporangiaceae; genus Nocardiopsis; species Nocardiopsis halotolerans. Next base: position 1,455 of record NZ_ANAX01000381.1, on the reverse strand, counting down.
GCCGCTGACCTGCACCACGGAGCCGCCGACGAGTCCGGCGACGATCCCGCCGACCACGGCGGCGATGAGCCCGGCGACGAGCGGGGCGCCGGAGGCGACGGCGATCCCCAGGGACAGGGGGACGGCGACCAGGAAGACCACCAGGGAGGCGCCGACGTCGGCGGCGACCCCTCTGGGAGTGATGCGGGTTCGGGAAACCGCCGAGGGCGGCCTTCCGTGTGTTGTTCCCCGGGCGTCGTTGCGCATGGTTACTCCGTTCGGGTTGGACCAGGCAAGTGATGCGTGGGCGCACGGGGACCGGGATGTCCGGTCCGGGGGGGTGCATGGGAACGCGGGAGAACGGAGAACTCCGAAGAGCTCCTCCTCAATCACTAACTGTAGTGAATCGCTGGCGCGAAGTGTTACGGACTGTTGTTGATCTGGTAACCATTTTCCTGTCTTCACGTGCCCGGGGAGCAAAGCAGGACAGAAGAAACCCCGAGGCGGTGGGTTCTTCCCACCGCCTCGGGGTGTGAGGGGGTGTTCCCCGCGTGGCCGGGGAACCGGGGCGGGTCACTACGGACTGTTACGGTCGTCCGGAAGGTCAGATGAAGCGGCCGTCCTCGTAACCGCCCTCGTACCGCTGCCGTCCGTACCCGTACGGGTCGTACGGCTCGGTCGGATACGGGGTCTGCGGGCCGCTGTCGCGGGGCTCCTCCCCGTCGTACCGCCAGACGGGCGGCTGGCCGCCGTAGTCGGGGCGCTGCTGCGGGGGCTGCGGGGACCGCGCACCGGCCGGGTGGCCGCCCAGGGCGTCGGGGTAGCCGCCGGGCGCCTCCGCCGGGTATCCGAACTCCGGCTGACCGCCGTAACCCGGGACGGGGGACCCGTGTGTCGGAGCCGTCGGGTAACCGTCCACGGGGTACGGATCCCGCGGGTGTCCCTGCGCCTGACCGGGGAAGGCGGGCCCCGCCGGGTACGGCGGTTGGCCGGGTGGGCCGACGGGCCCCCGGTCGAACGACGAGGGCGCGCCGGGTACCGCGGCACCGGGGCCGCCCTCCAACCCTCCCGGGAATCCCGTGCCGCCGGGGGCACCCGGGCTTCCGGGGAGACCGGGAACGCCGCCGTCCTCCTGACCGCCCCACAGCGGCGGGTTGGGGTCCTGGGGGGTCGGACGGGTGTGGGTTCCGCTGTCGTAGGGGGAGCGGGTGTGTGTGCCGGTGTCGTAGGGGGCGGGTGTGCTGAAGGTGTCGCGGGTGTGTGTGCCGGTGTCGAACTCGGGTTGTCCTGGTACGCCGAGGTCTCCGCGGTGGTGGGTTCCGCTGTCGTAGGCGGGCCGGTGATGGGTGCCGGTGTCGCGGTCGCTCCGGCCGAAGGGGGCGGTGGTGTGGGAGGGACCGGTGTGGGCGCCGGTGTTGTGGGGGGCGGGTGCGTTGAAGGTGTCGCGGGTGTGGGTTCCGCTGTCGTAGGGGGAGC
>NZ_ANAX01000380.1 GCF_000341065.1 Nocardiopsis halotolerans DSM 44410 | reverse complement strand
CCGCAGACTCACCAAATGATATGAGCTCTTAAACGGCGGAGGGGTCGTTCACCCGCGCGGGTGAACGACCCCTCCGGAGTCCGGGGCCTTCTACGGCCGGACGGCGAACTGGAACTGGCTGGCCCAGTACGCGGCCAGACCGACGACCTCGATGTTGCGTCCGCTGCTCGGCGCGTGCACCATCTGGCCGTTGCCCGCGTAGAGCCCGTCGTGGGTCAGGCCGCCGTAGAAGAACATGATGTCGCCGGGCTGGAGGGCGTTCATGTCGTAGATGCGCTGGCCCACCTCGGCCTGGGCGTAGGTGGTGCGGGGCAGGTCGACGCCGCCCGCGCGCCAGGCGGCCTGGACCAGGCCGGAGCAGTCGTAGCCGTTGGGTCCGGTGCCGCCCCAGACGTAGGGCTTGCCGATCTGGGCGTAGGCGAAGTCCAGCGCGGCGCCCGCGTTGCCCGTGGCGGAGCCGGTGTAGGACTGGCCCGCGCTGTCGTTGGAACCCTCGGCACCGGGGTCCTCGACGCTCGGGAACTCGGCGAGGAGGGCCTCCTGCTCCTCGACCTTGGCCTCGACCTCCTCCTTGGCCTCCTCGGCCTCCTCCAGGGCCTGCTCCGCCTCCTCCAGGGCCTCCTCGGCCTCGTCCTTGAGGGCGAACAGACGCTCGTGGGAGGCGCCGAACTCGTCCAGCTGGGCCTGCTGGGCCTCCGACAGGTAGTTCAGGTCGGCGTTCTGCTCCAGCATCTCCTCCGGTCCGGAGGAGGACAGGATGTTGGCCATGGAGTTCACGTCGCCGGACTGGTAGGTGGCGCTGGCGAGCTGCTGGACCTCCTCGCGCAGCTCCTCGTAGCGCTCCTCCTCGTCGCCGACCCGCTCCTCCAGGTCCTCGTAGAGGGTCTCGGCGACCTCGTGGTCCTCCTCGGCCTGGTTGTACTCCTCGACGGCCGCGGAGGCTTCCTCGTTCAGTTCGGCGAGACGGTCCTCGACCTCGTCCCGGGTGGGTTCCGCGTACGCGGTCCCCGGCGAGATCAGGGTGCTGGCGACGACCGCGCTGATTCCGGTCGTGGCAGCGAATCGGCGAGCCGTACGCCGACCGGGCTTGTCCATGGCGGTCCACGCTCCTCGGGGTTGGTCACGTCCGCACGGGGGTGCTGGGAGAACAGGGATCGCCCGCGCGGGGGCGCGGGCGGGGTGAGTGCGCGGGTCCCCGACCGATGGGCACAGGCATGGCCTTCTATCCGGTGGAGCACTCACGTTCCGGGAAGAACCTAGCGGACCGTCCCGCACGGCTCAACCACGGGGGCACCGACGCACCGGTGTTCACGGTGGGGCACGGGGATCCCGGGCGGCACGTCCACGCTGGGAACACCCCATGGTGCGAACACACTAACGAAGGAATAACGTTCTCTCCGTCCGGGCGCCGCACGGCGCCCGGACGGAAGCGGTCGGCCCCGGGCGCGGCCGCCCCGTCAGCCGTGCGTCTCCATGCGGCGCAGGAAGATCGTCGAGGGCACGGCCCTGGCCCCCACCCGGCGCACCGCCGTCACGATCTCCCGGTCGGAGGTGACCACGGCGATGGGCCGTCCGGGGGGTTCGGCGCGCACCAGCCGCACGATCAGCTCGTCCGCGGTCTCCCCGGGCGCGCTGAACAGCAGCCGTACCCGGCGTGTGGGAGCCACCACCGGAGGGGTGTCCACGTCCGCGCCGTCGAACACGCAGGTGATCTCGGCCTTGGTCCGGCTGGCCAGGCCCTCCAGGGAGTTCATCAGCCTGGTGCGCTGGTCGGCCAGGGGAAGGGTCCCGTAGCCGGTCTTGGTGACGTTGTAGCCGTCCACCAGCAGGTGGACGCCGGGCACCGTCAGCAGGTGCTCCAGCAGGCCGGGGTCGTCGTCGGGCAGCCCGCCCAGCGACACGCGCCGCTGCTGCTCGGTCTCGGCCACCAGGTCGGCGGGGTTGTCCAGGGCGGCGGGCAGCGCCAGTTCCCGGCGCAGCCCGTGGGAGGCGTCCACCAGCACGTCCAGGAGCACGCGCAGTCGCGCCTCGTCGGCGTTGCGTCCGGTGCGCACCGCCCGTCGCGCGTTCTCCACCTGGGTCTCGGCGGCGGACAGCCGGGACCGCAGCCTCCGGTTCTCCGACTCCAGCGCGCTGATCCGCGCGGTCGTCTCGGACTCGCGGTCGGCCGTCTCGGCCAGGGCGCGTGAGGCCCGCTCGGTGGCCTCCTTGGCCCGCTGCCGCTCGGTGTGGACCTTGCGGCGCAGGTCGGCGATCTCGGTGCGCTGGGACTTGATCTGGGAGCGCAGCCGTTCCTGTTCCTCCTGGTGGCCGTGCCGGGTCTCGTCCAGTTGACGGCGCGCTGCGTCGAGCGCCTCGGCGGCCTGGTCCGCCTCCCTGGCGCTGTTCTGGCGTTCCAGTTCGCGGTGGACGCCCTCGATGATGTCGGGCCAACCGTCGGGGCGCAGCAGGTAGGCGCACGCCGCCACGGCCACGGGGTCGGCCGCGGGCGGCACCACGCCCGAGCGCAGGCCCTCGGCCAGCTCGGGCCAGACCTGCTCGACCCGGGCCGCGACCATCGCCCGGAAGGCGTCGTCGCTCTCCAGTTGGGCGGCGATCTGCGGTCCGGCGAGTTTGGCCCTGCGGCGCGGCTCGAACCTGGCGACCCTGCGCAGCAGTGGGGGCAGGTCGCCCGCGCGCATGCCGCCGAGCACGTCCGAGCCGTACTCGACGACCCGGGCGCGCACGGGTTCGGGCAGGGGGCGGGTCAGATGTGTCCCGTCGTTGTCGGCGCCGCCGTCCGCGGTGTCCGTCGCGTGGACGTCCTCGTCGTGCCCGCCGGTGCCGTCGAAGTCACCGCCCGCCTCCGGGCGGGCGCTCATGCCTGACCCGTCGGGCTCTCCGCCGAGGAGTCGGAGACCGACCGGTCGGCGTCGGGGCGGGCGATGATCTCCACGCTGTCGGTGGCGCCGCACCAGCGGCACTTCACCCGTTCGATGGTCTCGGAGAGCACGGTGCGCTCCTCGACGCCTCCCTCACCGGCCAGATCCAGGTGGACGTAGTCCTGGGAACGGACGGTCCGGGTCACGTCGAACCGGGTGAGATTGCCGCATCCGGTGCACCGCCATCGCTCACTGTCACCCGGCATCGCGATCCCCACGGTTCCTCCCTCGTTTCGTGCTCCGGCGGGGGCGGTGGTCCGCCCGCCGCCCTGATGACCCACATCTTTGCATGTCGGGCAGGTCAGACCGTATTCCGACGGGTTGTCCCCGCCGCCGACTACCCTGACCGGGTGGTTCGACAGTCCGATGCGCCCACCGGCGTCCAAACCAGCATCAGCGACCTCGGTACGCCGTTGGCCGCGGCGACGTTCGTCGTGCTGGACCTGGAGACCACCGGTACCAGCGCGAGCGGATCGCGGATCACGGAGGTCGGCGCGGTCAGGGTGCGCGGCGGGGAGGTCGTCGACGAGTTCTCCACCCTGGTCAATCCCGGTACCCCCATACCGGCCAACATCACGCTCCTGACGGGGATCACGCAGTCGATGGTGGCCACGGCCCCTTCGATGGAGGAGGTCCTGCCGGGTGTGCTGGCCTTCCTCGACGCCGATCCCGGCACCGTGCTGGTGGCCCACAACGCGCCCTTCGACACGGGTTTCCTCAGGGCGGCGTGCGAGCGCCACGGGGTGGACTGGCCCGGTTACCCGGTCGTGGACACGCTGCGCCTGGCCCGCGCGGTGCTCGCCCGGGGGGAGACGCGCAACCACAAGCTGGGGACGCTCGCCGCCCACTTCGGGGTCCGGGTCACCCCCAACCACCGGGCCCTGGACGACGCGCGCGCCACGGTCGGTGTCCTGAACGGGCTCGTGGAGCGCCTGCGTCCCCTGGGCGTGTCGAGTGTGGAGGAGCTGCGCGCGGTCACCAAACCGCCGACGAAGGCCCAGCGGAGCAGACGCCACCTGGCGGAGGGGCTGCCCGAGGAACCGGGGGTGTACGTGTTCACCGACGCCCGCGGGGCCAGCCTCTACGTGGGCAAGAGCAAGAACCTGCGCCGCCGGGTGCGCAGCTACTTCACCGCGGCCGAGAACCGCCAGCGCATCCGCGAGATGGCGGGGTTGGTGGAGGGCGTCACGCCCATCGTGTGCGCCAGCGAGCTGGAGGCCTCCGTCCGCGAGCTGCGCGTCATCGCCGAGCGCAAGCCGCCCTACAACCGGCGGTCGCGCAATCCCGAGCGCGCCTCCTGGGTCAAGCTCACCACCGACGCCTATCCGCGCCTGTCGGTGGTGCGCACGGTCAAGGGCGACGGGGCGCCCCACATCGGCCCCTACGCCTCGGCCCGTGAGGCCGAGCAGGCCAGGGAGGCGCTCCTGCACGTCTTCCCGCTGCGGCAGTGCTCCCACACCTTCAGGCCGGGGGCGGGCACCGCGCCGGAGGTGGTGGCGGGAGGCGCTCGGTGGACGGGGGCGTGCGTGCTGGCCCAGCTGGGCCGGTGCGGCGCGCCCTGCGACGGCACCGAGAGCCTGGACGAGTACACGGTGCACGCCGAGGCCGCCCGGGCCGCCATGACCGGGGACCCGGCGCCGGTCGTGGACGCGCACACCGCGCGCATCGCCGAACTCGCGTCCGCCCTGCGCTACGAGGAGGCGGCGAACCTGCGCGACCGCCTCACCGCGTTCGTGCGGGGAGCCCGGCGCGCCCAGCGCCTGACGGCCATCGCCGCCGTCCCGCACCTGGTCGCCGCGCGCCGCACCGTCGCGGGCTGGGAGACGTGCGTGGTCCGCCACGGCCGTCTGGCGGCCGCCGCGGTGCTGCGTCCGGGGACCGACCCGGCCGCGTTCCTGGCCTCGCTCGTGGCCACCGCGGAGTACGTGCCCGCCGGGTACGGACCCAGCCCCAGCGCCCTGCCGGGCGAGACCGAGCTCGTACTGGACTGGCTCGCCGACCCCGCCACGCGGCTGGTGGAGATCGAGGGCGAGTGGACATGCCCGTTGCGTAGCGCCGAGGCGCACACCCAGATGACACACTGGGCGCATGGCCGCGATTCCGCTCAATGACGACTACCCCGTCCGCCGTGTGCCCGTCGTCGCGTACACGCTGGTCGCGGTGAACGTCCTCGTCTACCTGGTGTCGCCGCAGGCGGCGACCGCGGTCTGGTATCCGGCGGACATGGTCGGCCGCTTCTGCGCGATCCAGGACTACTTCATGTTCTGGGGGGCGGTGCCCGCCGAGATCCTGGGCCGGGTCGACCAGGTTCCGCACGTGGTCCCCGAGTGCGGTGGGCTGGACGGCAAACCGGTGTGGTTCTCGGTGCTGAGCTCGATGTTCCTGCATGGCGGTCCGGCGCACCTGATCGGCAACATGGTGTACCTGTTCGTGTTCGGCCCCGTGGTGGAGGACCGGATCGGCAAGCTGCGCTTCGCGGCGCTGTACCTGGCCACCGGGGTCGTCGCCGCCTACGGCTTCGCCCTGACCGACGTGGACGGCGTTATGCCCATGGTCGGCGCCTCGGGTGCCATCTCGGGGGTGCTGGGCGCCTACCTGGTCGTGCAGTTCCGCAGCAGGGTGACCATGCTGGTGTTCGTGGTGATCCCGATGCGCCTGCCCGGGTGGGCCGTGGTGGGCAGCTACTTCGCGCTTCAGTATCTTCTCTACGTCACCACATCGAACGCTCCCGGCGCCGGTGGCGGGGTCGCCTACGCGGCGCACGTGTACGGGTTCATCGCCGGGGTGGTCGTGGGACTGGTGGTCTACCGGCTGCGATGGCGCTCCGGGACGCGGCTCTCCGACGTCTACTAGCGCTCCGCGGCGCGGCCGGCGCGCCCGTCCCGTTATCCGAGGAACCGTCCTGGAGGCACAGTGATCACCGCGATCGTCATGATCAAGGCCGACGTCAACCGCATCCCCGAGGTCGCCGAGGCGATCGCGGAGATCGACGGGGTGAGCGAGGTCTACTCGGTCACCGGTGGGGTCGACCTCATCGCCATGGTGCGGGTCCGCCAGCACGAGGACCTGGCCCAGGTGATCCCCGGGCGGGTGAACAAGGTGGCCGGGGTGCTCTCCTCCGACACCCACATCTCCTTCCAGGCCTACTCCCGACACGACCTCGAGTCGGCCTTCGCGCTGGGGTGGTAGCCGTGGGCGCGACCTCCTGGGAGGCGGACGCGCCGGGGGTGCTCGCCCTGCCCTCGGGCAGGCTGGTGCGCGGCCACGGCCTGAGCCTTCCCCCGCTGTCCGGGCCCGAGCCCGACTTCGCGCTCCACCTCCTGGGCCACGAACCGCCGTCCGTGGCCTGGGAGGCCCGCTGGGTGCGCTGGAGGGACTTCGGCCTGCCCTCCGACGTCGCCGACGCCAACGCGGCCCTGCGCGAGGCGTGGGAGCGCGCGGAGACCGAGCGTGTGGAGGTGGCCTGCGCGGGCGGGCGGGGGCGCACCGGCACGGCGCTGGCGTGTCTGGCCGTGCTGGACGGGGTGCCCGCACGGGAGGCGGTCGCCTACGTTCGCGCGGGGTACTCCCAGCACGCCGTGGAGACGCCCTGGCAGCGGCGTTTCGTCACCCGTTTCCGAGCCTGAACGCGCGGCGGGGGACCGGGCGGGAGTTGTCCACAAGGCCCAGCGGGAAGGGTGGGCGCGGTGCCAGACTGGTATCGGGGGCGCTGCGGGCGTCCGTCGGCGCGGTGACGCGCCCCCGTGTTCCAGTGTGACTGGCCGCCTCCGCTCCCGCCAGCCCGGCCTTCCCCCTGTGGACAACTCCGTGGAGATCCCGCTCGTGCCCGGCCGCCGCGCCCCGCCCCCAGAGTCTCAGCGCCCTCAGATTCCCTTGGCGTACTGCTGGCTGGTCTCCACCCAGCGCTCCAGCGCGCGCTCGGCGTCGCCGCTGTCCACCGCGGCGGCGGCCCGCTCGTATCCGGCGCGCACCGCCTCCAGCAGGGAGCCGTCCACGCCCTCCACGGCGGCCAGCGCGGCGCCCGCGTTGAGCAGCACCGCGTCGCGCACCGGACCGGGGCGGCCCGCGAGCAGGTCGCGTACGGCCTGGGCGTTGAACCCGACGTCGCCGCCCCGCAGGTCCTCGGGCCGGGACCTGGCGATGCCCAGGTCGGCGGGGTCGAGCCTCTCGGGCCGCGCCTCGCCGTCGCGCACCACCCACACCGTGGAGGTGGTCGTGGTGGTCAGCTCGTCCAGGCCGTCGTCACCCCGGAACACCAGCGCGGAGGCGCCGCGGCGGGCGAACACCCCGGCGATCACCTCGCACATGCGCTCGTCGAACACCCCGATGGCCGAGGAGGTCGGCTGTGCCGGGTTGGTCAGCGGACCCAGGAAGTTGAACACCGTGGGCACGGCGAGCTCACGGCGGGTCCTGGCCGCGAAGCGCAGCGAAGGGTGGAACAGCGGGGCGAAGCAGAAGGTGATGCCCGCCTCCTCCGCCACACGGGCGGTCAGTTCCGGCGGCAGATCCAGGACCACGCCCAGGCGCTCCAGCACGTCGGCGGTGCCGCAGGAGGAGGACGCGGCGCGGTTGCCGTGCTTGACCACGCGGGCGCCCGCGGCCGAGGCCACGATCGCCGCCATCGTCGACACGTTCACGGTGTGGGCGCGGTCGCCGCCGGTGCCGACGATGTCCAGGGTCGGGCCGGAGACGCTGACGCGCACGGCGTTGTCGAGCATGCCCTGGGCCAGGCCGGTCACCTCCGACACGCTCTCGCCCTTGGCGCGCAGCGCGATGGCGAACCCGGCGATCTGGGCGTCGGTCGCGGCCTCGGACATGATCTCGTTCATCGCCCACGCGGTGTCGGAGGCACTGAGGGTCTGCCCGCCCAGCAGGGCGGTGATGAGGTTGGACCAGGTCCGCTCGGTCACGGCGGACCGCTCGTCGGTGACGGCGGCCCCGGGCGCGGCGGAGGGGTTCGGGACGTTCATGATCGGTTGCTCCACGGTGAAGGAAACGGGCACGTGGGAGGCCGGGGCGCGGCGCGTGGCGCGGCCGGAGCGCCCTCAGGCCCCCGGGGAGGGGGACGGGGCGTGGCTGCGCCATCGCCCGATGTCGGCGCCGTGGTGCAGGGCGGCGCCCACCGCGCGGCGGCGGCGCAGTTCCCTCTCGCCGTTGTGATCCGTTCCCGGGCCGTGTCCCACCGGGGTCACCCGCTCAGGGCCGCGACCCGCTGGCGCATGAGCTCGGCCAGGGACTCGGCGAGCGCGACCGGGTCGATCGGGTGGCTGACGACCTGCTCGGCCCGCGACCATGTGGCCAGCCAGCCGTCGTCGCGCCGTCCCACCAGCAGCAGCACCGGCGGGCAGCGGTAGATCTCGTCCTTGACCTGGCGGCACAGGCCCATCCCGCCGACGGGGGAGGTCTCGCCGTCGAAGATCGCCACGTCGACACGAGTGGCGGGGTCGGTGTCCTCCAGCCGGCGCAGGACCATGGGCGCGGTCGCGCACTCGACGAACTCCACCCGGGGANCGGCGGCGGGGCGGCGGCCGACGGCCAGCCGGATCTGCTCACGGGTGTCGGCGTTGTCGCTGTAGACCAGCACGCGCATCCTGGCGCCCGTGTCCGTACCGCTGACCACCATCGCGCAACCGTCCCATCGCGTCTGACCAAGGCCGCCGCCGTGGGGGGTGCGACCGAGGCGTTCGTTGGCTGTGTACCTTCTGACTGTATTGCCTCGCGGGCCCGCTGCCCAGAAGGGCCCGTGGGCCGCGTCCGGAACTGAGACCTTCGACACCACAGGATGCCAGCACGCCCGGGCCGTGCGCTAACCGCGCCCCGAGGGCGCGTTATGCGATGGTGACCTTTTCGATGCCTGGGCGTTGGCTGGTGGGGGTTGAGGCGTCATCCGCGGGGGTACGGAACGCCTCAGCCGCCCAGGATCGCGATTTTCGGTCCCTCGTGGTGCGTCGCGAGCTCGGATGGACCCGCCGAGCCGCTACAGTAACGTCCCAGTCACGGTGAACAGGCCGTCAGGAGGCCTGTGAGGGCCTCGCGCCGGTGCCGATCCGCCGCGTTACGGGGGGTCGAGTACGGGTCTTCGCGAGATGCCGTAATAATGCTCCCGTGGCGACAGCAACCGCGAACCCAAAAACAGCACCGACACCAGCACATGGTGCGGCAAAGCGTCCTGACCTGGTGAGCGTTGGCACCATCGTTTGGTTGGCCAACGAGCTCATGTTCTTCGCTGCGCTGTTCGCGATGTACTTCACCATCCGATCGGTGACCAACGGAAACCCCGCCCTGGGGGAGTGGCCCGACACCCACCTGAACGTTCCGTGGGCGTTGGGCATCACCGTGATCCTGGTGGCTTCCAGCTTCACCGCGCAGGCAGGCGTCTGGGCCGCCGAGCGCGGCGACGTCAGGAAGCTGCGCATGTGGTTCTACATCACGTTCGTCATGGGCCTGATCTTCGTCCTTGGACAGGCCTATGAGTACTACGAGCTCATCGTCCACGAGGGCCTGACTCTCCAGTCGAGCGCCTACGGGTCGATGTTCTACCTGACCACGGGCTTCCACGGACTCCACGTCATCGGTGGGCTGATCGCGTTCCTCATCATGCTGGGACGCACGTACGCCGCGAAGCGCTTCACCCACCAGCAGGCGACCAGCGCGATCGTCGTGTCCTACTACTGGCACTTCGTCGACGTGGTCTGGATCGCTTTGTTCTGCACCATCTACTTCATCCAGTAACCCGAAACGGGGAAACCGTGAAATGGATCACCGCGCGGCGACGGCATCCCCTTGCGGGGTATGTCGTCGTCATCCTCGCGCTAGCCCTGTTCGGGGTGGGGTACGCCGCCCTGGCGCCCACCGCCGAGCAGGCACAGGCGCAGACCCTCGCCGCTGACGCCCCCTCGCAGGAGAACGTCGACGACGTGGACATCGCCAACGGCGAGGACATCTTCAACCAGACGTGCGCGACCTGTCACAACTACGACGGCAGTGGCACCTACGACGAGAACGGCGAGATCCTCCGGGGTCCGGACATCCGTGGCGTCGGCGCCGCGGCCGTCAACTTCCAGGTCAGCACGGGGCGCATGCCGTCCATGGACCCGGACGCGCAGATGCCGCGCAAGCCCATGGCCATGACGGAGGAGGAGCTCGCCGACCTGATCGCGTACTACAACGCGCAGATCAGGACCGGCGGCCCCGACATCCCCTACGACGTCCCCGGCGAGGCGCCGGAGCGGTCGTCCTTCGAGGACGAGGCCTCCTACGAGGCCGCTCTGGAGGAGTACGAGAACGAGTACGACTCCTACCTCGAAGGCGCCGACGACACCCAGATGGGCATGCAGCTCTACCTGACCAACTGCGCGCACTGCCACGGTTGGTCCGGTGGCGGCGGCGCCCTGACCGACGGCCGCTGGGCCCCCGAGATCCACGACGCGACCCCGCGCCAGATCTACGAGGCCATGGTGAGCGGCCCGGGCGCCATGCCGATCTTCAGTGACGGCGCCATCGAGCCCGAGGAGAAGCAGGAGCTCATCTCCTACATCAAGACCCTCCAGGCCGAACCGGACGCCGGAGGCATCTTCGACCTGCAGAGGGTCGGCCAGGTGGCCGAGGGCCTGATCGCGTGGGTCGTTGGTCTGGCCCTGATCATTGCCTGCGCGATCTGGATCACCGCGAAGCAGCGAGCCCATGACTGAGAACAACACCAACGACAACAACGAGGCCGGGGAGCCCGAGCGCGTCGTCGGAACCCCGAAGGCCGACGAGCCCGTGGTGTCCGATGCCACCGCCGCCCCGGAGGCCGGCGAGCACGCCGGCCCGTACGCGGCCTCGGAGACGCACGCGCGTCCGGAGGAGACGCAGCGCCGGGGTGAGAAGATCGCCTCGGTGTGGTTCGTCCTCGCGTTCCTCGGCGGACTCGGCTTCCTGGTCTCCTACTTCCTGTTCCCGCCGGACGCGATCGGCGCCCCGCAGATCGCCCAGTACTCGAACATGCTGCTGGGTGGCTCGCTCACCCTGTCCATGTTCGGTATCGGCGCGGGCATGACGGCGTGGGCCCGCCAGGTGATGCCGCACTACGAGGTGCACTCGCCCTACGACGAGCTGCCCTCCAGCGAGAAGGAGAAGGGCTCCTTCAGCGACTTCTTCATGAGGGGCGCGGACGAGAGCGGCTTCACCAAGCGTCCGCTGATGCGCCGCACCCTCATCCTGGCGATGGTGCCCCTGGGCCTGGCGCCGATCGTGCTGCTGCGTGACACCGGCCCGCTGCCCGGCGGCCAGCTCAAGCACACGACGTGGGAGCCGGGCCGTCGCATGGTCGTCGAGGGCACCGACCGCGCCATCCGCGCGGAGGACTTCGAGAACGACCCCAACGCGATGATCTCCGCCCTGCCCGCGACCGAGCACGGCCACCACCTCAGCCTGAACGAGCAGGCCAAGACGGTCATCCTGCTGATCAAGATCCCCGAGGGGGACTGGCAGGAGCGCATGAAGGAGGAGGTCGAGGGGACCGACGGCGCCACGCGTCTGAACTGGACGCACAACGGCATCGTCGCGTACTCCAAGATCTGCACCCACGTGGGCTGCCCGGCGGCCCTGTACGAGAGCACGACGCACCGCATCCTGTGCCCGTGCCACCAGTCGACGTTCGACGCGGCGAACGCGGCGGAGGTCGTGTTCGGTCCGGCGCACCGCGCCCTGCCGCAGTTGCCGATCAGCGTCGACGACGAGGGTTACCTCATCGCGACCGGCGACTTCACCGCGCCGCCCGGTCCGACGTTCTGGGATTACGCGAAGGACTAGTCGATGAGTAAGACCACGCAAGCACCCAAGGCGCTTCGCGGCGTCGGTAACTTCATCGACGACCGCTTCCACCTGGCCAAGACCGGCGAGAAGAACCTGCGCAAGGTCTTCCCGAACCACTGGTCGTTCATGCTGGGCGAGATCGCGCTGTACTCGTTCATCATCCTGCTGCTCACGGGCGTCTTCCTCACGCTCTGGTTCAAGCCGAGCATGATGGAGATCGTCTACGACGGCTCCTACGAACGCCTCCAGGGCGTCATGATGTCGGAGGCCTACGCCTCCACGCTGCACATCACCTTCGATGTACGCGGCGGGCTCCTGATCCGCCAGATCCACCACTGGGCCGCGCTGATCTTCGTGGCCGCGCTGGTCGTGCACGCGCTCCGCGTGTTCTTCACCGGTGCGTTCCGCAAGCCCCGCGAGATCAACTGGCTGATCGGTGTGGCGATCTTCGCCCTGGCCATGGTCGAGGGTCTCTTCGGCTACTCGCTGCCGGACGACCTGCCCTCGGGCATGGGCGTGCGCATCCTCCAGGGTGTGATGCTGGCGCTGCCGCTCGTCGGTCCGTACGTGTCGATGTTCCTCTTCGGCGGGGAGTTCCCCGGCGAGGACATCATCTCCCGGCTGTACATGCTGCACATCCTGCTGATCCCGGCGCTGCTGCTGGGCCTGATCGTGGCGCACTTCATGATCCTGTGGCACCAGAAGCACACCCAGTACCCGGGCACGGGACGCACGGACAAGACCGTGGTCGGAACACCCATGTTCCCGGCGTTCGCGGTCAAGGCGGGTGGATTCTTCTTCTTCACCTTCGCCGTGATCGCTGGCCTGAGCGCGTTCGTGCAGATCAACCCGATCCACCTGTTCGGGCCCTTCACTCCGACGTCCATCACCTCCGGGCTCCAGCCCGACTGGTACATGGGCTTCATGGAGGGGTCGCTGCGTATCTTCCCGAACTGGTTCGACCTGACGATCTTCGGGTACGCGCTCCCGACGGCCGTGCTCGTTCCCGGCCTGGTCGTCCCGGGCCTGATCTTCGGTGGTCTGGCCGCGTGGCCGTTCATCGAGCAGTGGATCACCGGGGACAAGCGCGCGCACAACGTCGCCGACCGTCCGCGCAACGCGCCGGTGCGCACCGGCGTGGGCGCCGCGGGTGTCACCTTCTACGGCGTGCTCTGGCTGGCCGGGTCCAACGACATCATCTCGGAGACCTTCTCGATCGAGCTGTACGTGAGCACGTACATCTTCCGGGTGCTGGCCATCGTCGGCCCGATCCTGGCGTTCTTCATCGCCAAGCGGGTCTGCCTGGGCCTCCAGCGCCGTGACCGGGAGATGCTGGAGCACGGCTACGAGAGCGGCACCATCCAGCAGCTGCCCAGCGGCGAGTTCATCGAGGTGCACAAGCCCAACTCCGACGGGATGGTCGACATCCTGGAGAGCAAGCCCACCATCACCTCGACGGCACTGGCCGACGACGCCGACACCGACGACAAGGGTGTGGAGAACCCCGAGGCCCGCAAGGGCTCCGGCAAGCTCCGCCGCGCCCTGGCCCGTTGGTACACCAAGGACAACGTGTCCTTTGACGATGTGGAGGCGCACAGCGGCCACCACCTGCACCACTCCTCCCACGAGGAGGAGAAGGAGGCCGCCCACTAGGGCGTCCACAGCGTCGTCGACGGACCCGGCCGCGTCCCGCGGCCGGGTCCGTCGTGTTGTGCGCGGTCGGCGCCGGTACGGGGCCGCCGGGGCGTACGCCCCGGCGCGGAGCTCCCCGGAAGCCGGGCGGGCCCGTCCAGCGCCACCCGCCGGGGCGCACCCGTCTGTCCCTCGGGGGGCCGCCGTCCGAGCAGTGGCACAGGGCGCCCCTGACCCCGTCCGGGGCGGAGGAGCACGGCGGGCATGCCGTCACCACCGTCCGGACGCGTACCCGGGCGCGGTGAGACGCCTGTACGGCCGGGGGAAACGGTGAAGGCCGGTCGTCCCCCCGGGGAGTGACCGGCCTTCACCGTGCGCGACGGGCGCGGGGATCAACCCGCGTAGATGTCGTCGATCTCCTTGCTCCACTGCTTGCTGACCACGTGGCGCTTGACCTTCAGGGAAGCGGTCATCTGACCGTTCTCCTCGGTGAAGTCGCTGGGCAGGATCTTGAACTTCTTGATGCCCTCGGCCTTGGAGACCGCCTTGTTGGCGTTGTCCACGGCCTCCTGAACGGCCGCGTTCAGGTCCGGGTCCCCGACCAGGTCGGCGATCTCACCGCTCTTGTTGTTGGCCTCCCGCCACTGCGCGAACGACTCGGGGTCGATCGTGACCAGCGCGGCGATGAACTTGCGGTTGTCCCCGACCACCATGCACTGGCTGACCAGGGCGTGGGCGCGGATACGGTCCTCCAGGACGGCCGGGGCGACGTTCTTGCCGCCCGCGGTCACGATGATCTCCTTCTTGCGTCCGGTGACGCTCAGGAAGCCGTCGTCGTCCAGCGTGCCGAGGTCGCCGGTGCGGTAGAAGCCGTCCTCGGTGAAGGCCTCCCTGGTGGCCT
This sequence comes from Nocardiopsis halotolerans DSM 44410, assembly GCF_000341065.1. GTDB lineage: Bacteria > Actinomycetota > Actinomycetes > Streptosporangiales > Streptosporangiaceae > Nocardiopsis > Nocardiopsis halotolerans. Next base: position 2,890 of record NZ_ANAX01000380.1, on the reverse strand, counting down.
TCTCGTTCTCCCAGTAGCCGACCATGACGTGGTCGCCCCTGAGGAGGATCTCACCGTCCTCGGCGATCCTGATGGTGGTCCCGGGCAGGGGCTGGCCCACGGTGCCGATCTTGTTGAACTCGGGGCTGTTCACCGAGGTGGGGGCGGTGCTCTCGGTGAGGCCGTAGCCCTCGATGATGGTGAATCCGATCCCCCGGAAGAAGTGGCCCAGGCGCGCGCCCAGCGCGGAGCCGCCGGAGACGGCGTACTCCGCGTTGCCGCCCAGGGCGGCCAGGAGCTTGCCGTAGACCAGTTTGGCGAACAGGGCGTGCTTCACCTTGAGGCCGAGGGGGATCCGGCCGGTGGCCTGCGCCTTGCTGTAGGCGACGGCGGTGTCGGCGGCGGCGCCGAAGATCCGGCCCTTGCCCTCGGCCGTGGCCTTCTGCTCCGCCTTGGTGTAGACCTTCTCGAACACGCGGGGTACCGCGAGCAGGAAGGTCGGCCGGAACACCGAGAGCTGCTCGATCAGCTCCGGTCCGGTGGAGGGGAAGTGGCCGAGGGTGGCCTTGGCCTCGATGACCATGACCTGCACGAAGCGGGCGAAGACGTGGGCCAGCGGCAGGAACAGCAGGGTGGAGGGGTTATCCCTGCCTCGTAGGACCTGCTTGGCCGGGCCCTCCAGCGCGCTGTGGGAGATGAACAGGAAGTTGCGGTGGGTGAGCTTGCACCCCTTGGGGCGGCCGGTGGTGCCCGAGGTGTAGATGAGGGTGGCGGTGTCGTCGGCCCTGACGGCGGTGCGGCGCTTCTCCAGCGTCTCGTCGCCGACACCGGAGCCCGACGCGCGCAGCTCGGCGTACTCGGGGCCGTCGAACTTCCAGATCGGACCGAGCTCGGGGATCCCGGAGCGGACCGACTCGACGCGCTCGGCGTGGGCGTCGGTCTCCACGAAGGCGGCCTTGGCCCCGGAGTTGGAGAGGATCCACTCGATCTGCTCGGCGGAGGAGGTCTCGTAGATCGGAACGGTCACGCCGCCGACGGACCAGATGGCGTAGTCGACGACCGTCCACTCGTAGCGGGTACGCGACATCAGGGCGACGCGGTCGCCGTGCTCGATGCCCGCGTCGATCAGGGCCTTGGCGTACGCGGCGATGTCGCCGTGCAGCTCCGCCACGGTGACGTCGTGCCACTGGCCGGCCTTCTGTCGGCGGGCGGCGACGGCGTTGGGCTCGCTGGACGCGCGCGCGTAGAGCGTGTCGGTCAGCCGCGCGTCGTCGGAGATCTCAGCCTTCGCGGGAGAGCTGTATTCGCGCACGTGGTGCTCCTGGACGTGTACGGGTTCGGGTAGTACGGGACGTGATGACCGTAACAACACAACCCTACTCGTGAGTAGAACGCCCTGTCGTTCGGTATCCAACGGTGACCCTGGGTCGCTCCGGGGCGGGGCGGCGGTGCTGCCGGGTGTGGTTCCTCCTCGGTGGTTCCCGCCCCGGGCCGGGCGCGTACGCGGGCCGTGCCCGCCCCCGTGCGCGCGCCGCCGCCGGAGGGCGCGGAAGCGTGCAGGTCAGGGCGATGGTGCGGGTTCCTCCCCCGTACGCACGCGAGACTATACGCTCGGCGTAGCTTTTGCGCACCTCATGAGAACCATGAGTTGTATGTGACATTGGCGCGCTTTCTGGACTTTTCGTGGAAGATTGTCGGTTTTCCATATCCTCACTCCGCGTAGTCGTGTGCTTCGGCTTCCTCCCGTCCCTGATTGGTCCCTGAACCTGCCCTGAGAAACCTCCCCGCCCCGTCCGTCGCCGGTTACCGTGAAGCAGAACGCGGCGCGAAGGAGGAGACGGACATGACGGAGAACGCCGGTCGCGACGGTGGTGCGGGTGAGGGAAGGGGCGAGGGCTCCGACCTCATCGACGACGCGCTGAAGCTGGTGGACGGTCTCCAGCGCAAGCTGCTGGTGGCCGGGGTCAAGCGGGGGGTGGGAGCCGTGGTCTCGCCGCCCCCGGACAAGGGAGACGTGTGGGAGGAGGCCATCCGCCTGGAGTCGGGGCAGCGGCGTCCCCCGCTGGAGGAGTTGCTCGACATCGTGCGCACGTCCGGTCCCGAGGTCGCCGGGCACCTGGGGCGTGCCGGACTGGCCGTTGCCGGGGCCGTGGGCCGCACGTGGGACGTGTTCGAGCGCTCCCTGGAGCAGACGCGCAACGACGCCGGGTCCGGAACGCGTCCGGAGGGCGGGACGGACCGTGGTGGAGACGGCACCGAAGGCGACGGTCGGCAGGTCACGGCGGGGTGATCCGCGGGGGATCACGGTTCGACCCCAGGGGTGTTCGGGGCGGCCTCGTGCCTGGTTTAATCGGATGGCACGCATCATCTGAAAAACCTTTGCCATGAACCTTGAGACTTATGTCAGAGTTCGGGCGTAAGTACGAAGGAGCTGCCCTCATGCTGACCATCGGTGTAGACATCGGCGGGACCAAGGTCGCCGCCGGAGTCGTCGACCCCGAGGGGCAGATCCTGGACAAGGTCAAGTACCCCACTCCCTCCAACGACCCCCGGGGTCTGGCCGACGTCGTCGCCCGAGCCGTCGACGAGCTGCGCGGCAGGCAGGAGTCCGGCGCCGTCGGTGCCGTCGGCGTGGGCGTGGCCGGGTTCGTGGACGAGGACCGCGCCACCGTCCAGGTCGCCGTCAACCTCGGTCTGCGCGACGAGCCCCTGCGGGACCACGTCCAGGAACGCGTCGGGCTGCCCGTGGTCATCGAGAACGACGCCAACGCCGCCGCATGGGCCGAGGCCCGGTTCGGCGCCGGACGCGGCAGCGGCCACATCGTCTGCGTCACGCTGGGCACAGGCATCGGCGGCGGCCTGGTGCTCAACGGCACCCTGCACCGGGGCCGTTACGGCGTGGCCGCGGAGG
>NZ_ANAX01000379.1 GCF_000341065.1 Nocardiopsis halotolerans DSM 44410 | reverse complement strand
CCGCCGCTGCGCCTGCGGCAACCACGGCTGCTGGGAGCAGTACGCCAGCGGTCGCGCCCTGGTCGCCGAGGCCCAGGACCTGGCGCTCACCGACCCGGTGGCCGCCGAGCGCATGCTCAAGCTCGCCGACGGCGTGATCGACCAGATCGAGGGCCAGGTCATCACCCAGGCCGCGCTGGAGGGCGACAGGGCGGCCCTGGAGTGCTTCGCCACGGTCGGCGACTGGGCCGGGATCGGCCTGGCCGACCTCGCCGCCATCCTCGACCCCGAGTGCTTCGTCCTGGGCGGCGGCGTCTCCGACGCCGGTGCCATCCTGCTGGACCCGGTCCGCGCCTCCTTCGCGCGTCACGTCCCGGGCCGTCCCGGCCGCCGCCTGGCCGAGGTGCGCCTGGCCGAGCTCGGGGGCGAGGCGGGCATCGTGGGCGCGGGTGACCTCGCCCGGCACTGACCCGACCGGCCGACCGGGCCCGCGGCGACACGCGACGGCCCCCGCGACGTCCACACGTCGCGGGGGCCGTCGGCCGTTTCCGGGGCTCGGGGCGTCGTGCGAGTCGGAGCCACCCCGCGGTTCACCTCGTGGGGATCACTCCGGCGCGTCGGCGTCGCCGCCCCTGCCCTTGCGCGCCGCACGCCTCTCCTCGCGGCGGGCCCGGCGCTCCTCCTTGCGTCGCGCGCGTTCGGTCCGCCGGCGGTCCTTGTCGCTGGCGTGCTGCTCGCGACGGGCCTCCTTGGCCTCCGCCTCCAGTTCGGCCTTGACCGACTGGGCGTAGCGGTCCACGTACTCCTGACCGGACATCTCCATCAGCGCGTACATGATCTCGTCGGTGACAGCCCGCAGCACGCGGGGATCCCGCTCCATGCCGTAGTAGCGGGAGAAGTCCAGCGGCTTGCCGAACCTGACCTTGGGGCGCACGCCCAGCTTGGGCACGGTGCGGCCGGGGGGCATGATCTTCTCCAGGTTGATCATCGCCATCGGAACCACCGGCGCCCTGGACTCCAGCGCCAGCCGTGCCACACCGGTACGGCCCCGGTACAGCTTGCCGTCGGGGGAGCGGGTGCCCTCGGGGTAGATGCCCAGCAGGTCGCCGCGCTTGAGCACCCTCAGACCGGTGCGCAGCGCCGCCTCGCTGGCCTTGCCGCCCGAGCGGTCGATGGGGATCTGGCCCACGCCGGTGAAGAACGCCCGACTCACCAGGCCCTTCACGCCCGTGCCGGTGAAGTACTCGGCCTTGGCCAGGAAGGTGATCTTGCGCGGCAGCGGCAGCGGACCGAAGAAGTGGTCGGAGAACGACAGGTGGTTGCTGACCATGATGGCCGGACCGCGGCGCGGCACGTTCTCCACGCCCTCGGCGCGCGGCTGCCACAGCACGGCCAGAACCGGCCCCAGGATCGCCTTGACCACCCAGTAGAACATCGCTCAGATCACCCCTGCACACGCGGGGAGCACTGGGCAGGGTCTGCCACGATTCACTGTCCCGCTCGGCCGACATCGCCAGGGAGGGTTCGCGCCCGGAGGATCACGGGGGAGCCGCCGCCTGACGTGCGCCATCCTCCCACCGCACGGGGGCAACTGCCAAAGTGCCCCCAAACGGGGCGCCGCCCCGACTCAGAAGAGGATACTCAGTCGTCCCGTGTGACGGGTGCCTGCCCTCCGGTGCGCGGGGCGGGAACGTTACTGTGCACTCATGGCGAACAGCCCGCCGAACGGCTAGCCTCACCGCAGGACCCGGGATCGGGATCCCGCGCGTCCCCCGCGCTCCGGCCAGCCCGCACCCCCACCACCGCGCACCGCATGATTCCTGGAGACGTTCCGTGAGACCGACCAACGCCCTCTCCCTGATCCCGGGCGCGGAGCCGTTCAGCCACCGCGGTTCGGGGGTCGGCGTCCTGCTCTGCCACGGGTTCACCGGTTCCCCGTACTCGATGCGGCCCTGGGGCGAGCACCTGGCCGCCGCCGGGCTCAGCGTCGAGGTGCCCCGCCTGCCGGGCCACGGCACGGTCTGGCAGGACATGAACCTCACGACCAGCGACGACTGGCTCGCCGAGGTCGAGCGGGCCCTGCTGGACCTGGCCTCGCGCTGCGAGGAGGTGTTCGTCATGGGCCTGTCCATGGGCGGAGCCCTCACCCTGCGCCTGGCGCAGAGGCACCCCGACCTGGTACGTGGGGCCGTGCTCGTCAACCCCTCCCTCACCGTGGAGGACCGGCGTCTGCCCGTCATCGCCCCGGTTCGCCGTCTGGTCTCGCGTGTCATGCCCTCCACACCCGGCCTGGCCTGCGACATCTCCAAGGATGACACCACCGAGGGCGGCTATGACCGGGTCCCCACCGCCGCCGCGGCGACACTCCCGAAGCTGTGGCGCGAAGTTCAGGAGGGCATGTCCGGTTTGCGAGCGCCGATTCTGGCCTACCGGAGTACCCAGGACCACGTCGTCGGACCGCGGAGTCTGCGTATCCTCGCTAGGAGAGCGGTCAACACCAGGCTGGTGATCCACCTGCTCCACGACAGTTACCACGTGGCGACCCTCGATCATGACGCCGCCGTCATCCTCGACGGGAGCCTCGCCTTCGTGCGAGAGCACAGTAGAAGCGGGGAAGGAGCCGACCGATGACGCAACGTCGGGGCAACGGCCTGCTCGCCGACGCCTACGTTCCCCTGATCCTGCTCGCGCCCCCGCACGCCGACCTGATGCTGGAGGCGCTCCGGCGCAGCGGCATCGCGGCCTACGCCGTGCCCCTGGACGAGGACGTCCTGGACCCGGAGGGAGACCAGGACGACGACCCGCCCACCGACCACCTGTACGTGGACGCCGAGGAGCGGTCCGCCGCCGAACGGGTGCTGGGCGCGGAGCTTCCCGATCTGGACCAACAGCCCGGTGCCGCGTCCGACCTGCTGGCCCCGCGCGGTGAGCCCCGCCCCGAGGCCGAGGAGGAGGGCGGCGAGTCCTCCGCCGCGCACGAGGTTTCCGACACCCCCGTGGGCGGCGATCTGCTGGACGGGCCGCCCGACAACGTCGACCCCGACGCCGCGCCCGCCGAGCCCGCGGACGAGGACGCGGTCTGGAACGACCTCGTCGCCCGCTTCTACGACGACGCCGACACCCCGGGCCAGCGCCGCCGCGCGGCCTGGCCCGACGCCGAGAACCTGAGCACCCCGGGGCACGGCTCCCCCTCCGCCGGCGACCTCCTGGCCGGAGGGGCCGCCGGGGACGACGGAGACGGGGAGGACGGCGACACGGCCGAGAGGGAGGCGCGCCGCCGGGCCGAGGACGAGCTGGAGGGCCACTACGAGCCGCCACCGCCGCCGCCCCTGCTCCAGGGCGATCGGGTGGGCATCGCCTCCTGGTTCGGGCTGCTGGGCGCGCCGGTCCTGGTGTTCGGCGCGGCCTTCCTCGGGATCAACCTGCCCAACTGGCTGATGTTCGTCGCGGTGCTGGTCTTCCTGGTCAGCTTCGTCGTGCTCATCCTGCGCATGACCGACTCCCGTCCGCCCGGCGACGGCGGACCCGACAACGGGGCGGTGGTCTGACCCCTGGGCTTCGACGTCCCCCTCTGGCGCGCCATCGCCGTCTTCCGCGCAGCGTCCCTGGTCTACGCCCTGTTCCTCGCCGTCCAGCACCACGAGCCCCTGTCACGGCCCTGGCTGGCGTGGGCGGTGCTGGCGGTCATGGCCGGGTGGACGCTGGTCACCACCCGCGGTTACGCCCGCCCCCGGTACCGGACCTGGCGCCTGCTCGTCGCCGACCTCGTGGTGGCCTTCGCCTGCCTGTTCGCCACGGCGCCGGCGGCCACGCCGTTCTA